>NZ_JBEOSA010000056.1:0-61772 GCF_040302625.1 Kitasatospora sp. NPDC097643 | reverse complement strand
AGGGGGGACCCTGTGGGAGAGTAGGACGCCGCCGAACAATCATTCACAAAGAACCCCCGCCGGGGATACCGGCGGGGGTTCTTTGCATTTCCGGGGACGAGCGCGCGGACGACCGTGGCCAGTGCGGGGAATCGGCCCGTGGCGAAGGTGCGCTCCAGATAGGGTCCGAAGGTGGTCTGCAACTCCTTGTCGACCAAACCATGAATCGGGGGGACTCATGACCATCGCCGTCATCGGAGCCGGCCTGGGCGGCCTGACCCTGGCCCGCGTGCTGCACCTGCACGGCATCGACGCCGTCGTCTACGAACGTGAACCCTCGCGCGGCGCGCGCAGCCAGGGCGGCATGCTCGACCTGCACACCGGGACCGGCCAGCGGGCGCTTCGCGAGGCCGGCCTGATCGACGAATTCCACGCGATCGCCCGTCCCCAGGGCCAGGACCTGCGTCTGCTCGAACCGGACGGAACCCTGCTGTTGCAGGAGGACACGCCCGACGACGCCCCGCTGGACCGGCCCGAGGTCGACCGCGCCGACCTGCGCAACCTGCTGCTGGACTCGATCCCCGCACACGCGGTGCGCTGGGGGCACGCGTTCGAGTCCGCCGACCGCGGCCTCCTGCACTTCGCCGACGGCAGCGGGGCCACATTCGACCTCCTGGTCGGCGCCGACGGCGCGAACTCCCGCGTCCGCGCCCTGCTCACCGACGCCCGGCCGGCGCACACCGGCCAGAGCGTCGTCGAGCTCGCCATCCCCGACATCGACCTCACCCACCCCGACCTCGCCACCATGGTCGGACGCGGCAACTACTGGGTGCTCGGCAACGGACAGTCCCTGGCGGCGCAGCGGAACGGCGACGGCCGGGTACGCGTGTACCTCAGCTTCTACAACACCGCCGCCAACTGGTGTGCCACCAGCGGGATCCCGTTCGACGACCCGTCCGCCGCCCGTGCGCACCTGATCGACCTGTTCGCCGGCTGGGACTCGCGCTTCACCGCCCTGATCGCAGCCTGCGGGGACACGATCCTGCCCCGCTCGATCACCACCCTCCCGGTCGGCCTGACCTGGCCCTCGACCCCGGGCGTCACCCTCCTCGGCGACGCCGCCCACCTGATGCCCCCGGTGGGGCAGGGCGCCAACGCGGCGATGCTCGACGGCGCCCTGCTCGGCCTCTCGCTGGCCGCCCACGCGGACGACCTCCCTGCCGCCGTCGCGGAGTACGAACGCGAGATGTTCGCCCGCACTCATGCTGTCGCCCGACAGTCCGCGGACATCCAGGAGATGCTGGCGTCGCCGGACGCCGGTCAGAAGATGCTCGCATTCTTCCAACCCGCCTGAACGCGGCCGGCGGAGATCACCTCCGCCTGGCCGCCGGCTTGGGCGGGCGAAGGCGACGCCAGGCCTTCGCGGAAAGATCGGCCACCAGGGCCACCAGGGCCAGCAGGACGACGATGCCTCCTGCGGCGAAGTGGATCCAGGCGGCGACGGGCAGCCCCACCCACCAGAAGGCCGCACCGACCGTGCCGGTGGCCGCGAGGGCCAGGGTCAATACCGTGCCGTTCCGGTTCCCCGGCGCGGGACCGCTGCCCGTGTTCGCCTGCCGCTTCAGGCTGGCCACAATGATGCTCAGGTAGCCCGCTCCAGCCTCCAGGGTCAGCGTCACCAGTCCGACCAGGGCGTCCAAGATCCACAACGTCATGCCCGCATTCTGACCCGGCAGTGCACTGCACAGCAGTGTCGCAGCTCACCTGACCGGCCATCACATTCATGCTCACGCGGGCATGGCCCGGCCGATCCGGCGCCGCCGGGTGCCGTCGACCAACATATACAGTCCATCGACATATCTCGCTGGGTGGCCTACGGTGGTTCGTGTGGCGGACCGTCAGCCGATGGGGCTGACGTGCGTTCTGCGTCCGTCCGCATCCGTATTCCGTGAGAGGAGCCCAGTGCAGCAACGTTTCCGCCTGCCCAGGGTGTTCGGCGTCGGCGTCACCGCCGTGCTGAGCCTGGCCCTGGCCGCGCCGTCGGCTCAGGCCGGGCCGATTGGCGCCCCCGTGTCCGACCCCGCCGCCGACTCCGCCGCCGTCCCCGGGATGGTGGCCGGACAGGACACCGCTACCCCGCAGTTGGTCACCGGGTTGGCCGAGGCGGCGCCCGGCAGCCCCGCCGAGGCCGCCCGGGCGTACCTCGCCGGCCATCCGGACCGGTACGGCATCGACCCCGGGCAGCTGGCCGAGCTCGGCACCGCGAGCTCCGCCGACGGCCGGCGGACGGTCAGGTTCGAGCAGCGGTTCGGCGGCGTGCCGGTGCTCGGCGCGCAGTACCTGGTCCACCTGACCGGGGACGGCGCCGGGCAGCGGGTGGAGTCGGTCGGCGGCAAGTACTTCACCGGCCTCACCGCGCCGACCACCCCCACCGTGCCGGCCGAGGCGCTGCGGGCGCTGGCGATCGGCGACCTGCGGGACTCGCCGGCCCGGGCCGGGGCCACGGCCGAGGACCGGGGCCTGGTGATCCTGCCCGGCGGCACCGGCCGTCTGGCGCGGCACTTCACCGTGCGCGGCACCGACCCGGACGGCGGCGCCGGGCTGGTCCGCGAGGTGTACGTGGACGCGACGGTCGGCGCGGTCGCGCTCGCCTACGACGCCCGCGCCCCGTACGCCGTCACGAACACGGCCGCCGCCAACGGCGACGGCCGCACCGCCCCCCGCGCCGAGGCCGCCGGCCTCCAGCCCGCCACCGGGACCGCTCCGGACCTCTCCGGGCGCCCCGTCAAGGTCGACATCGCCCGCCTGCCGGACGGGAGTTACCAGTTCACCGACCTCACCCGCGCGGCCGGCATCACCACCGTCGACGCGGCCGGCCGGGACGTCGAGGACTTCCACGGCGGCATACCCGCCGACAGCCCGCCGGTGCACTCCGCGGGCCCGGACTTCCCGGCCTCCGCCGGGACCAGCGGCGCCACCAACGCGCACGTCAACGCCGCCACCGTGTACGACTTCTACCGCAACCGCCTCGGCCGGGACGGCCTGGACGGCAAGGGCGGGCCGATCACCTCCGTCGTCAACGTGACCAGCGACGGCAAGCCGTACCCGAACGCGTACTGGGACGGCACCAAGATGGTCTACGGCAGCGGGAACGACACCTACCGGCCGTTCGCCGTCGCGCTGGACATCGCCGGTCACGAGATGACCCACGGCGTCATCCAGCACACCGCCGACCTGGTCTACCTCGGCCAGTCCGGGGCGATGGACGAGGCGCTGGCCGACTACTTCGGCAACGCCATCGAGGTGACCGCGCGTGGCCTGTCGATGAACGACCCGGCCGCCGCGCTGCTCGGCGAGAGCCTGTGCCGCACCGGCACCCCGGAGGCCTGCGCGACCCGGCGGCTCGACGACCACCGCACCACCGTGGACGACTACCTCGGCGCGGGCACCGAGGTCGACGGCGGCGGGGTGCACCTCAACTCCACCATCTTCGGCGGCGCGCTGTGGGACATCCGACGCACCCTCGACCCGCTCACCGCCGACCGGCTGGTCTACCGTGCGCTCGCCGACTACCTCACCCCGACCGACGACTTCGTGGACGGCCGCAACGCGGTGCTCGCCGCCGGCCAGTCGATGGGGCTGACCAAGGCCCAACTCCGCACGGTGGCAGCCGCGTTCGACGGACACGGGATCCGGCCCGGCTGGCAGCGCCGGATCGGCGTGGACAGCCGCCAGCTGCTGCGGGACGCCGCGCCGCCGGTCGGTCCGTCCGCTGCCAAGGGGCGCTGGGTGATGGCCAGCACCGGGCAGGGCGGCAAGGGCGGCACGGCGGTGTACACCGGCTCCACCAGCAGCCCGGCGGGCGGTCCGGTCGGCAGCCCGGACGGACCGACCCGGGTCAGCCCCGCCGAGGACGCCCGCTGGACGGGCTCGGCCGCCACCGACGGCACGTCGGCCGCCTGGGTGGCCGTCGGCACGGACGCCCAGCAGGTGTGGGGGATGGAGGTGCTGGCCCGGCCGCTGGACGGCGGCCCGGTGCGCAGCGTCTACAAGACCGGCAACCAGAGCCTCGACACGCCCCAGGTGTCGGGTGGTGACGTCGCCTTCAAGGTGACCGACTTCGCCACCGGACGGTCCCGGATCCGGCTCTCCCGGGACGGCGCCCCGGTGGTGGAGCTCCCGCTGCCGGACGGCCACTCCCCGCTCGGCCTCACCCTCCGGGACGGCACCCTCGGCTGGACCGAGCACTGGAAGGATGACCAGGGCGGCGACGTCTACGCGCCCACCGTCTACTCGATCGCCCTCGGCAAGGTCACCGCGCAGTACCTGCCGCGGGCGGCGGCGGACGGGCGTCCGCCGGTCGCCGGCTCCGCCGTCCTCGCGGGCGGTCGCCTGCTCTGGGTGGAGACGCCCGCCGACCCGTCCCGGCGCAGCACGATCCGCTCCGGCGCGCTGGACGGCTCCGGCGTGACCGACCTGCTCTCCGGCGACGCACCGGAGGCGGTGCGGAACCCGGCCGTCACCGCCTCGGACCGGGCCGTCACCTACGCGTCCCAGACCGACCACCACACCACCGGCTGGACGAACGCCGCCCTCCCCAAGCTGTGGCAGCTCCCGCTCACCGGTGGCACCCCCGAGCGGCTCTCCTGCAACCGGGGCGGCCAGTACGGCGCCGCTGCCGACGAGGGCACCCGGGTGATCTGGCTCGACGCCACCACCGGCCACACCGACCTGGTCACCCGCAACCGCCCGGCCGCCCACTGCTGACCCGACCACGGGCCCCGAAGTCGCATAACTCCTCGCCCCGCCGAGCAGCAGCCCGGCGGGGCGAGGTGCTGCGAGGGGGAGGAGGTCGGCGGAGCCATGAGGAAATGAAATCCATTTTCATGTAGGGTGAGGCGCATCGACCCCGTCGGAACGGAGCTCCCATGTCCGCCCACTGCCAACTGACCGGCCGCAGGCCGGGCTTCGGCAACGCGATCTCGCACTCGCACCGCCGCACCCGCCGCCGCTTCGACCCCAATGTCCAGCACAAGCGCTACTGGCTGGTCGGCGAGGGCCGGTACGTCCGGCTGACGCTGAGCGCCAAGGGCATCCGCACCGTCGACGCGATCGGCGTCGAGGCCGCCGTCGCCCGGATCCGCGCCCGGGGGGAGAAGGTCTGATGGCCAAGCGGAGCAAGATCGCCAAGAACGAGCAGCGGCGCGCCGTCGTCGAGCGCCACGCCGAACGCCGCGCCGAGCTGAAGGGCGTCATCGCCCGGCCCGCCAGCACCCCCGAGGAACGCGCCGCCGCCCAGCGCGAACTGGCCCGCCAGCCCCGGGACGCCAGCGCCACCAGGATCCGCAACCGGGACGCCCTCGACGGGCGCCCGCGCGGCTACCAGCGCGCCTTCGGCCTCTCCCGGATCAACCTGCGCACCATGGCCCACGCCGGGCAGCTGCCGGGCGTGCGCAAGTCGAGCTGGTGAGCGCGGTGCCCGAACACGCCCGGCTCCCGGTGGTCGTGGTCGCCGGCCTGCACCGGGCCGAACGCCGCCGCGCCGTCCAGGAGTTGCTGAACGGCTGCATCGACGCGGTGGTCCTCCACCACGATCTGCGGGACGCCGGACGCGGCCTGGTCCACCGCGAACTGCGCGACGCCGAGGGGGTGTTGGACGTCGCCGAGGTGCCGCTGACCAACGACTGCCCGTGCTGCGCCCTGCGCGCGGACCTGCTGCCCGAGCTGGCCGGGATCGCCGAGGCCGGGCAACACGGCCTGGCCGTGGTCGAGTTGTGGGGCGGCAGCGACCCGCACCCGGTGGTCGAGGTGATCGCCGAGGGCGAGCTGGACGGCCGCCCGCTGGCCGGGCTGATCGAGCTCGCCGGGGTGGTCGTCGCCGTCGACCCGGACCGGCTGATCGGCGAACTCTCCGTACCCGACGAGCTCCTGGAGCACGGCGAGCACACCGCCCCGGACGACACCCGCACCCGCGCCGAGGCACTCGCCCACCAGGTCGAGTACGCCACCACCCTCGCGGTCGCCCGGGGCGGCGCCACCGGGCTGTCGATGCTGCGCCAGCTGCACCCGACGGCGCGACGGGTGCTGCTCGGCACCGGCGAGTTGCTGCGCGCGGCCCTCGGCGGCTTCGACGTGGCCGCCGCCCGCGACCGGGTCAACCCGGCGTTGGCGCTGCTGCCGCAGGAGCACGACGCGGCGGGCGTCGCCACCCTGGTGTGGGAGCGCCGCCGCCCGCTGCACCCGGAGCGACTGCACGAGGCGCTGGACCTGCTCGTCCCGGCCGCCCAGCGCAGCCGGGGCCGGTTCTGGCTGGCCAACCGGCCCGACCGGCTGCTCGCCTGGGACGCCGCCGGGGCCAACCTGGCCGTCGAGGAGTGCGGACCCTGGCTGGCCGCGCTGCCGGACGCCGCCTGGGAGCTCTACCCGCCCGCCCGCCGGGCCGCCGCCGCCCTGGACTGGCACCCGGCCCACGGCGACCGGGTCCAGCAACTGGTCTTCACCGCCGAGGGGTTGGACGCCCACGGGATCGTCGAACTGCTCGACTCCTGCCTGCTCACCGACGCCGAACTGACGGCCGGCGAGCGCGGCTGGAAGTCCTTCCCCGACGCCTTCGCGGACCTGCTCGAACCGGTCGCCTGACCGGCCACCCGACCACCCCCCGACCCATCGACAGGAGCCCCGACATGGCCGTCCCGAAGCGCAGGACCTCCCGGAGCAACACCCGTCACCGCCGCGCCCAGTGGAAGGCCGCCGCCCCGCAGCTCGCGCCGATCACCGTCGACGGCCGCGAACACCTCGTCCCGCGCCGACTGCTGAAGGCGTACGAACGGGGCCTGCTGACGCCGTGAGGCGCCGGCGCACCGCGCCCCCTCGGCGGCGGGAGGCGGCGGGCGGCGGTCAACCGTCCGAGGGCGGCACGTCCCGGTAGGGGGCGCGGGGCTGGGGGACGGCGTGCCGCTCGGCGACGTCGATCCGGGGCGCGGCGGTGGTGGACGTGCCCGGGGTGGGGTGCCAGACGCCGGTGAGGTCCACCCAGCTGTCGGTGGCCGGGGTCGGGCCGGTGGCGTGCACCAGGACGCGGAGCCGGCGGGCGTCCGCCGCACAGCAGCTGACGACCAGCCGGTTGAGGTACCACTCGCCGGGCTGCGCGCCGGCCGTGACGAAGCCGGTGAGCCGGACCGGGCGGCCCTCCAGGCTCTTCTGCGGGTCGTGGCTGCGGCCGATGAACTCGGTGAGCGACATCGGCGTGGGCAGCGACACCGAGGCCGGAGCGCCGGGCGTGGCCGGTGCGGGCTGCGCGGCCAGCTGGGTGTAGCCCGCCTGCTCGACCACGGCGTCCGTACCGTCCCGGTTCGCGCTGAACGAGCCGAGCGGGGGCGGAGTGAGGCAGAGCAGCAGGGCGGCGGGGACGGTCAGCAGCCACGCGACCCGGGGGCCGTGGTCATGATCGTGCCCGTGCCCGTGGTCACCGGCGGAATCGGTGTCATGGCCGGTCGGCCGGAGCCAGACGGCGTTGCCCTCGGCGTCGCGGCCGAAGCGCATCACCGGCTCCCGGCGCTTCTCGGTCAGCCGGCCCACCACGCCCGCGATCCCGAGCCCGACCAGGACGAGCCCGGAGGCGATCAGCGGAAGGCGCAGGCCCTCCTTGACGTACTGCAGGAACACGTCGCTCCCGACGGTGATCCGCAGCAGCGCCGCGCCCACCAGTGCGACGAGCAGGGACGGGGCGAGGCCGGCGAGGCCCCGGACAGTGGCCTTCACAGCAGCACGCCTCCGATCACGATGCTGGCCAGGACGGCGACCACGAAGGTCGCGGAGGAGAAGCGGACGGCGAACGCCCGCCCGAAGGCGCCCGACTGGAGGGCGACGAGCTTGAGGTCGACCATCGGGCCGACGACCATGAAGGCGAGCCGGGCGGTGGGCGAGAACCCGCTGAGCGAGGCGGCGACGAAGGCGTCGGCCTCGGAGCAGACGGCGAGGATCACGGCGAGGAAGGCCAGCACCGGCACGCCGAGCCAGGGCTGGTCGGTGAAGGTCCGCAGCACCGACGGCGGGACGAGCACGTTGAAGGTGGCGGCGGCCGCCGCGCCGACCACCAGGAAGCCGCCGGCTTGCAGGAAGTCGTGCTGGAGTCCGCGCCGGAACTCCTCCAGCGGGTTGCGCGCCCCCTCGCCGTGGCCGGCCGGGCCCTTCGGCAGCCGCAGCCACTCGGGTCGGCCGAACGCCACCCAGAGCCAGCCCATCACGACCGCCGTGAGCAGCGAGGCCACCAGCCGGCCCAGCACCATCTCGGGCATGCCGGGGAAGGCGATCGCGGTGGCGACCAGCACCACCGGGTTGACGGCCGGCGCGGAGAGCAGGAAGGCCAGCGCGGCGGCCGGGGCCACCCCACGCCGCATCAGGCTGCCGGCCACCGGCACGGAGGCGCACTCGCAGCCCGGCAGGACGGCCCCGGCCACCCCGGCCACCGGCACGGCCAGCGCCGGGTTCCGTGGTAGCACCCGGGTGAAGACCCGTTCCGGGACGAACGCCCCGATCGCCGCCGAGACCACGGTGCCCAGCACCAGGAACGGCACGCCCTGCACCACGATGGCGACCATGACCGTCCGCCAGGTCTGCACACCGCCCGCGTCCCACACCCGTACCAGGGCGGCCGCCGCCACGGCGCCCGCCAGTACCCCGAACAGCAGCGCGGGCCTCCAGCGGGGCGGGGTTTCCGCCGGTGCTGCCGGGAGGTGCCGGGCGCTGCCGAGACTCGTCTCCACCAAGGTGACCGCCCCTCAGCCCACTCGTCGCCGATCCGCGACGAGACCTGTCTGCTCACCGTCATGCGGGAGCGGGGACAGAGTAGCGTTGATAATCATCTTCATCTAGGCCTTCCCTTGCCGTCACCCGATCGCTAACCTGCGGCAGGGAGCAGGAATTGCGCGCCGCCCGGCTACAGCAGCAGCGGGAGGGCGATCGCGAGGGCGATGCCCGCGCCCAGCAGGACGCAGAGCAGGAGGAGGCCGACGGCCAGCCGCTTCACCCCGGCGAGGTCGGCCCGGAAGGCCCTTCGCAGGTCCGTGAGCAGCGGTTTGGTGTGGATCTGCCCGCGGGTGCGGCGCAGCAGGTGGCGCAGCAACCGCTGCCAGAGCCGGCCGGGCCAGTACTGCTCGTCCAGGGCGGCCCGGGCGGTCGGGTTGATCCGTTGCAGCAGACGCTGGGTGGCGCTCTGCTGCCCGCTCGGCGGGGGCTGACTGAGCACCAGGCGCAACGCGGACTCGGTGGCCTTGCGCAACGAGGCCGCCCCGGCGGGCGTCGCGATGTACGCGCCGAGGACGGTGGAGTCGTCCTCCAGGAGCTGGTCGAGGTTGGCCTGCATCCGGTCGGCGCCGATCTCCTCGGCGAGGATCGCGGTGTGCAACTCCTTCTCCCAGCGGTTGCGCTCGGTGGAGGAGTGCTCGACCAGGACGCGCAGCAGGTGGTGCGCCGCGTCCAGCCGGCCCCAGGTGAAGTCGGAGGCCCGCCAGTCCTGGTTGACGAACGCGCCGAAGTGGTTCAGCCGGATCCCGTACAGCTTGCGGGCGCCGATGTCCGCGTACTGGTCCTTCCAGTACAGCGGGCCGACGTCGTCGGGGCCCAGCCGAAGGAAGCGGAAGCGCGGGGTGAGCGGCTCGACGATCCGGGAGACGGGGCTGAAGGCGTCCGTGAGCACCTCGACGGCGAGGCAGCAGGAGACCACGTGGTCCCTGGTCTCCCAGCGGTTGTCGTCGATGATCCGCAGGGCCTCGACGTAGGCGTCGGCGGCCGCCGCGACGGCCGCTCCGAGCGTCTTCGGGAGGTTCATGTCCCGGAAGACCCGGCAGACCTCGTCGGCGATGCCGACGTCGGAGTCCTGGGCGCGCGGGAGTTCGCAGAGGTCGGCCCGGACGGCCTCCATGACGGCGAGGGTGGTCCGCAGCTGACGGCTGATCCGGCCCACCATGGGGGCGAGTCGGTCCTGCAACTGCGGGCAGGAGCGGACCCGGTCGTGCAGGGCGACCATCAGGAGCCGGATGACCCGTTCGGCCGGGCTGATGCCCCAGCGCCAGTCGTCGTGGAAGGGCGTCTCGATCGCGTCCACGCCCTCGCTCCGGGCGGGCGGGAGCCAGCTGGTGCACCGGTCCAGGATCCGCTCCGGGGCCGCCTCGGGGAGCGAGACCAGCGAGGTGGCCCGCTGGGAGCTCGCCATGGTCTGCCGGGCGTCCCAGACCACGGCCGCGGCCCGGCCCCGGCGGTACTCGTCCATGAGCGCCGCGGCCTGCGGCAGCAGCTCCGCGGCGAGGTCCCGATCGGTGCTCAACCGCGTGAAGAGCCGGTCCTGGACGTCGCCGACGCTGGTGCGCAGCCGGCTGGAGAGGTCCTCCGCGCTGGAGCGCAGGTTGCCCTCGCGGGGGTAGACCATGGCGTGCGAGGCGGCGTCCGTCCAGGAGATCCGGTGGCAGGCGGTGAGGCCGATCTTCTCCTGCGGCACCAGCCCGCCGGAGGGCACGACGTACACCAGGATGCGTTCCACCTGCCCGTCCATGTGCCGGGCGCTGATGGCGTCGAGCACCGGGCGGAACGGCTCGTTGTTGAGCACCCCGCCGTCCATCACGCAGCTGTTGGGGATGCCCTTCGGCTGCTCCCGGTACTCGCGCATCGGGAACTCGTGGACGGGGGAGAAGGCGACCGGGAAGCCGGCGGTGGCCCGGGCGGCCTGCACCAGGGCGGAGTCCCGGCGGCCGATCTCACCGGCGAAGTCGGTCCGCGGGCGGTCCTCGACCGCCCAGCGGCCGCCGGCCTGGCGCCGGTAGGTGAGCGACTGCGGGTCGTGCTGGAAGCGGTAGATCCGGCGGTGGTCGCGGACCTCGAACTCGCCGCCGTAGCCGTCGGCGTAGGTCTGCGGCCGGCCGTCCAGCGCGGTCGCGGTGAGGAAGAGGGTGACCGGCTCGGCCTGGCCGGAGTCCTGGCCCATCTCCTTGACCACCTTGGCGAGGTTCTCCTCGATCACCTCGCCGCGCAGCAGGCTGCCGGAGGCGTCGGTGGCCAGCAGGTTGTCCAGTTCGGCGACGTCGCGCCAGGTGGAGCGGAGGTCGGGCTGGCCGGCGCCGCGGCCGATCGCGGCGGCCAGCAGCATGCCGTTGAGGCCGCCGGCCGAGGTCCCGGCGATGACGTCGATCAGGACCCGCTTGTTCTTCTCGGTGGCGATCTGCTGCCAGAGCCGGAAGGAGGGCCGGTCCTGCTCGGCGACGGTCTCCGCCGGGTCGCCGCGGGAGGCCCGCCGCAGCAGGTCGAGTTCGTGGGTGACGCCGCCCATCCAGACCGCGAGGCTGATCCCGCCGTTCAGGACGAGCGCGAGGCGGACCTCTTCGGGTGTGCCGACCGTGTCCGTGTCCCTGCCTGTGTCTGCCATGGCGGACAGGATAGGGACCATCTGTCAACGAACCACCGGCTCGACGCCCCGGTTCGACCGGATCGGGTGAGGGATTGCTCCGGACGCCGCGACCGGCGACGTCCGGCTCCCGCAGTGCAGTCCGGCTCCCCCCGGAGCAGGGGGAGCCGGACGCGGTGGGTCAGTGACCGCCGCGGATCAGGTTGACCGTGAAGCCGTGGTCGGTGCCGACGGCCGGTGTGCGGACCTGGGTGACCCCGGTCGCGGCGTCGAAGTACCAGCCCTGGCCCGCCGAGTCGAGCGCGGCGGCCGAGTCCAGCCGGGGCAGCGGGCCGCCCTCGGTGACGACCGTTCGCGGTGCGCCCTGGCCGTGCACGCTGAACCGGTACGACCGCTCGGCCGGCTTGCCGGTGTACGTGCCCTCGCTCGCGCCGACCTGGACGACGGTCACCGCGCGGTTGCTGTGCACGTCGACCTGCTGGGTGGCCGAGGCGCCCTGGGCGTACTGCCGGGTGACGCCGTCGTCCTCGTACAGGGTGTAGGAGGAGTGGCCCGGCTGCGGGTAGAGGTCGTAGTCGAGCTCGGCGCGGTTGCGGTTCTCCCAGGAGAGCGTGCCCTGCGGCCACATCGGCACGATCGCGCCGCCCTTGACGAACAGCGGCAGGGTGTCGAGCGGGGCGGAGTAGCCGTTGATCGTGGTCGGGCCCTGGTAGGTGCGCCCGGTCCAGTAGTCGGTCCAGGTGCCCTCGGGCAGGTAGATGCCGTCGCGCACCGAGGTGTCCGCGTAGACCGGCGCGACCAGGAAGTCCGGCCCGGCCAGGAACTCGTACCTGGCGTTCGGACCGAGCGCCGCCGGGTCGTTCGGGTACTCCAGGGCGAGCGGGCGGACGGCGCCGATGCCGCTCGTGGTGGCCTCGTGCGACAGGGTGTACATGTACGGCAGCAGCCGCTCCTTGAGCTGGAGGTACTTGCGGTTGATCGAGGTGTACGGCTCGCCGTCCAGCCAGGGCTGCTGGTCGCGCTGCTGCTTGCCGGTCATGTCCTTGGCCCAGCCGTCCATGGTCATGATGGCGGGCAGGAAGGCCTTCCACTGGAGGTCGCGGGTGTACATCTTCGGGTCGCGGCGGAAGATCGAGCCGACGTCGCCGGTGTCGTACGCGATGCCGGACATGGTCGCGCCGGCGTAGGTGGGGATCTGCCAGCGGATGTAGTCCCAGGACAGGCTCTGGTCGCCGCTCCAGAGCACGCCGCAGCGCTGGGCGCCGGCCCAGGAGACGGGCAGCCAGACGAAGCCGCGGGCGTCGCTGTTGTCCTCGATCCCGGCCTTGGCCTGGTCGCAGGCGTTCAGCGCGAAGTCGTAGCCGTTGCCGACCCAGGCCACGTCGAGCTTGCGCACCCGGACCCCGGCCTTGACCTCCTCGGCCTGGTTGGGCAGGCCGTTCTGGGTCCAGAGCCCGAGCTGGGCGTGGTCCTTGCGCAGGCCGCTGCCGGTGGCGGGGAGGTTCTCGTAGCCGCAGCCGTAGCCGTCGTTGACCAGCATCCAGCCGAGCGGCATCTGGTTCTGGACGTAGCCGTCGGCGATCTTCACCGCGTCGGTGGTGTGCCGTTCGCCGCGGTTGGCGTTGTGCAGGTAGCAGTCGGAGTCGCCGGGCTCCAGGCCGTAGACGGGCGGCATGAAGGGCTTGCCGACGAGCGCGGTGTACTGGCCGATCACCGACTTGACGTCACCGGTGAAGAAGTAGGCGTCGAGGCGGCGTTCCTGCTGCCCGGTGCGCACCGGCGAGCCGAAGCTGTAGATCCCGGGGGCGAAGGTGTTGCGGAAGACCCCGTAGCCGGCGCTGGAGACGTAGAACGGCTGGGAGTTGTTCCAGCCGCCCTCGTTCCAGTCGAAGCTGTTGGCGACGTGGATGGTCCGGTCGCGGTGGGAGAACGAGCCGTTCTGCTCGCCGCCGCCGAAGAACTGCTCGTCGGCGCCGCGCACCAGGCTCTGCCGCAGGCCGCTGGTGCTCCAGCGCAGCGGGGCGTCCTCCTGCCAGATCGGGGTGCGGTCGTCGGCCCGGTAGAGGCCGAACCGCAGGGGGTGCTTGTAGACCCGCAGCACCTGGTCCTCGGAGCGGATGCCGTAGTACTCCCCGGCGTCGAAGGAGCTGGTGTCGCGCCGGAGTTCGGGCTGCTTGCGGATGATGGTGGCGCCCGCCGGGTCGGTCAGCACGCCGTCCGGGGCGGCACGCAGCCGCAGCTGGTGGTCGGCGAGGAAGTCGACCTTGGCCTTGAGCTGCCCGGCGGCGATGTCGTAGCTGCCGTCGGAGCCGGTGAAGGCGGTGAGGTCGCCGGCGTCGGCGGTCTGCGGCAGGTAGGCCCGGCCGGTGAAGGAGTTGTCGTGGACGTCGTACGGGACGACCAGCACGTGGTAGGTGCCGGAGGCCTGCGGGATGACGGTGGCCTCGGGGTCGGCGGTGCCCGCGCTGGAGGCGACCTGCTTGCCGTTGGCGTCGTAGACGTAGAGGTCGAAGTCGTCGGTGGGGTTCTGCCACTGGATGGAGAGCGGGACGCCGCCCTCGGGGTTGTCGTCCCAGTACCCGGCGGGGACGTTGACGGTCAGGTCGAAGCGGTCGCAGACCGCGCCGCCCGGGTCCTGCGCGGCGGGTGGGCAGGACTCCGGGCCGCCCTGGGTGCCCTTGGCGTAGCGGGGGCTCTGCCAGGTGGCGCTCTGGTGGTCGGCGTCGAGGACGGCGCTGCCGGGGGTGGCGGCCTGGGCCGGCACCACCGGCCCGGCCAGCGCGGCGACGCTGACCAGGGTGGCGGCGAGGGCGGCCGGGCGGAGCCGGGGGCGGGGTAAGCGCATGGTGGGTCTCCCGTCGAGTGGGCAGGGAACGGACACGTACTGCGCGGTACTGTGCGGAACTGCGGTGAAGGCGGCGCTACTTGACCGATCCGGCGGTCAGTCCGGAGACCACCTGGCGCTCGATCAGGGCGAACAGCACCACCACCGGGACGATGGCGACCACCGATCCGGCGAACAGGTAGTTCCACTGCACGGTGTAGTTGCCGATGAAGCTGTTGATGCCGACGGTCAGCGGCTGGTTCTCCGGGACGGTCGACAGGGTCAGGCCCATCACGAACTCGTTCCAGGCCGAGATGAAGGTGAAGATCAGCGCGGTGACCACGCCGGGCATGGCCAGCGGCAGCACCACCCGGCGCAGCGAGCCGAGCCGGCCGAGCCCGTCGATCATGGCGGCCTCCTCCAGCTCCACCGGGATGGAGCCGATGTAGGCGGTGAGGATCCAGATCGCGAAGGCCAGGTTGAAGGCGGCGTTGCAGAGGATCAGCGTCCAGACCGAGTTGAGCATGTCCAGCTGGTAGAACTCGCGGTAGAGGCCCACCAGCAGCGAGGTGGGCTGGAACATCTGGGTGACCAGGACGAGCAGCAGGAAGAGCCTGCGGCCGCGGTACCTGACCCGGGCGGTGTAGTACGCGGCGGGCAGCGCGACCAGCAGCGCCAGCAGCGTGGAGCCGCCGGCCACCAGCAGGGTGACCTTGAGGTTCCCGCCGAGGGTCGACTCGCGCCAGACGTCGACGAAGTTGGACCAGGCGAAGTGCGTGGGCAGGTAGGTGGCGTCGCGCAGTTCGTCGGCCGGGCGCAGCGCGGTGACGACCATCTCCAGGTACGGCAGCAGGAAGACCGCGGCGAGCAGCCAGGCCACCGAGGCGATGACCAGGGTGCGGGGCCGGATCGGGCGCCGGACGGGGCGCTTGGCGCTACGGGCGGCGGGGGTCTCGACGGTCGGGGTCATCAGCTCTCCTCCCCGTTCCAGCGGCTGACCTTGAGGAAGACCAGGACCAGCAGGACGACCAGCGCGAAGTTGACCACGGACATGGCCGCGGACTCCCCGATGTCGGTGCTCTTCAGCTGGTACATGAAGACGGTGGTGGTGGCGGTGTCGCTGCCCGGGCCGCCCTGGGTCATGCCCCAGATCACCGGGAAGGAGTTGAAGACGTTGATCAGGTTGATCACCACGCCGACCAGGAAGGCCGGGCGCAGCAGCGGCAGGGTGATCCGCAGGTAGGTCTGCGCGGGGGAGGCGCCGTCGACCCGGGCCGCCTCGTACACCTCGCCGGGGACGGTCTGCAGCCCGGCGAGCAGGGTGTAGGTGGTGAACGGCAGGGAGACGAAGACGGCGACGAAGACCATCCAGGGCCAGGCGGTGGCCGGGTCGCCGAGCCAGTCCTGCGGGCCGTCGATCAGGCCGAGGTCGGTCATGACGGTGTTGAGCACGCCGGCGGTCTGGTTGAGCATCCACTTGAAGCCGATGGCGGTCATCAGCACGGACGCCGCCCAGGGGGCGATCAGCGCCCAGCGAGTGAACCGCCGCCCCGGGAACTGCTGGTTGAACAGCTGGGCCAGGCCGAGCGACAGCAGCATGGTCAGGCCGACCACGGCGAGGGTCCACAGCGCGGTGGAGAGCAGGACCTGGCCCAGACCGGCCTCGCCGAACAGCTTGCGGTACTTGTCCAGTCCGGCGGAGCCGCGGACGAAACCGCTGGTGCTGATCCGCAGGAACGAGGTGTGGACCATCTCGTAGACGGGCCACAGGACCACGCACAGGATCAGCAGGACGGCCGGGGCGATCCACGGCAGCGGTCCGAGCGTGCGCGCTCGGCGCGGCCTCGCCGGGGCGCCCCGGCGAGGCCGGGCGTCCGCGGGGGCGCGGGTGGTGAGGGTCAACGGAGGAGCCTTTCGAGCGGGGTGCGGTGTCGCTTGGGGTCTGTCTTCGAACTCCCGTCGTCCGCCCGGAGGGCGGGCCGGGCGGCGTTGGGGTGCGTGCATCGCAAGGCGGAGGAGGGAGCCACTGCGGAGCATTGGCGACCGACGACAACGCGGCGAGGCGCGTGCCCCGGCGTCGCCCAGCAGGCGGGAGTTCGAAGACAGACCCCGGGTGCGGCCGGCGACGGGCGGGGCCCCCGGCGCCGATGGGGGGCGGCGCCGGGGAGCACGGACTGCTGGGCTGTGCCTTCGTGTTGTCGCGCCTACTTGTTGGCGACCGCGTCCTGGGCCTTCTTCTGCAGGTCGCCGAGGACCTTGGCCGGGTCGCCGGCCACGGCGGTGCCGACGGTCTTCTTGAGCTCGGCGGAGACCGCGTCCCAACTGGTGTCGCCGAGCGGGTAGAAGGAGGCGTGCGGCAGGAGGGCGAAGAACGGTTCCAGGTCCTTGTGCTTGCCGCTCGCGGTCATCTCCTTGAGGGTGTCCTGGGTGACCGGCATCAGGTTGTAGGTCTCGTCGAACTTCAGCGTGTTGTCCTTGGAGTACGCGAAGTCGAGGAACTTCTTGATCTGGTCGCGGTGGCCGTTCTTCTTGAAGGCCATCGTCCAGTCGGCGACCCCGAGGGTGGACTTCAGCGGGCCGGTCTTGCCGGGGATCGGCGCGACCGCGTAGTCGACCTTGCCGTCCTTGGACATCTGGATCAGCGAGGGGTGGCCGTTGAGCATCGCGGCCTTGCCCGCGGCGAAGTCGGCGAAGGCGGTCTTGCGGTCGGTGGTGGCCGGGTTGGCGTAGGTCAGGCCGGGGTCGACCAGGTTGGACTTCAGCCAGCCGAAGGTGTCGATGTTGGCCTGGCTGTTGATGGAGTACTTGCCGCCCTTGTCGACCGGGCCGCCGCCGTTGCCGAGCTCCCACATCATGCTCTCGCCCTGGGCCTCCTCCGGGCCCAGCGGCAGGGCGTACGGGGTGACCCCGGGCACCTTGGCCTTGATCAGCTCGGCGTCCTTGCGGACCTCGTCCCAGGTGGCGGGCGGCTGGGCGATGCCGGCCTGCTGGAAGAGCGCCTTGTTGTAGAAGAACGCGCGGGCGGAGGAGACGAACGGGATGCCGTACTGCACGCCGTTGACCTGGCCGGCCTCGGCGAAGCTGTCGATCAGGTTGGCCCGGGTGCCGGTGGACAGCACGTCCTCGGCCTTGTAGAGCAGGTCGTCGGCGACCTTGTCGGCGTAGCCGCCGGTCTGGAGCACGTCCGGGACGTTGCCGCTCTGGATCATCGTCTTGACCTGCTTGTCGATGTCGTTCCAGTTCACCACCTGGACGTCGACCTTGATCTCGGGGTTGGCCGCCGTGAACGCGGCGGTGAGCCCGTTCCAGTAGGCCTTCGAGCTGTTGGACTCCTTGTCGCCGTAGTCGGCGGCCACCAGCTTGAGCGTCACGCTCCCGTCCGAGGCGGTTCCGCCGCCACTGCTCCCGCACGCCGTGAGCGCGAGCGCGCCGACCACACACATCGCCGGGAGGGCAAGCACACGTCTGTCCACCGCAGTTACCGCCTTCGTGCCTTCGGACCCGCCCTGATCGGGTCCGTTCCTGGATTTCCGAGCGCGCGCAGGGCTTCGGGGTGACCGTCGAGCGAGCGGCCCCGTGGGGTGACCGCTCTCAGGTGCGATCTGCTCAGGCCTGCTTGAAGATCGGCATTTTTGAGCAGATCCGAAAGTTCCTGCCGTGCCGCGAAGTATTCACGAGCCGGGCCTGCCGGTCCAGGCGCCGTTACCGGACCGTTGCGCTTCGACTGCGCGTTCTGCTGCGCCTGTGTGCGCACTTCTGTTGACCAGCGCGCAATTTTGAGCAGATTATGTCAGCGCTCGTCCGCGCCCCGGCCGCACGGGACACCCTGCGCAGCACACCGGGCCGCGTCGACCGGCGACCACCCTCATGCCATCGAAGGAGCAACCCCCGTGGCACACCGAACCCTCCGCAGACCCCTGCTCGCCGCGCTCGGCGCGGCCCTGATCCCCGGCGCCTGCCTCCTCGGCACCACGCCGGCCGCCGCCAACGACGGCGTCGCCGGCCCCGCCGCCAACTACTCCACCGCGGCCACGCCGGCCACCCCGCTCGCCGCGCTGCCCCCCATGGGCTTCAACAACTGGTCCCGCGCGACCTGCCGCCCGCAGGCGCCGCTCGACGGCTCGGACCGGCTCGGCTACTCCTTCCAGCAGTACATGGAGGACAACGCCAAGGGCCTGTCCGACGCCGGGCTGATCGCCGCCGGGTACAGGACGATCACCGTCGACGACTGCTGGATGTACCGCAACAGCTCCGGGTACCTGCACGGCGCCCTGAACTGGGGCGGCGCCACCGACGTCCGCGACGCCACCAAGCAGCCCGGCTTCGACTCCGAGCTGACCGCCTACGGCGACTACCTGCACGGCCTGGGCGCCAGGTTCGGGATCTACGAGACCTCCGGCACCCATACCTGTAGCACCGCCACCCCCACCGCGCCCAACCTGCCCAACGGCAGCGAGTACCACGAGCAGGCGGACGCCGACTCCTTCGTCGCCTGGGGCGTCGACGAGCTCAAGTACGACAACTGCGGCCGCGAGGAGGACCCCCGCACCCTGGACGCCCGGATGTCGGGCGCCCTGCGGACCTCCGTCGACAACGCCGCCGCCGGCGGGAACGCGACGCCGAACGTGACGTTCAACATCTCCGCCCCGGCCGGCTGGGGCAACGGCTCCACCAAGTTCGCCTCGATGAACTGGGTCCGGGACCTCGGCCAGCTGTGGCGGGTCGGCCCGGACATCTGGAACTACGGCGACGGCAGGAACCCGTGGAACCAGCCGCTGTCCGGCTACAACTTCGGCGCCTACCAGAGCTTCGACAACACCCTCGAACTCAGCCGCTACCAGGGCCCGGGCAACTGGAACGACGCCGACATGCTGCTGATCGGCGACAACGGCATGAGCACCGCCGAGGAGCGCAGCCAGATGGCGCTGTTCTCCGCGCTGGCCGCCCCGCTGGTGATCTCCACCGACGCCCGCAAGTTCGAGCCCGCGTACCTCGCCGCCCACCCCGCCGAGGCCCCGCACCTGAAGGACTCCATCGCCATCCTCGGAAACGCCGAGGTCATCGCGGTGGACCAGGACCCGCTCGGCGCCGGCGGTTACCGGGTCGTCGGCGGCGGCGCCAACGCCGACGGGACCCCGGCCGCGACCAGCGGGGTCGACGTCGTCGTCAAGCCGCTGGCCGACGGCGGCCGGGCCGTCGTGGTGCTCAACAAGGGCGGCTCCAGCACCGGTTACACGCTCTCGCTGGCCGCCCTCGGCTTCGGCGGCACCGGCTGCGGCTACGACGTGCGCGACCTCTGGGCGCACAGCAGCAGCACGTCCACCGGCACCGTGCCGCTCACCGTCGGCGCGCACGACAACGCCATGCTGCGGATCACCCCGCAGGGCGGCTGCGGCACCGTCAGCCCGCGCGGGCAGATCACCGCCTCCCGGGACACCTGGGGCAAGGCCTCGCTCTGCCTGGACAACTACCGCTCCGGGACGGGCCTCAACAACCCCGTCGACCTGTGGCCCTGCTCCGGCACCTCCAACCAGCAGTGGCAGCGCAACGCCGACGGCACCGTCCAGCTGTTGCAGACCGGCACCGCGAACCTCTGCCTGACCGCGCAGAGCGGCACCTCCACCGGGGTGGTCAACGGCAAGTCCGGCCAGTGGGTCGGCGTCGCGCCCTGCGGCTCCGCACCCGGTTACCAGACCTGGACGTACAACCGGGACGGCAACCTGAAGCTCGCCGGCACCACCAAGTGCCTCGACGTGTACAACGGCGCGACCACCACCAACGGGCAGCCGGTCGACCTGTACAGCTGCGGGGCCGCGCCCGGCGGCGTGCAGACCAACCAGACCTGGGCCGCGCCCTTCGCGGCGCCGCCGGGGGTCTGACGCCCCACCGGGCGACAGCGGGCCAGGCCCGCCCGGTCGGCGGACCGGGCGGGTCAGGCCTTCAGCACCCGGACGTCGCAGTCGGCGATCGCCCGCTCCTGCTCGGCGGTGACCTCGGTGTCGGTCACCAGGTCGTGGACCTCGGCGAGCGGGCAGATCTTCGCGAAGGTGACCCGGCCGATCTTGGTGCTGTCGGCCAGGACGACCGAGCGGGCGGCGCTGCGCAGGAACGCGCGGTCGGTCTGCGCCTCCATCTCGTCGTGGGTGGTGCAGCCCTCCTGCGCGGTCAGGCCGTCCACCCCGATGAACGCGATGTCCAGGTGGTACTGGGCGAGCATCCGCTCGGCGGCCGGGCCCACCAGCTCGTAGCTCGTGGTCCGGGCGATGCCGCCGACCACCACCAGGCGCACGTCCGGCCGGACGATCAGGTCGGCCGCGATGTTCACGGCGTTGGTCACGATGGTGATCCCGCCGCGCTCGGCGAGCACCCGCGCCAGCTCGCTGGTCGTGGTCCCGCCGGTCAGCCCCACCACCGCGCCGTCCGGCACCAGCCCGTCGGCCGCGGCGGCGATCCGGCGCTTCTCCGCCTGGCGCTGCCCGTGCTTGTGCCGCAGCGGCAGTTCGAGGTTGACGGCGCCGGTGACGGCGCCGCCGCGGGTGCGGTGCAGCAGGCCCTGGTCGTGGAGCTCCTGGAGGTCGCGGCGGACGGTCGCCGGCGACACCTGGAGGAGCTCGGCCAGCTCGTGCACATCGGCGCTGCCCTCCTGGGTGATGTGCGCGAGGATCCTGGCGGTACGGTCAGCTTTGAGCATGCTGAAAGTCTAGTCCGCCCGGGCTCCGCCGATTCCGAGCAGAACCGATCATCCCTTTCTCCCGGAGGTGACCGCATGAGCACTGCGGACCGTACTGCCCTGGCCGGCGCCCGGCTGGTCCTGCCCGACGGCGTCGTCGACGACGGCCGGATCGTCCTTGCGGGCGGCCGGATCGACGGCTTCGGCGGGGAGGCCGAGCCCGGCGACCTCGATCTGGCCGGGTACACCGTCGTCCCCGGCTTCGTCGACCTGCACGTGCACGGCGGCGGCGGCGCCTCGTACGCCTCCGGCAACGCCGAGGAGGCCCTGCTCGCCGCCCGCACCCACCTCGAACACGGCACCACCACCACCGTCGCCTCCACCGTCACCGGCGAGATAGACGAGGTCGCCCGCCAGGCCGCCGTCCTCGCCGAACTCGTCGAGGACGGCGTGCTGGCCGGCATCCACTTCGAGGGCCCGTTCATCTCCCACAACCGCTGCGGCGCCCACCGCCCCGACCTGCTGCGCTACCCCGACCCGGCCCTGGTGCGCAAGCTCGTCGACGCCGCCCGCGGCCACGCCAGGATGGTCACCCTCGCCCCCGAACTCCCCGGCGGCCTCGACTCGGTGCGGATGCTCGCCGACCTCGGCGTGATCGCGGCCGTCGGCCACACCGACGCCGACTACGCCACCACGCTGGCCGCGATCGAGGCCGGGGCGACGGTGGCCACCCACCTGTTCAACGGCATGCCCGGCATCGCCCACCGCGCCCCCGGCCCGATCGTGGCGCTGCTGGAGGACGAGCGGGTCGTGGTCGAGCTGATCAACGACGGCGTCCACCTGCACCCCTCCGTGCTGGACCTCGTCTACCGCACCGCGGGCGCGGCCCGGGTCGCGCTGATCACCGACGCCATGGGCGCCGCCGGCATGGGCGACGGCCTCTACCCGCTCGGCCCGCTCCAGGTCGAGGTCAAGGACGGCATCGCGATGCTCACCGACGGCAGCTCCATCGCCGGATCCACCCTCACCCTCGACCGCGCCTTCCAACGCGCCGTCACGATCGGCGGGTTGACGCTGCCCGAGGCCGTCCGGTCGCTCTCCACCACCCCGGCCCGGCTGCTCGGCCTCGACGGCACCACCGGCTCCCTGGCGACCGGCAAGCACGCCGACCTGGTCGTGGTCGACTCGGCGAGCTACCGGCTGGTCGCCGTCATGCGCCGCGGCCGGTGGGCCGTCGGCGGCGAGGGATTCGACGTGGTGAGACCCGCCTGACGTGATCAGCCGGCCAGACCGGGGAGGACCGTGGCGCCTGGCAGGCGGGCGAGGGCCCAGCCGGGGAGGATGAGCTTGCCGCGGCGGCGGCCGCTGCCGACCAGCACGTACGGGGCGGCGGTCACGGCCCCGTCGATCAGCAACGGCCAGGCGGCGGGCAGCCCGACCGGGGTGATACCCCCGTACTCCATGCCGGTCTGCTCGACGGCGGTGTCCATCGCGGCGAACGAGGCCTTGCGGGCGCCCAGGTGGGTGCGCACGGCCTTGTTGACGTCCACCCGGGTGGTGGCGAGGGCGAGGCAGGCGGCCAGCGTGGTCTCGCCGCCGCGCTTGGCGGCGACCACCACGCAGTTCGCGGAGAGCTCCGGCGGTACGGCGTAGGCCTCGCAGAACACCGCCGTGTCCGCCTTGTCGGGGTCGGTGTCCACGTAGAGCACGGCCTCGGCGGCGTCCCGGGCGTCCCAGTTCTTCAGCGCGTCGGCGACCGGGTCGGCGAGCTCGTCGCCGACCTCCAGCGCCGGGCGGACGTCGGTGAAGTTCCCGAACGGGGGCTGCACGTACTCGCTCATGGCGGGCACTGTAGCGCAGCGCGCCGCCCGGGCTCAGACGGTGGCGCGGAAGCGGAGGCGGTACTCCGTGGGGGTGGTGTCGAGCCGCCGGCGGAAGGCCCGGACGAGGGTGTCGACGGTGCCGAACCCGCAGCCGGTGGCGATGCGTTCGAGCGTCTCGTCGGTGGATTCGAGCCGGTGGCGGGCCAGTTCGACGCGCGCGGACTCGATGTAGACGCTCGGGGTGGTGCCGAGTTCGGTCTTGAAGATCCGGGTGAGCTGGCGTTCGCTGAGGTGGGCGTGGGCGGCGAGCTCGGGGACGGTGAGGCGCCCGGTGAGGTGGCGGCGGATGTAGTGGCGCAGCTCCTCGACCCGCCGGGTGGTGGAGACGGGTTCCAGCGGAACGCTGAACTGGCTCTGCCCGCCCGGGCGTTTGAGGTACATCACGAGCTGCCGGGCGACCCGCAGGGCGAGTTCCTCGCCGAAGTCGTCGGCGACCAGGGCGAGTGAGAGGTCGAGGCAGGCGCTGATGCCCGCGCCGGTCCACACCTCGCCCGCGCGGATGAAGATCGGGTCGGCGTCGACCTCGACCGCCGGGTAGTCGGCGGCGAGGCGGGGCGCGGTGGACCAGTGGGTGGTGGCCCGGCGGCCGTCGAGCAGTCCGGCGGCGGCGAGCAGGTGCGCGCCGACGCAGACCGAGGCGACCCGCCGGGAGCGCCCGGCGAGGGTGCGCACCCACTCCACGACGGCGGGGTCGGTGAGCGGGTGGACCCGGCGCAGACTGTCCACCTCGACCGCGCCGGGCACCAGGAGGGTGTCGATCGGGCGGGCGGCGGCCTCGTCGAAGGTGAGGTCGGGCAGGATCCGGACCCCGGCGGAGGTGGTGACCGGGTCCAGGGTCGCGGCCGCGAGCAGGACCTGGTAGCCCGTGGCGTCGTCGGTCTCCCGTGCGACGAGGGAGAACACCTCGGGTGGCCCGGTGACGTCGAGCAGGTCGACGCCCTCGAAGAGGACCACGACGATCGGTCGCTGGACGGTGCTCACGGGGTGGCGGCTCCTCGCAGACGGCATGTCGGAATCTGCAGGTTAGCCGACATTGCCGACACCGGAGGGCCGCCCGTAGCGTTCAAGGCGGCGCCGAAACCTCCCGAACACCTTTCGCCACACCGAACCGAAGGCGGTACCCCCATGTCCACGACGACCCTGCGCACGCTCGGCGGGCTCGACGAGACGCCCGCGTCGCTCGCCGACTCGACGCTGATCCTGATCGACTACCAGAACACGTACGTCGGCGGCGTGCTGGAACTGACCGGCTGGCAGGCCGCGCTCGACGCCGGCGCCGAACTGCTGGCGCGGGCCCGGGCGGCCGGGGCGACGGTGATCCACGTGGTCAACGACGGCGGACCGGGCACCCCGTACGACGTCCGGGCGGAGATCGGCCGGATCCACCCGGCGGTGGCGCCGGCCGAGGGCGAGGCGGTGGTGGTCAAGGAGGTGCCGGACGCGTTCGTCGGCACCGAACTCGGCGAGCTGGTCGACGCCGCCGGACACCGGGATGTCGTGCTGGCCGGCTTCATGACCCACATGTGCGTGGCCTTCACGGCCGCCGGGGCCTTCCTGCGCGGCAACCGGCCGACGGTGGTCGCCGAGGCCTGCGCGACCCGGCCGCTGCGCTCGGTGGGCGCCGAGCTGACGGCCGACCAGGTCCACCAGGGCGCGCTGGCCACCATCGCCGACGTGTACGCGGTCGTGGTGGAGTCGGCGAAGTCGCTGGGCTGAGACGAATCGAAGAAGGGGCCGCGCCGACCGGGATGAAGGTCGGCGCGGCCCCGGCTTCACGGGACAGAACAACGAGGCGGAGTCGGGGTCCTCCGACTCGGCGCCGAGGAGCCCGGCTCGCCCGTGAACTCGGAGACGGGGCTTCGACCGCCCGTTGTCACTCGGTGTCGAAATCCGTCCCCCGGGAGACCTTCTCCCACGCGGTGAGCTCGGCCCGTACCGAGTCCAGATGTCCGGTCAGGAAGTCCACGGCGTCGCCGCCGAGGGCCAGTCGCAGTGGGGGCTGCTCGGCGTCCAGGGCCAGCCTGATCGCTGCCGCGGCCTTGGCCGGGTCGCCGGGCTGGCTGCCGTCGCTGCCCTGCACCATCTTCCGGGTCGTGCCGACCTTCTGAGCGTAAGCCGGGTGCTCCTCGGAGAAGTACGCCGCGCCCTTGCCGAACAGGTTGGTGCGGAACGCGCCGGGCTCCACGATCAGCACCTTGATGCCGAACGGCGCCACCTCGTCGGCCAAGCCCTCCGACAGCTGCTCCAGGGCCGCCTTGGTCGCGCTGTAGGCGGAGAACCCGGCGAAGGACAGCTGCCCGCCGAAGCTGCTGATGTTCACGATCGATCCGCTGCCCTGCTGCCTCATCGTGGGAAGCAGCGCCCGGGTCAGCCGCGCCGGGCCGAAGACGTGCAGCTCGAACAGGTCGCGGAGCTCCCGGTCGGTGGTCTCTTCGAACGCCCCTACCTGGGTGCGGCCGGCGTTGTTCACCAGTACATCCACCCTGCCGTAGCGGGCCAGGACGTCGGCTGCCACTGCGTCGATCCGCTCGCCGTCGGTGATGTCCAGGCTGATCGCCTCCACCCGGTCGGGGTGCGCGGCGACCAGGTCGGCCAGCGCTTCGGTCCGCCGGGCCGTGCCGATCACCGTGTCACCGGCGGCGACCGCGGCCTCCGCGATCGCCCGGCCGAAGCCGCTGCTCGCACCGGTGACCAGCCAGACCTTGGCGTTCACGCTCATCCTCTTCTCCCTCGTCAACTGCCGACCTTCCCGTCGACGAGTCTCATCATTCGCCGGGGTCCCAGGCCGTGTCCAAGATCTCCTGTGATAGCCATGGGTTATGGACGTCCATGGACGCGATCTGCGCTACTTCGCCGCGATCGCCGAGGAGTTGAGCTACACCCGGGCCGCTGAGCGGCTGTTCGTCTCCCAGCCCGCACTGAGCAAGCAAATACGGATGCTGGAGAAGCAGCTCGGCGCGGTCCTGTTCGAACGGGACCGGCGGACGGTGCGGTTGACCGTGGTGGGCCAAGCCCTGCTGCCGCACGCTCGCACAGTGCTGTCCGCCTGGGAGGCTGCACAGGCGGCGGTGGAGGAGGCGAAGACCGCCGAGCGGTGTGCCCTGGTCATCGGCATGTCCACCAGCCCGGGCCGCGGCTTGTTGCCGGCGCTGCGGGCCCGGCTGGTCCTGCGGTATCCGGACGCGCGACCCGTCCTGCGCCAGGTCAACTGGGCTGATCCCAGCGCCGGGTTGGCGGACGGGTCCAGCGATGTCGCCTTCGTCTGGCTGCCGCTGCCGGACGGCGGCCGCTACCGGTACGCCGTGGTGGCCCGCGAGCCGCGTCTGGTGGCACTGCCGGCAGGAAGCCCCCTGGCGGCGCGGGCCGCGTCCGACCCGGAGGGGGCGGTGGACTTCGCCGACCTGCTCGACGAGCCCTTCCTCGCGCTCCCCCCGGAGGCCGGCCCGCTGCGGGACTACTGGCTGGCTCTGGACGCCCGCAACGGTCGCGAACCACGGATCGGCGGGGTGATCGCCAGCGCCGAGGAGACCCACGAGGCAGTGGCGAACGGTGAGGGGGTGGCACTCCTGGCCACCGACAACGCCCCACTGGTCGTGCGGGACGCGGTGATCGCCGTACCGGTCCGAGGTATCTCCGCGTCCCAGCTGGCGGTGGCCGCCCGCCGGGACGACGAGCGGCCACTGGTTCTCGCCTACCTGGCCGCAGCGCGAGAGGTAGGAGCCAGGACCTCCTGATCCGGCGCGCTTGAACACGGCGTGGACCTGGATGGCCCACCGCGACGGCCCCCACGCTCCGACTTGATGGGATCAGCTCAGCTCAGCGGGCGGCAGAGCAGGGCGTCGGGGACGCCGTAGTGCAGCCAGCGCCAGGTGAACGCCACGCCCGCGACGTACTCGTTCGCGGCGCACTGGCCCTTGTAGGAGCCGGGCGCCCAGTCGCTGGCCGCGGAGTCCGCGCCGGTGGTGGCCGGTGGGCGGTTGTCACCGTGGTCGAACCAGAGCAGCCGGTTGGCGGCGGGCAGCGGGGTGGCCGCGGGCGCGCAGAGCAGGGCCGCCATGGCGTTGCCGTGCACGCTGTAGCCGACCGCGAACCGCCCGTCCGGGCACTGGAGTTTGTTGTAGCCGGCGGCCCAGTCCCCGCCGGTGACGTAGCGTTCGTCGGTCACCGTGACCCAGTCGCCCGATCCGGCTCTCGGCTCGGCGGCGTCGGTGCACAGGCCCCGGCTGCTGCCCCGGCCGAGGCCGATCAGGCGCTGGCCGTCCGGGCAGTCGCCCTTGCGGTTGCCGCTGCTCCAGTCGGGCAGGGCCAGCATGTGCCGGGAGACGTTCTGGTCGGCGTGGTCGAGGTCGAGCATGCTCCAGCGCGCCGCGACCGGGACGGGGCCGGTGACCGAGGGCGCGGCGAGCAGCCGGTTCCAGTACGGGGCGCGCCAGTCGCCCGGGTCCTCGACGCTCAGCCGCCGGCCCGCCGGGTCGTAGTGCAGCAGCGCCCAACTGTCCTTCGGCACCCCGTTGTTGTGCCAGCCGATCAGCGGCCAGACGGCGAAGTCGGTGTCGTGCGCGGCGAGGATCGCGGTGAAGTGGTCGAACCAGGCGTGTTCCTTGGCGTCGGTCGAGTCACGCCCGCCCGCGCCGAACTCGCTGATCCAGACCGGCGCGGTGAAGTGCTGCCCGGTCCGGGTGACGAACAGCGCCTCCTCGTCCACCACCGCCGCCAGCTGCTCGGGGGTGAGGTCCTGGTAGCGCGGGTCGCTGGTGGCCCCCGGGCCGCTGCCCGCACCGGTGTTGGCCGAACCGGTGTAGGCGTAGAAGTGCGCCGAGTAGACC
Source organism: Kitasatospora sp. NPDC097643 (assembly GCF_040302625.1). Classification (NCBI taxonomy): domain Bacteria; kingdom Bacillati; phylum Actinomycetota; class Actinomycetes; order Kitasatosporales; family Streptomycetaceae; genus Kitasatospora; species Kitasatospora sp. NPDC097643. The sequence continues at coordinate 34,195 of NZ_JBEOSA010000056.1, read as the reverse complement.
AGCTTGCCGGAGTCGATCAGGGTGTTCGAGAGGGTGGCGACCGGCTTGAGCATCGGACGGCCGTGGTAGAGGCCGGCCAGCGGGATGCCCTGCCAGTTGATGCCCTCCATGATGATCAGCAGGTCCGGGTCGGCCTGGAGGATCCGGTTGCCCGCCTCCTCGAAGGCGGCGTACTCGTCGTGGCCGTCGCCCATGCCCCAGTTGGGGTCGTCCCAGGTGTCCCGGCGGACCTCGTTGCGCAGGTCGGCGCCGACCACGCGCTTGTTCGCCCGGTACCGGTTCACCATGAACAGCCAGTCCTCCTCCCACTGCGCGGTGGACTGGCTGCTGTTCCAGCGCTCGTTGCCGTCCAGGCCGCAGCAGAACCGGTAGGTGGTGGTGTGGTTGTTGAGGATCACCGCGAAGCCGTCCGCGGTGAGGGCGGCCACCACGGCGTCGTAGACCTGGAGCGGGGTGCTGCCGCGCAGCTGCGGGTTGGCGGCCACGGCGGCGTCCGGGACGGCCGTGCCGTCGTGGACCATCGCGTCGGCGAACGGCAGCCGGATGCTGTTCAGCCCGAGGCTGTGGAAGCCGGCCATGATCTCCGGCAGCGGGGCGCGGTCGAGGCCGAGCGGCAGGTTGTACGAGACCTGCCCGGCCTGGTTGTTCGCCGGATCGGTGGTCGACCCGCTGCCCTGCCAGGTGCCCTGGGCGCCGGACCAGTTGCCCGCCTTCAGCTTGAAGCGCTCGCCGTTCGCGTCGACCACGTACCGGCCGCGGGTGCTCAGCGGCGCCGTCCAGGAGGCGGCGAGCTGGGGGCCGGTCAGCGCGGTGGGAGCCGGGGCGGCGGCCTCCGTCGCCTCTGCTCCGGGGGGTGGTGCGACGAGCAGCGCGGAGAGCGCCGCTGCCACGGACAGCGCGCGCAGCGCCAGTCTTCTCATGGGTCCGTCCGAACTGGTGAGGGTGTGTCAGTACCGGAAGCCCGCTGTACGGCCCCCGAACCGCGTGTACGTACACGGTCACCCGGGATCCTGGCACACCCCCACCCCCGCGGGGGAGCCCCGAAACCGCCCCGCAGATGGCCACTTGGCGTCCCACGGGTGAATCGCCGTGGTGGTGGGTCAGCGGCAGACCTCCGCGCGGGCCGGTGGGGCGGTCGGACCGTCAGAGCTCGGCGCACTGGCCGGTGCGGACTCCGTTGACGGTGTCGGGGCGGCCGTCGCTGCCGGGGGCAGGGTGTTGTCGGTGCCGTGGACGTCGCCCACCGCCACCTCGAACGGGGTTCCCCGTGGAGCGTGGTGATCCCACAATGGGGGGCGGCACGAGGGGCGGCGACGAGGTGGGGGGACCGCGGTGGAGTGGCTGCTGGGGATCGGCGGGGCGCTGCTGCTCGGGGTGGTGACCAATGTGGTGTACGACGTCGCCAAGTACGGCGGGTCGCGGCTGCCGGTGGCGAGGGCCCGCCGGGCGAGCCTGAGCGCCGGGGCGCGGGCGCACGACGTCGCGGACGACGGGCTGTTCCCGCTGATCACCTGGTCCGCCGAGCGCCCGCTGCGGCCCGCGACGCTGCGCACGGAGTTCGCCGGCCGGGTGGTCCGCCCGCACGTGCTCGACCCGGTCGGGTGGGGCGGGGAGGTGGCCCGGCAGCGGGCCGCCGGGGCCGCCGGCAGCACCGCGTACGTCTCGGCGCTGACGGTCGACCACGGGGAGCACGGCGGGGCCCGGGTGTGCGGGGTGCGGATCGCCGAGAGCGACTACGCCGAGTGCATGGCCACCACCCGGCTGGGCCGGGAGGACCCGGAGGCGGCGCGACGGCTGCGGGAGGCGCTGGACCTCGGCCTGACCGGGTTCGTCGCCGTCGCCCCGCCGACCATGGTCAGCGCTTGCGTCGTGGTGCGGGACCGGGCCGGCCGGCTGCTGCTGCTCCGGCGCTCGCTGGCGGTGACGACCTTCCCGGCGCAGTGGACCGTCGGGATCAACGAGACCATGAAGTACCGCGACGAGCCCGGCGCGGCCGAGGACTTCTACGCGCTGGTCCACCGTGGCCTCCAGGAGGAGCTGGGGCTGGCCCCGGAGGACGTCGGCCCGGTGGTGATCGGCTGGCTGGGCTGGAGTGCGCCCGCCTCCTGCTACACGCTGGTCGCCACCGTCCGGGCCCGGCTCGGCGCCGCCGAGATCGACCTGCGCCGGGAGGCCTGCCACAGCGGCTACGAGCACGACATGGCGGCCTGGGTGCCGTTCACCCGCAGGACGGTGTCGGCGCTGGTCGAGGGCGGCCTCTGCCCGGACGGCTCGCGGCGCTGGTCCTACCTGGTGCCGCTGGTCGCCCGGGAGGCCTGGCGGGCCGCCGGGCAGACCGGGTGACGGGGCGTTCGACCGACCGTTCGACCGGCAGGTGTCGCACATTGTCGGCGGGCGTGTACGAAGTGGCGGGGCCGTCGGGCCGGCCTCGCCGGCGGCGCCGGGCGGATGGCGGATGGCGGGTCTGCGGGGGCGGGGCGTTGGGGCGGGGGCATGGTGCGTACGCGGCCGCCGGTGGGGGAGCGGCCGCGGTACGGACCGTCGGTGGCGTCTCCTACGATGGCCGCCATGGACAGAGCGGGGGCGGACGGACGCCTGATCGACGGGCGGTTCGAACTGCTGGAGCAGCTCGGCGGCGGCGGCATGGGCCTGGTCTGGCGGGCCCGGGACACGGCGCTGCACCGCGAGGTGGTGCTCAAGGAGGTCCGCCCGCAGGACCCGGCGATGGCGGCGGCCGATCCGGCCGGGGCCCGCGAGCTGCGCGAGCGGGTGCTGCGCGAGGCCCGGGCGCTCGCCCGCCTCCAGCACCCGAACGTCGTGGTCATCCACCACATCGTCGACACCCCGGAACACCCGCACCCCTGGCTGGTGATGGAGCTGGTGCGCGGCGGCAGCCTGGCCGACCGGCTGGAGCACGGCCCGCTCGGCGTGCCGGAGGCGGCCCGGATCGGCCGGGGCGTGCTCGCCGCGCTGCGGGCCGCGCACGCCGTCGGCATCCAGCACCGGGACGTCAAGCCGGGCAACGTGCTGCTGCGGCCGGACGGCACCCCGGTGCTCGCGGACTTCGGGATCGCCGCGATCCAGGACGCCACCGCCCTCACCGCGACCGGCGCGCTGATCGGCTCGCCGGAGTACATCGCGCCGGAGCGGATCCGCGGCCTGGAGGGCAACCCGTCCTCCGACCTGTGGTCGCTCGGCATGCTGCTGTACGTCGCCGTGGAGGGCAGCCACCCGCTGCGCCGGTCGACCACCCTGGCGACGCTGGCCGCCGTGCTCGACGAGCCGCTGCCGCCGCCCGTCCGGGCCGGGCTGCTCGGGCCGCTGCTGGAGGCGCTGCTCGCCAAGGACCCGGCGGTGCGCCCGGACGCCGAACAGCTGGACCGGGCGCTCGCGGCGGCCGCGGGGGAGGGCTTCGCGCCGTCGTTCGTGCCGCCGTACCCGCAGTCCTTCGCGCCGCCCTACGGCGGCGGCCCGGTTGGCCCGGTCGGCCCGGCTGGTCCGGTCGCGACCGCCTACCTGGGTCCCGTCTCCGGGGCGCAGGCCCACCCCGCCCCGGTGGACCGGGTGCCGACCGGCTTCCAGGCCCCGCCCGCCGGGCAGGCGACAACCTCCGGTCGGGGCAAGGTCGTCGGCATCACCGGCGCGGTGGCCTCGGTGGCGGTCGCGGCCGCCGTCGGCGCGTACCTGGTCTGGGGTGACTCCGGTGGCGACGCGAAGGCGGACGGGCGCAAGCCGTCGGCGACGAGTACGACGACCGCCACCACGAGCCTCGCCGACAGCCCGGCCGCGCAGCCCACCGCACCGGCCACCGGGCCCGCCGGCACGCCGGTCGCCGGACCGGTCGCCGCCGCTCCGTCGGCCACCGCGGCCGCGAAGACGAACCTGCTGACGCCGGACGGCGTGCGCCGCACCATCGAGACGATCAAGCCGTACGCCTCCGACGGCAAGGTCTACGAGCTCACCGTCTACCCCGAGTACGCCTCCGCCCGGATTCCGACCGCCGCCGGCTCCAAGCTCTACGACACGCTCGACATCCGTGACGGGAAGGTGACCCGCTCGCCGGGCGGGCAGATCATCGGCGACGACAAGCTCGTCGACCTGACGGCCTACTCCTGGGACGTGCTGCCGACGGTGATCAAGAAGGCCGAGGACACCCTCAACGTCCCCCATCCGACCAGCCGTTACCTGCTGATCGAGCCGGACATGTTCGACCACACCCCGGCCATCAAGGTCTACCTCTCCGACGACTACGGCTCCGGCTACCTGGAGACCGACCCGAAGGGCAGCCCCAAGCGCAGCTACCCGCGCGAGTCCTGACGCGCTACGACCGCAGCTGCCGGAACTCGCTGCGGTAGTAGAGCAGCGGGTCACCGCCGTCGTGCGCCACGGCGGTGACCCGGCCGACCACGATGGTGTGGTCCCCGCCGGGCAGCACCTCGTGGACCCGGCAGTCGACCCGGGCGAGCGCGCCGGCCAGGTGCGGGGTGCCGGTGACGGGGGAGGGGCGCCAGTCCACACCGGCGAAGCGGTCCTGCCGCGGGCTGCCGAACCGGCGGCCGAGCGCCTCCTGCCCGGCGCCCAGGATGTTGCTGCTGAACGCGCCGCTCCGGAGGATCCGGGGCAGGCTGCGGGAGGTGTTCGCGACCGCGAAGCTGACCAGCGGGGGTGCGAGCGACAGCGCGGCGAAGGACTGGGAGGTGAAGCCGACCGGCTCGGTGCCGTCCCGGGTCGTGATGACGGTGACGCCGGTGCAGAAGTGACCCAGGGTCCGCCGGAAGTCCCACTCGTCGAGGGCGTCCGGGGCACCGAGGGCGTCCGTGCCACCGAGGTCGTCGGCGCCGAGCCGAGCCTCCCGCAGGGGACCACGGCTGTCGGGGGTGGTCCGAGCATCTGCCTGGTTCGCCGTTCTGGGAGCGTGAGTCGGTTGGCACCTTCCGAGGTTCGCAACGACGTCCGTGACGTCCGTCTGCCGGTCACCGCCGCGCAGTTGGGCGTCTGGGTGGCGCAGCGCATCGAGCCCGAGAGCCCGCTCTACCAGTGCGGCGTGTACTTCGAGGCGGCCGGTCTGGACGAGGTCCTGCTGCGCCGGGCGGTGGCCCGGGCGGTCGCGGAGACCGAGGCGCTGCGGGCGGTGTTCGGCGACGACGGCGAGGTGTTCCAGCTCATCCGGAACACGGCCGAGGCCGAGACCGGGCCCGAGGCCGAGGCCGGGCCCGAGGCCGGGAGCGGGGCCGGGCTGACGGTGCTGGACCTGCGCGCCGAGGCCGATCCGGCGGCGGCGGCCCGGGCCTGGATGGACCGTGACCTCGCCACCGTGCCCCGCCTGGGCGAGTGCCCGCTGTTCCACCACGTGCTGCTGCTGGTCGAGGACGGCCGGCAGTTCCTCTACTTCCGCTACCACCACATCCTGCTGGACGGCTTCGGCCAGACCCGCTACCTGAACCGGCTGGCCGCGCTCTACTCCGCCCTGGCGGCCGGCACCCCGGAGCCGCCGCGCGGCCGGGCCGGGCTGGCCCACCTGCTGGACGAGGAGCGGGCGTACCGGGAGTCCCCGCGCCGGGAGAGCGACCGGCGCACGCTGCTGGACCGGCTCGACGAGGCGGAGGAGCGCCGCTCGCTGGCCGACGGCGCGGCCGACCCGGCGCCGCGCGCGCTGCGCCGCCAGGTGGACCTCGCCCCGGAGCTGACCGCCGCGCTGATGCGCCACCGCCTCACCCTCGGCACCCTGCCCGACGAGGACACCTGCCGCACCCTGCTCGACCAGTGCCACACCCCCGAGGTCCAGGACGAGCTGCGCGCCGCCTTCGCCGCCTTCGCCGCCGAGATGCTGCGCTTCTACCGCGCCACGGCGCGGGCCGGCGAACTCGTCATGCCGGCCGGGGTGACCGCCGAGGAGGTGCTGGCCCGGGTCGAGGGCTTCGTCACCGACCGCCAGGTCCCGATGCTGCGCGAGCTCAGCTACGCCCCGGACGGCGACGCCTTCGCGGTGCTGCTGCCGCTCCAGTGCAGCAGCGAGCGCCACGCCGAACGGCTGCGCGCCTTCCTGCACACCCACGACTCCGGCCGGCACGCCGTCGTCCGCCGGCTGATGCACGCCCTGTCCCCGGCCTGGGGCCGGATCGCCGGGCCACCTCAGCCGGTGTGCAGGATCCGGAAGTCATCGGGTGCCGCAGGGTCCCGATCGACCACCTGCACCGGGGGCCACGCCCACTGCCACACGCTGATGCCCGGCGGGCGGGTGAACCGGATCGGCCCGCGGGTGCCCTCGACCGCCACCCGCGGCCAGGACGCGGCGACGGCCGCCCGGTCCGTGCCGTGGGTCCGGAGCGCCTCGGCGAGGACGGCGACGGTGTCCCAGCCCTCGAAGGCGACGAAGGAGGGCGCCTCGCCCAGCTGCTCGGCGAGCTCCTTGCCGACGCGCTCGCCGAGCGGACCGAGGCGCTCGGGCAGGTACCGCAGGAACGGGATCCCGGCGCCGTCCCCGCCCAGCGCCCCGGTCCAGCCGGCGAACTCCGGCTGTCCGGCCGGAGCGCCGATCAGGATCCTTCCGAGCCGCGGGTCGGCCCGGACCGCCCGGACGATCGGCACCGCCGGGTCCGGATGGCCGACCAGCAGCAGGAGCGCCGTCGCGCCGTGGTCGACGAGCGCGTCGCACAGGGCCTCGGGGGTGAGCGCGGTCGTGTCGAGTTCGAGGACGGTGCCGCCGTGGGGCGCGAGGTGGGCCCGCAGGACGCCGGCCCCGGTGGCCCAGTAGACGCTCGGCTGGGTCGCCACGGCGATCCGCCGCCGACCCGCGCCGAGCAGGAAGTCCGCGTAGATCCGCCAGCCGTGGGACTGCGCCGGGGCCACCCGCGCGGCCCACTCCGTCGGCCCGTCGGTGAGCGCGTCCAGCACCGCGGACGAACAGAGGAACGGCACGCCGAGGGCGTCGGCCCGGGCGGCGGCCGCGCGGGCGACGACGCTGTGGTACTCGCCCACCACGGCCGCCACGCCCAGGCCGGCCAGCTCGTCCACGGCCGCCGCGGCCCGCGCCGGATCGGCCGCCGTGTCCCGGACCACCAGCTCCAGCGGGCGGCCGTCGATCCCGCCGGCCTCGTTGACCTCGCGCACGGCCAGGTCGAGCCCCGCCAGCAGGTGCCGGCCCGCCTCGACCCAGCCCGGCCGCGTCAGCGGCGCGAGCGCGCCCACCCGCACGGACGAGCCGTCCCCCGTGTTCATCAGTTCTCCTCCGGAGATCGGTCTGGACGTCGGTCTAGACGTCGGTCGACAGGGCCGGGGCCCGGTGGGCGGACGGGGCGGTCCGGTGCTGGCGGGGGAGCGGGACGGTGAGCGCCTCGGCGGAGGCCGTCGGCAGCGCGAAGGCCTCGGCGGTCTCGGCGGGCAGGTCGCGCAGGCCCAGCAGCCCGCTGGCCAGCCGGGTCGCCGCCCGGTGCCAGTCGGGGATCCGTTGCAGCATCGCGTGGCCGCTGCCGGTGACGGTGTAGCCGCAGACCCGGGCGCCGGCGGCGCGGCTGCGGGCGGCGAAGGCGTGGGTCTCGGCCGGCGGGGTCACCTTGTCCCGGTCGCCGTGCAGCAGCAGGACGTCCCGCCCGGCCAGCTGCTCGCACGGGTCCTCGGGCGGACACCACGGGGCGAGGGCGACCAGCCCGGTCACGTTCGGGTGCCCGCCGGCCCGCAGCGCGGCGCGGCCGCCCATCGAGTGCCCGATCAGGACGGTCGGCACCCGGCCCAGCTCCTCGGCCAGGTCGTCCAGCGCGGCCAAGGCGTCCCGGGCGGCGTCGGCCCGCGGGCCGTTCCAGCCGCGGTGGCGGTAGCGGACGGTGCCGATCGCCACCTCGGCGCCCGCGGTGTCCCGGGCGAGGGCGCGCAGGAAGCCGTGCATCCGCAGCAGCGGCAGATTCACCGGGCCGGGCCGGGAGAGGTTGTGCTCCTCGCCGCCGTGCAGTACCAGGACGGCGGCGCCGGGCCGTTCCGGCCGGACCCGCCAGCGCAGCGCCCGGTGACCGGCGCCGGCCGCGCCGCCGCCGTCAGTTCTGTGGTCCGTGTCGCCGCTCACCCTGCACCGCCCGCCCGCCCCGCCGTACGTTCCGTGGACCGCCACTGTACGCGGGTACGCGCGATCGGTGCGGCCGGGTTTCCGGGGGGTTCGCGGGCGGGGTTCGCGGTGGGTCTCGTTGTGTGTTCAGGCGGTGAGCAGGCCCTGCTCGCGCACCAGCCAGCAGATCGCGGTCAGCCGGAGCACCGCGTAGTCGTACCCGGCCGGCTCGCGCCAGCCGATCTCGGTCAGCGCGTCCAGGAACTCCAGTGCGTAGCCGGACAGTTGCGCCCGGTCCAGCGGCCGGGGCAGCAGCTCCGGCCCCTGCGCGTACAGGAGTTCGCGCAGCATCGCCACGTGCTGGTCGACCGCCGCGACGAAGCCGGGCTCGAAGGCGAACTCGGCCAGCCGGGGCGTGAAGGCGGCCACGATCCCGGGCAGCGGGCAGCCGGCCGGCTCGTGCGGGGAGCGGCCGGAGGACTCGTCGGGCGTGGCGAACATCCGTCCACGGTAGGCGAACCGCCGACCGGGCACGGCGGGCCGTGACGGTTCCGTGCTGAGACCTTGGCCACCTTCGGGACGTTCCGTGTATGTCCGGTTCCGGGCGGTCGGGCGGCGGGTCGTCCGTACCAGAATGGTCCGCATGGATCTCCGCATCTTCACCGAGCCCCAGCAGGGCGCGAGCTACGACACCCTGCTCCGGGTCGCCCTGGCCGCCGAGGAGCTCGGCGTCTTCAGTGCCTTCTTCCGCTCCGACCACTACGTGAAGATGGGCGAGGTCGACGGCCTGCCCGGGCCGACCGACGCCTGGATCACCCTGGCCGGCCTCGCCCGCGACACCCGCACCATCCGGCTCGGCACCCTGATGAGCGCCGCGACCTTCCGGCTGCCGGGTGTCACCGCGATCCAGGTCGCCCAGGTGGACCAGATGAGCGGCGGGCGGGTCGAGTTCGGCCTCGGCGCCGGCTGGTACGAGCGGGAGCACTCCGCGTACGGCATCCCGTTCCCGAAGGAGCGGATCGCCCGGCTGGAGGAGCAGCTGGAGATCATCACCGGCCTCTGGCAGACCAAGCCCGGCGACACCTTCGACTTCACCGGGCGCTACTACACGCTGACCGACTCGCCCGCGCTGCCCAAGCCCGCCCAGCCGCGCATCCCGGTGTTGGTCGGCGGGCACGGCCCGAAGCGCACGCCCGAGCTGGCGGCCCGCTTCGCGGACGAGTTCAACCTGGCGTTCGCCCCGCTGGACGAGACCGCCGCCCAGTTCGCCCGGGTCCGCGCCGCCGCCGAACGGGCCGGCCGCCCCGCCGATGACCTGGTGTACTCCAGCGCCCTGGTCGCCTGCGTGGGCCGCGACGACCACGAGGTGGCCCGCCGCGCGGCCGCGATCGGTCGGGACGTCGAGGAACTGAAGGCCAACGGCCTGGCCGGCACCCCGGCCGAGGTCGCGGAGAAGATCGCCCGCTACGCGGAGGCCGGCACCCAGCGGATCTACCTCCAGATTCTCGACCTGGACGACCTCGACCACCTGGCCCTCATCGCCACCCAGGTCGCCCCCCAGCTCCCCTGAACCGCCCCTGAGGGTGCAGGGCCCAGGCCCTGCACTCTCAGGCCCTGCGCGCGACACGCGTGATGGCGGCCACGATCGTGATGCCGAAGATCCACCCGAGGACGGTCAGGACGACTGCGACCGTTTGTGGGAAGAGGCCGACCGGGTGCCACTGCGACTGCTGGCCGAACGCGTGGAGCGGAATCATCAGGTCCAACGGGTAGGTGAGGTGTTCGACGCCGGACATTTCCCGAGGCTTGGCCATCGACGATGCCAATACCGGGGGCCAGTGCCAGAACGTGACCACTCCGACCGCCCAGAAGAACAAGAGCCAGAACGCCGCCAGGCCGGGCCGGTAGCCGTAGCCGATGGTGATGTCCTGGAACCAGCTCCAGGTCCGCTTCAGGATCCGGGACGGGAGGCCCCCTCCGTCCCCGCCCATTCCGCGAACGTGGGTGTCATTGACGGCTTCGTGCATCTGCCAGAGGACAGCGCGGCTGAGCGCGTCGTTCCCCACACGAGCAGAGGCCTCTGCGACCTGCTGGTACGGCTGCCCGAACGGTCCCTCGTTCCGGTAGCTGACGTTCAGGTCGGGATTGAGATTCCGGGAGAGGGCTGATCCCTTTTTCAGCCATTCAAGCCGGACTCCCTTGTCGGCGGTCTGGTGAATGAGGCCGTAGGTGCAGCCCTTGAGGATGGTGGGGTAAACGTCCTCCTCGTCCTCCTCGTCGATCAGGTAATCCAGCAGCTTTCCCAGGGTTGCGCCGGTGAGGTCGATCCTTGAACCCTCGCGCGGCGGATCGCCTCCGCGCCCGGGGCCTCCGTAAAGTATCAGCAGTTCGGTGCGGAGCTGGCTGAGATCGACGGCCATCGGAACGGACTTGTCACATTCTCCGGTAGGGAACCTCCTGCCGCGAATATCGCCCGTCTCGATGTGCACCTGACAGTCGACGGTGGTCTGGGAGAGGCTGATGACCCCATCGCATGCGAAGGTCAGGTATTCGGAGTTCCCCCGGCGGAGATCGCGGCTTTCTTCTCCCATGTGGAATTGACGGGGTTTTTTCCAGTAACGCAGTCGCAGTGTCCCTCTTATGTGCGATCTCTCCAGCTCCAGGGCCTTTCCCTGCTTTTCCTTCTCATTGCTGGTGAGTGTGGCGCCATAGAAGTACGCGGAACCGTCGACGGTTAATCCGATTCCCTTGAGGCCGCCGATACAGGTGAAACCGTCGCCGCAGAAGAGACTCCCCCCGATATGGCTGCGGTCCAAGACGATGCCCGTAGGGTGGAGTGCATCCAGCTTGGGGGTGGAGATGCGGGCGCCCGAAAGATCTAGTTCCCCGATGATCTGAGCGCCGAGCATGTAGATCGGCCCGGAACTGATCAGGTGTTTGGCTTCGAACTCCCCGCCGACCTTGATCTGTGTGCCGTAGAAGGCGCGTGGTTTGCTGCGGGCTTCCAGTCGGGCGTATTGAAGGTTCAGGGAGCCGAGGATTTCTGCCTCATAGAGGGACAGGGTTCCCTTGCACGTGAATCGGTCCTCTTGGGGGGATTTGCAGTCGAAGTCGCCTCCGACGTGGATTCCGTTGGCGCGCAGTGCGACAGGGTTGCCGGCGGGGTGGGCGCTCGCCAGGTGGACGTCGTCCCTGATGTGCGCGCCGGATATATCGATGGTTCCCGCTGAGCCTTCCAGGTTGAGGTCGCCTCTGGATACCTCCAGATGTCGAGCCGTCAGCTTGTGGAAGGTGCACCTGCGCAGGGAAAGCTCCGGGATGCTTGCCTCGGTGAGGTCGATGTTGTCCTGGAAGGTGCAGTTCTCGATGACTACGGGCCAGTCGAGCTTCACCCGCGACAGGTCGACGTTTCCAGTGATCTCACGGTCTTTGAACCTCTTTTCCCGGGCCACCTCATTTCCTCGTTCTGGAGGTTCCAGGATCTCTGTGACAAGTTCGTTAGCTAAGGTAGTTTTACGAGGAGGGGACGCCTGTTGAAGTGTCATCAGTCCCACCCTCCCTCAGGTACGGGGAGTGACTCACTTCCATACTGCGGCGGGCCGAGACGGAAGTTCAAGGGAGTCCCCAAGCCCCGCACCGGCCGTCCGTACCCGGCCTGACCACGGGTCTTTACTCTCTCTTGGGATTGCGTAATGCTCCAGGGGAGGAACGGCGGGGGGAGGCCCGGTGACGAGGACGAGAACGGTGGAGGCGGCGGCGCTCCGGGTGCCGCCGCCGCGTGTTGCCGGCTCGCCGGGTATGGGCGTGCGGAGCGGGCTGCACGACCTGCGCTGCGGGCCCGGGCCCGGGCCGGGGTGCGGGGTTGCGCCGGCGGCCCTGTCCTACCCGCTCGGTGATCTGCTGGTCGTCTCCGGCCTGCCCGGCAGTGGCAAGAGCACGCTGATGCGCCGCTGCGTCCGTGCCCCGCTGATCGACTCGCAGCAGGTCCGCGAGGAGTTCGCGGCGCGGCTGCCGACCCGGCTCCCGTACGTGTTCTACCGCCCGCTGGTGCGGCTCGCGCACTACCGGCGGCTGCGCCGGGCGGTGCTCGCCGGCGGGCCGCTCGCCGTCCACGACTGCGGTTCGCTGCCCTGGGTGCGGGCCTGGCTGACCAGGGTGGCGGCCCGGCAGGGCCGGCGGGTGCACCTGCTGCTGCTGGACGTGGACCCGGCCGAGGCGCGGGACGGTCAGCAGGCGCGCGGGCAGTGGGTTTCCCGGTATGCCTTCGCCCGGCACCGGGCCGCCGCCGGGCGGCTGCGGCGGCGGATCGCCGGGACGGGCCGCCCCCCGGTCGGCTGTGCGTCGGCCGTGGTACTCGACCGGGCTGCCGCGCGCGCCCTGCGGGAGATCGTCTTCGCTGCGTCGTAGTCTCGGCGAGTCCGCGCCGAGCCGGGCGGACCGGGGGCGCGGCCGACACTCCGTCAACTCCCCCGACAGGAGCGCAGATGCGCCGTACTGCCCGGGTGCGCTCGCGTGCCCCCCGCCTGTTCCCCTGCGCCGCCGTGCTGGTTGCCGCGGCCGGCCTCAGCCAACTCGCCGCACCCGTCCCGCACTCCGCCGCCGCGGCGGCCGCCCCGAGGGCTGGGACCGCTGCGTGCGAGGGTGCTGACTCCGACGCCGCCGCCCGAAAGCCGGCCGGCAGCCCGATCGGCCGGGACCCGAACGCCGTCACCGCCGCCCAGGCCCGGGCGATGCAGGCGGACCTCGACGACCGGCTCACCCAGCTGGCCTCCGCCCACGTCCTGATCGCCGCCCCGACCACCATCCCGGTGCACGTCCACGTGATCCACTCCGGGGCCACCGGGAAGCTCGACGAGGCCGCCGTCAGGGCCCAGATCGACCACCTCAACGCCACCTACGGCGGCGAGGGCGCCGGCAACACCGCCAGCCAGTTCCGGTTCTCCCTCGACGGCCTGGACTACACGGACAACTCGGCCTGGTACAACGGGATCACCCCCGGCTCCTCCGCCGAGAAGGCGATGAAGAAGGCGCTGCGCAAGGGCGGCGCGGGCGACCTCAACCTGTACACCGCCAAGCTCGGCCAGTCCCTCCTCGGCTGGGCGACCTTCCCCAACGCCTACCGGTCGAACCCGACCGACGACGGCGTCGTCGTCCTCGACGCCTCGCTGCCGGGCGGCTCCGCCACCCACTACAACGAGGGCTCCACCGCCACCCACGAGATCGGCCACTGGCTGGGCCTCTTCCACACCTTCCAGGGCGGCTGCCTGCTCCCCGGCGACTACGTCGACGACACCCCGCCCGAGCGCAGCGCGGCGTACGGCTGCCCCGAGGGCCGCGACACCTGTGCCGCTCCCGGCCTCGACCCGATCCACAACTTCATGGACTACAGCTACGACCCCTGCATGACCCAGTTCACTCCGGGTCAGGTCCAGCGCATGGCCAATTCCTGGGCCGCCTACCGGAGTTGAGTCGGCTGACTCAGCACCACGTGTCGATGTAGAGCAGTGTCCGGCCGTCCTCGGACACGAACTCGTACGCCTGGTGGGACGGCGGCTGCGGCGCGTCGAACCGGTCCCGGACCTCCCGCCAGGCGTCCTCCCGCTCCTGCGGGGCGAGGAGAACCGGCATCAGTTCGTCGGGGAAGTCCTCATGCCACCGGTCCCAGCCGCCCAGCGTCATCTCGTCGGCCCCGGCGGCCAGCCGCTTCGCCAGGCGCGGGTCCACCGGCCCGCGGACCAGCCGCCAGCGGCAGCCGTCGGCGTCCACGAACCCGCCGGCCGCCAACGGGTGCGGGCGGGTCCTCGCCTCATTCCGTGGCGGCAGGGCGGCCAGGACCTCGGCGAAGCCGCCCGGGCGGCGGTGGGGCTTGTTCGGCGTCAGGGCATCCTCGCAGAGTGGGCTGCGCCGTCGCCGCTGGATTTGAATGTGAAACAGCGCCCCGGCGCGGCATTTACCGGCTGTATGCCCGATTTGATCTATGTTCGGGGTGTCGTGAGCGGTCATGAAAGCGGTACTGAGCGGTAAGGAGCAAGGCCATGAGTGCCACCCCCAGGATCGTCGTCGGCGTGGACGGCTCGCCCGCCTCGGAGCGGGCGCTGCGCTGGGCGGTCGACTACGCGCGGGCCGTCGGCGGGACCGTCAGTGCCATCACCGCCTGGGAGTACCCGGCCTTCTACGGCTGGGCCGGGGCGAGCCTGCCGCCCGAAGACGTCCTCAACCCCGAGGAGCTGGCGGGCAAGACCCTCGCCGCGAGCGTCGCCAGGGTGATCGGCGACGACCCCGGCGTTCGGATCAGCGAGACCGTGACGCCCGGCAACGCCACCCAGGCCCTGCTGGAGGCCGCCCGCGGCGCGGCCCTGCTCGTGGTCGGCAGCCGGGGCCTCGGCGGCTTCACCGGCGTGCTGCTCGGCTCGGTCAGCCGCCACCTCACCGAACACGCGCCCTGCCCGGTGGTCGTCATCCGGGCCGGCCAGACGGACGCCCAGGGTCGGACGGACATCTAGGGCCAGACGGACGCCCAGGGCCCACCGGGCCGCCGCGCGGGGCAGGATGGAGTCATGCCAGAAGGTGACACCGTCTACCAGGCGGCGGCCCGGCTGCACGACACCCTCGCCGGGCAGCTGCTGACCAGCGCCGACCTGCGGGTGCCCGCGCACGCCACCGCCGCGCTCACCGGCCGCCACGTGCTGGAGGTCGCCCCGCGCGGCAAGCACCTGCTCACCCGCCTTGAAGGCGGCCTCACCCTGCACACCCACCTGCGGATGGACGGCCGCTGGGAGGTCTACCGCCCCGGCGAGCGCTGGGCCGGCGGCCCCGCCTGGCAGATCCGGGCCGTCCTCGGCACCGACCGGGGCACCGCCGTCGGTTACCGGCTGCCCGTCGTCGAACTGCTGCGCACCCCCGACGAGCAGCGCGCCGTCGGCCACCTCGGGCCCGATCTGCTCGGCTCCGACTGGGACCCGGTCGAGGCCGTCCGCCGCCTCCTCGCCCACCCCGGCCGCCCGCTCGCCGAGGCACTGCTGGACCAGCGCAACCTGGCCGGGATCGGCAACGTCTACGCCACCGAGCTGTGCTTCCTGGCGGGCGTCACCCCGTGGACCGAGGTCGGCCAGCTCCCGCGCCCCGACCGGCTGGTGGAGCGCGCCCGGCAACTCCTCGACGCCAACCGGCTGCGCCCCGGCCACATCACCACCGGCGACACCCGGCGCGGCCACCAGCACTGGGTCTACGGCCGGGCCGGCCGCCCCTGCCCGCGTTGCGGCGCGATCGTGCTGACGGCCCGTCAGGGGGAGCCGCCACAGGACCGGGTGGCGTTCTGGTGCCCGTACTGCCAGCGCGGCCCGGCGCCGAGCGGCTCGGCCGGCGTCGGCACAGGCGTCGGCGTTCCCAGGGAGCTCAGGGGCCGTCGACCAGGGCCGGGTGGCGCGGGTCGTCCATTCGGACGATGACGTCGGCGGCCTCGGTCGGGCCGGTCTCCGCCTCGTAGCGGGCGAAGGCGGGTAGCGTCCACTGCTGGTCGGCGGGGGTGCGGCGGGCCAGGGCGGCCGGGCTGAGCGCCAGGTGCACGGTCAGCTCCAGCGGCAGCCAGCGGCCGAGCAGCAGCGCGCCGTCCAGCAACAGCACGCCTCCGGACGGCAGTTCGGTGTACGGCGCGCGGGTCGACCGGTCCGTCACCGGGTCGCGCAGGGAGGGCAGCACCCGGCCGCTGCCGCCGGGCTCCAACGGGTCCAGTACCTCGCGCAGCAGCGCGCCGTCGTCCAGCCAGAGGTCGTGGAAGGCGTCCGCGTCCTGCTTCCCGTACTCCAGGCGGATCGAGGCCGGGCGCAGGAAGTCCGCCGCCGACACCCGCAGGGCGGGGCGTCCGCGCAGCCGCAGCGGCTCGACCAGCGCGTCGGCCAGCGCGTCGGGCCGGGCCGCCGGGGCGCCGTCGACGGCCACCCGCAGCCGGTGCCCGCCCGGGTCGGGCAGCGCGGCGATCCGGTCGGCGAGCAGTTCGGCCAGCCGGTCGGGGGAGATCGGGCGCACCTGCATCAGGTCGTCCTTCCGGTCAGCGAAGCCATCCTTCTCAAGGGCCGTCCTTCCGGTCAATGGAGCGTCCTTCCGTTCAACGGAGCCGCCCTTCCGTTCAACGGAGCGCCAGCGCGTGCACGATGTCGTCACGGCCGGCGTAGAGGCGGTCGGCGTCCGCGGCGAGGATCCACACGTCCTTGCCCGGGCCGGAGTCGCGGAAGGTCCACAGCAGTCGACCGGTCGCGGTGTCGACCGCGCAGACGCCGCCGGCCGCCGGGCCGGGGACGTACAGCGTGCCGCCGACGACCAGCGGGTGGCTGCGGCGGTCCAGCAGGAACGGCAGCCGGCAGGTCCAGGTCTGCTTGCCGGAGGGCGCGTCGTGCCCGGTGAGCAGGCCGTTGTCGCGCGGAACGTACACCCGCGGGCCGTCGGGGACCGGGGGCATCGCCCGCCACTGCTCGGACGGCCCCGGGGAGACCGTCCAGCGCGGCAGACCGCCCGGGCCCAGGGCGCGGACGCCGCCCCGGCCGTCCGGGAGGTAGGTGTTCTCCGTGCCGGTGGTGCACCAGCGCAGGTCCTCCTCGCCGGGGGCGGTCCACCGTTCGGTGCCGTCGGTGTCGCTGCGGACGACCAGCTCGGAGCGGTTGCCCAGGTTGCGGGCGAGCGGGAGCCGGCCGCCGGCCGCCGTGACGGGGGTGAGCGGCTGCTCCAGGTGGTCGGGGCGCACGGTCCAGGCGATCGAGCGGTCCGAGAGCCGGACCGCGAAGAGCCGGTTGCGCTGCTGCGTGACCTCCTCGACGCTCCGGCCCCACACCGAGCCGTACAGCAGGGTGCCGTCGCAGCCGGCCAGCCGGACGTCGCCCTCCAGCTCCTCGGGCAGCGGCAGGCTCCAGTCGGCGGCGGGGTCGGTGAAGTGGCGGGCGTCCAGGTGGCCCGGGGAGGTGGAGGTGAACAGGTGGTCGGGTCCGAGCACCACCTTCGGCTGGAGGGCGGCGTCGCTGGGCCAGTCGCGGCTGGGCGGGTCGAAGGCGAGCAGCCGGCCCGCCGAGCCGGTCGCCGGGTCCAGCACCTGGAGCCCGGCCGGGGACAGGAACAGCGGTCGGCCCGGCTGGTTGGCCAGGCGCTCCGGGGTCATCGCCTCCGGCGCGCGGTACGTCCACAGCGGCGTCGGCCCGGACAGCGCGGTCGGCTGCGGCTTCGGCTTCGCACCGTCGGCCTGGTCCGTACTCGAACGGCCGAACGCCCACACCGCCCCGCCCGCCGCCAGCAGCCCGGCCCCGGCCAGCACGCCCCGTCGGCTCAACCGCGGTCGGCCGCCGCCCCCGCCGATCACCTCACCGGCCGCCTCGGCCCCGTCGTCGGCCTCCCCGTCCCATTGCCACGCCGCCTCCCGCGCGGCCCCCTCGGACGACGGCGACTGCATCCTGGCTCCCGATCTCCCCGCAGGCAGCCCTCGCGCCACCCCTCGCCGGGAGACTATCGAACTGCCCCCGAACCACCCCAAACGCCCTCTCCGGCCGTGCCGGACGGCCGTACTGGGCTGTGGCGCACAGCACAGGCCCGCCCGGCAGCCCAGGGGAGGTACGCGTGACGGCCGAGATGATCGCACCCGAATGGATGCACCGACAGATCACCAGCGAGCAGTACGACTCCTGGACCGAGGAGCAGTGCGCGGGCATCGAGATCGTCGACGGGATGGTGGTCGTGAGCCCGAGCGCGACCAAGCGGCACAACCGGCTGGCGCGGCTGCTGGCCAACGCCCTGGATGCGGCGGGCGGCAAGGAGCGGAACGCCGACACGGACTTCGACGTCCGGTTGCAGGACGTACCGCTCAACAACCGCAGGCCGGGCGTCGTGGTCTACCGGGCCGACACGATCGACGAGTCGCCCACCGGACCCGAGCACGTGCTTTTGCTCGTCGAGGTCGTGTCGCCGGGCTCGGAGACCACCGACCGGGTGGTCAAGCCGGACCAGTACGCCAAGGCGGGCATCCCGTTCCACTGGCGGGTCGAGCAGGTGCCCGGCACCGTCCCGGTCGTCCACACCTACGTCCTGGACCCGTCCAGTCGGTCCTACCGGGTGGGTGAGCTGTTCACGGGAGTGGTGCGGACGGCGGTGCCGTACCCGGTGGAGATCGACCTGGCCGACGGCTGATCCCGGCTGGTCACTCCTCCCAGCCGTGGTCGGCGAGGTCGGCGAGGACGTCGGCGTGGCAGGGGAGCGGGGCGCACCAGCAGCCCAGGCGGTGGCCGCGCAGGGGCGGGACGAGGGCGAGCAGGTCGGGGTGGGCGAGGAGGTGGGCCCGGTACTTGACCAGCATCTGTTCGCGGGTCAGGTCGGGGCCGGGGCGGTAGGGGCAGTGCGGCGGGGAGCCGGGCAGGTGCCAGCCGCCGCGGTGCATCGGGCGGCCGACGTAGACGACGTCGGCGTACCCGGGGTCGTCGCGGTGGCCCTTGAGGTTGACCACGGTGGTACGGCTCGGAACGGTCCTCATACGGTCCATGGTGGGGCGGACGGGGGCGGTGGGAGGCCCGGGGCCGGGGTGGCTCGCCTTGACACACCCCTGGGCCCGGCGTAGCAAAAGAGCATGCGCCAGGGTGTCCCGGCGGACCGGTCCGGTCCGCACGCGACGGGCGGTTCCCGGGCGGCGCGGCCCGATCCGCACCGGCCGTCGACGTCCGACGGCCCGGCCTTTTCCGATGCGTCCGCCCTTTCCGATGCCCCCGTCCTCCCCGACGTCGATGCCGCTGCCGTCGACGAGGCTGCCGTCGACGCCGCCGGCGTCGTTGCCGATGCCGTGGTCGCCGCCGGGGCCGAGGCCGTGCCGGGGTCGGCCCCCGGGGGCGGGGAGGGGCGGGAGCGGGACGTCCTGCTGGCCGACGCGGTGCGGCGGGTGCTGGGCAGCACCGGGGCGTACGGCGCGATGGTGTACCTGCGCTCCCGGGACCGCCGCTCGCTGGTGCTCTGCACGATCGCCGGGGTGCCGCTGTCGATCATGAGCCCGTTCCGGCGGATCGCGGCGGCCGGGCCGCTGCCGGTCGCGGTCGCCTTCCGGACCGGCCGCACCATCACGCTGACCGACACCGAGGACACCATGCGGCGCTTCCCGCAGCTCGCGGTCGGCCTGCCGTACGACTTCGCCTCCGCCTGCGTGCCGGTGGCGGACGGCGGGGAGCGGTACGGGGTGCTCAACGTGCTCTGGCCGGCCTCGGACGACGGGGTGCCGGAGGAGGCGCGGGGCGAGCTCGCGGCGGTGGCCGAGCGGCTGGCCGAGGGGCTGGCCGCGCTGGAGACGACGGGCGAGGCGATCGAGCCGGACGGCGACCCCGCCGTGGCCGAGCTGTCGCCGCCGTCCGCGCCGACCACCCGGATCGGGCTGTTCGACTGGAACGTCGTCACCGGGGAGCTCGCTGCCGACGAGCGGTTCCTGGAGATCTTCGGCTTCGCCCCCGGCGACTTCGACGGCAAGGTGGCCTCGCTCACCGCCCGGATCGCCCCCGGCGACCTGCCGGAGTTCCGCGCCGCCGCCCGGGTCGCCCTGGACCGGGGCGAGGTGCTGGCCGCGCAGGTGCGGGTGCTGGGGCCGGACGGCCACCCGTACCCGATCGAGCTGTGGGCCCGGGTGCCCTCCTCGATCACCGACGGCCGCACCCACCTGGTCGGCGCCGTCCTGGACGCCCGGACCCTCACCGCCGCCGCGGCGGCCGTCGAGCGGCTGCGCGAGGGCGTGGTCTCGCTCGACCCGGACGGCCGGATCAGCTACGCCAACCCGGGCATCGAGGCGCTGCTGGACGTCCGCCGCGAGGAGGTGATCGGGCACCGGCCGTGGGACGTGCTGCCCTGGCTGGCCGACCCGTTCTACGAGAACCGGTACCGGGCGGCGCTGCTCTCCCAGCGGCCCACCGCCTTCCTGGCGGCCCGCCCGGTCGGCGGCTGGCTGGCCTTCTCGCTCTACCCCGACGCGCACGGCGTCACCGTCCGGGTGGTCGCCGCCGAGCCCCCGCCGGGCGCGGCCGAGCCGCGCGCCACCGCGCCGCCGCGCGTCGGCACCGGGGACCGCGCCGGGGTCGGAGACACCTACCACCTGCTGCAACTGGCCAGCGCGCTCACCGAGGCGGTCAGCGTGCGCGACGTCTGCCGGGCGGTGGCCGAGGAGATCCTGCCGACCTTCGGCGGCCAGGAGCTGGCGATCTACCTGATCCGCGACAAGCGCCTGCACCTGGTCTCGCAGAGCGGCTACCCGGACGGCTTCCTCGACCGGTTCGAGGGCACCCCGATCGGCGCCCGCGTCCCCGGCGCGGAGACCCTGAGCACCGGCACCCCGATCTTCTTCGAGTCGGTCCGCCAGCTGGCCGCCGCCTACCCGGGCATCGCGCTGGACGAGATGGGCGCCTGGGCCTTCCTGCCGCTGATCGCCTCCGGCCACCCGGTCGGCAGCTGCATCCTCGGCTTCGACCGGCCGCGCGCCTTCACCACCGCGGACCGCGGCCTGCTCACCGCCCTCAGCGGGTTCATCGCCCAGGCACTGGAGCGCGCCCGGCTGTACGACGCCGAGTTCGCGCTGGCCCGCGGCCTCCAGCAGGCGCTGCTGCCGCACCGGCTGCCCGAGGTGCCCGGCATCCGGATCACCGCCCGCTACCTGCCCGGCACCCAGGGCATGGAGATCGGCGGCGACTGGTACGACGCGATCGTCACCGGCCAGGACCTCACCCTGGTGATCGGCGACGTCGAGGGCCACAGCGTCGGCGCCGCCGCGACCATGGGCCAGCTGCGCAGCGCCGTCCGCGCCTTCGCCACCGGTGGCGATCCGCCGGACCAGGTGCTGGCCCGCACCAACCGGCTGATGCTCGACCTCGACCCGGGCCTGCTCGCCAGCTGCTGCCTGGTCCGGCTCACCCCGGCCGACGGCAGCGTCCGGATCGCCCGGGCCGGCCACCTGCCGCCGGTGCTGCGGCACCCGGACGGGGCGGCCGAGGCGCTGTACGTCACGGGCGGGCCGCTGCTGGGGGTGGCGGACGGGGCGGAGTTCCCGGTCAGCGAGCTGCGGCTGGGGCCGGGCTCGGTGCTCGCGCTGTACACGGACGGGCTGGTGGAGGATCCGGCGGTGGCGATCGACCAGGGGGTGGACCGGCTGCGCGCCGCACTGGCGGGCGCGCCGGAGGCGGACGGGACGGCGGACGGGACGGCGGACCTGGAGCGGCTGGCGGAACGGCTGCTGCGGGAGGTCGGCTCGACGCAGCGGGTGGACGACGTGGCGTTGCTGCTGACGGCGTTCGGGCGGCCTGGTTGAGCCGGGTGCTGGTGCGTGTTCGGGTGACCTGGCTGACCCGGGTGCCCGTGGGCGTTCGCTGACCCGGCGCCGTTCGTCGGGCGCGACTTTCGTCGGGCCCGGTCGCGACGAACGGTGGCGGCCCCCGGACCGGCCGCCCGGTTAGCCTCGACGGGTGAATGCGATTGCGCGGGCCTGCACGAAGGCGGTTCGGACGGCGCTGCCGGGGCCCTGGCGGCCCCGGCGGGTGGTGGGCGAGGCCACGCTCGCGCTGCTCATGGGCGGGTTCGCGGCCCTGGCGGAGCACGCCGCCGACACCGGCGTGACGGTCGTCGGCGCCGGGGTGGTCACCGCGCTGCTGTGCGTGCTGCGGCGGGCGTTCCCGGCGACCGTCCTGCTGCTCACCGCCGCCGCGGCCGGCTGGGCCGCCGGGCCGATGCTGCTGCTGGTCTGCGTGGGCTGGGCCGCCGGGGCGCGGATCCGCCGGGTGCCCGCGCTGGTCGGCACCTTCCTGCTGAGCGGGCTGCTGTTCACCGTGACGGGGATCCTGAAGGAGGCCGGCTCGGGCCCGCCCAAGCTGATCTTCGGGTTCTCGCTGGGCGGCTTCCTGCTGGTCGCCGTGCTGCCCGCGCTCTGGGGCCGCTACCGCGCGCAGCGCCGCGCCCTGCTGGACGCGCTGCGCGAGCGCAACGACCAGCTGGTGCGCGAGCGGGTCATGGTGGTGCACCAGGCGCGGCTGCGCGAACGGCACCGGATCGCCCAGGACATGCACGACAGCCTCGGCCACCAGCTCGCGCTGATCTCCGTCCACTCCGGCGCGCTGGAGGTGGACCGCACGCTCACCGACCGGCAGCGGGAGGCGGTCGGGGTGCTGCGGCAGGCGGCGGTCGCCGCGATGCGGGAGCTGCGCGAGGTGGTCGGCGTGCTGCACGACGAGTCCACGGCGGTGCCGCCGACGGCCGCGGCGGGTGCGGGCGCGGCCCCGGGCCGGGGCGGGGTGGACGGCATCGAGGGGCTGGTGGAGTCCTCGCGGGCGGCCGGGGTGGCGGTCTCCTTCGCCCTGGAGGGCGAGCGGCGCGCGCTGGCGGCCGCGGTCGACCACGCGGCGTACCGGATCGTGCAGGAGGCGCTCACCAATGCACACAAGCACGCCCCCGGCGCGTCGATCGGGGTCGCGCTCCGCTACGAGCCGGACGCGCTGGTGGTGGAGGTGGTGAACCCCCGCGCACCGGAGCTGGTCGGGGCGCGGGTCGGCACCGGCCCGGTGGTCAGCGGCGGGCAGGGGCTCACCGGCCTGCGCGAGCGCGCCCGGCTGGTCGGCGGCATGGTGCACGCCGGGCCGACGCCCGACCAGGGCTTCCGGCTGGCCGCCGTCCTCCCGTACGAGGGGGCGGCGGACGGCCCGGGCGACGGCCGAGCGGACGGTGCCGGGGCCGCCGGGGTCGCGGGGGTCGAGGACTGGGTGCTGGACGGCCTGACGCCGGTCGGCGAGGCGGACGGCGACCGGCGCAGCCCGGCGCTCGGCTGCGCGGTGGGCGTGGTGGGCGTCGGGGTGGCCATGGCGGGCCTGCTGGTCTGGGGCGTCGTGGCGCTCATCCAGGGCACCGACGACGCGACGGTGAAGAAGTCGGTCTACGACGGGATCCGGGTGGGTCAGTCGGAGGCCGAGGTGGTGCGCCGGCTGCCGCCCGGCAACGACTTCTTCACCTCGGACTACAAGAAGAGCGGGCCGACGCCGCCGGAGGGTGCGCACTGCCGGTGGTTCCTCTCCGGGGAGGGCAGCGACAACCTCGGCGGGGACAACGTGGTGCGGTTCTGCTTCAAGGACGGGGTGCTGGTGGACAAGCAGGAGTACACCGCGAAGTCCTGACCCGTCCGGCGGGGCGCTCGGGCCGGGATGTGAGGATGGTGGTGCGCCCGCGTGCGCCCGCACCACCGTTCGAGCGGGCCCGCACCACCGTTCGAGGGGAATGACCAGCTGTGATCCGAGTCCTCGTCGCAGACGACGAGCCGCTCATCCGTGCCGGGATCAGGATGATCCTGGGCTCCGCCGAGGACATCGAGGTGGTCGCCGAGGCCGCGGACGGTCGGGAGGCGCTGGAACTGGCCCGGGCGCACCGGGTGGACGTGGTGCTGCTGGACATCCAGATGCCGGTGATGGACGGGCTGACGGCGCTCGGGGAGCTGCCGAGGGTCGCACCCGGCGCGCGGGCCCTGATCCTCACCACCTTCGGGGAGCGCGAGAACGTCCTGCGCGCCGTGACCGAGGGCGGCGCCGGATTCCTGCTCAAGGACACCGCGCCGAACGAGCTGATCCAGGCCGTGCGCGCGGCGGCGACCGGCCACGCCTTCCTCTCGCCGGCCGCCACCCGGCACATCGTCGACTCGCTGGCGTCCGGGCGCGCCGCCTCGACGGCCGCCCGCGGTGCGGCGGCCCGGCGCCGGCTGGAGGTGCTCACCGGGCGCGAGTTGGAGGTGCTGGCGCTGCTGGGGGAGGGGCTGTCCAACGCCGACGCGGGCGCCCGGATCCACATGAGCGAGGCGACCGTGAAGACGTACGTCAGCCGGATCCTGGCGAAGCTCGGCTGCGAGAACCGGGTCCAGGCGGCGCTGCTGGCGCGGGACGCGGAGCTCGACCGTCGCGGCTGAGGGAGATCGTTCGGTTGCGGAGCGTGATGGCCGTGACGGATGCCACTCGGTGGCGGCGCGGAACCGGGAACTCCGGCTGGGTCGGTGACGGTGCGTCAGTGATCGATCGCGGCGCGTCGATGGTGTGCCCCGTTTCACGGATGGACAGATGTGAGTGCGGGCACGGAAATTGACTATTTGATCTTGGAAATACGGTCAAACCCGGTCGAACTGGGCGCACTTCCTTGATCGATACCGCCGGTAACAGTCAACTGACCTGCGAGGTCCAAGAATTGCTTGCTGCGCCCCGGGGTGGCCCGTAGCTTCTTTGGCGGTGCAACGAGCACCACCCGGGTTCACCCCCGACGCACGGCCCGCCGACTGACCCCCGGCGCGAGGGCGGTGCCCGCCGACGCGACCGGCTCGAACAGGTCGTCGGCGAGCGGGAGGTGGCCGGGGCGGCACGGCACGTCCGACACGTGCGTGGCCGCCCATCGAGCGAGGTGAGCGCGATGACGGGCCCGGAGTGGGCCTGGTTCCGCACGCCTGCCCGGGGCTTGTCGAGAGGACTTTCATGACTCACCGTCACGAGACCGCCGCTACCATCGACACCACCGCCACCACCAAGCGCAACCGCGTCCGGCTGGCGGTCATCGCGGGCGCCGCCGTCGCGGCCCTGCCGGTGGCCGGCCTCGTCACGGCCACCTCGGCCTCCGCCGCGACCACCTCCGCCTGGGACGCCGTCGCCCAGTGCGAGAGCGGCGGGAACTGGAGCATCAGCACCGGCAACGGCTTCTACGGCGGACTGCAGTTCACCCCGTCCACCTGGGCCGCGTACGGCGGGACCGCCTACGCCTCCCAGGCCAACCAGGCGAGCAGGGCGCAGCAGATCGCCGTCGCCGAGAAGGTCCTCGCCTCCCAGGGCCCGGGCGCCTGGCCGGTCTGCTCGGGCAAGGCGGGCCTCACCAAGGGCGGTGCCCCGGCCGCCGTCGACACCGCCGCCGACGCCCCGGCGGCCCCGGCTGCCCCGGCCGCCAAGCCGGCCGCCAAGGCCCCGCAGAAGCCTGCCAAGCCCGTCCAGCCGGCGAAGTCCGCCCAGTCGACCAGGTCCGCCCAGTCGGCCAAGCCGGCCCAGTCCGCGCCCGCCGCCGCGCCGAAGAACACCACCGGCACGGCCGCGGGCAGCTACACCGTCAAGAGCGGCGACACCCTGAGCGGCATCGCCGCCAAGTTCGGCACCGACACCGCCAGCCTGTACGGCAAGAACACCCGCACCATCGGCGGCGACCCGGACCTCATCTTCCCGGGCCAGACCCTGACGGTCTGACACTCCGGCGCGCCCCGGCGCACCCAGGCGGCCACCCTCCCCAGGGGCGGCCGCCGTCCGGCGTTCCGCGCGCGGCGATAGGTCCTAAGGTCGGCTGATGACCCGACTGATCAGCGACCGCGAGCTCACCGCCACCACCGTCGTGGCCAACAACACCATGAACCGCGAGCGCGGCCTCACCGGGGTGAACAGCTACGCCCGCGAGCTCGGCTTCGACCCTGCCGCCTGGCTGCGCGAGCACGGCGGCGCGTCACCGGCCTGGCTCGACCTGTGCAGCAGCGAGGGCCGCGCGCTTGCCGAGGCCGCCCGGCGACTGCCCCCGACCGCCGAGCTGACCGGCGTCGACCTGGTCGGGCCGCAGGCGGCCCGGCCGGCCCCGCAGGCCCTGGCCGCGGACGCCGACGCCGCTCGGCCGGGCCTGCGTCTGATCACGGCGGCCGTGGCGGACTGGACGCCCACCCTCGGGCCCGGCCGGTCCTACGACCTGATCACCTGCGTCCACGGCCTGCACTACCTCGGCGACCAACTGGCCGCCCTCACCCGCGCCGCCACCTGGCTGGCCCCCGCCGGCCGCCTCGCCGCGCACTTCGACCCGGACTCCATCCGCCACCCCGACGGCTCCAGCGCCGCCCGCCCCGTCGTCGCCGCCCTCCGCGCGGCCGGCTTCGCCTACCACCCCCGCCGCCACCTGCTCGTCCTCGACGGCGGCAGGTCCGTGCACCTCCCCTTCACCTACACCGGCGCCGACCCCTCCGCCGGCCCCAACTACACCGGCCAACCCGCCGTCGCCTCCCACTACCGCCACACGGCGCGCACTCCGGTGTGAGGAGGCGCGGTCGGGCGGGCTATCCGCCGCCACCACCCGCGTGCGGAGGTGCACGCGGGTGGGCCGTCCGCCTCTGCTGCGCCTCCGCGGGCGCTGGCGTCGCGGACGATTCGTCGTCGTCCCCTTCTGCCACCACACAGCTTCTGCCACCACACGGCGCACGCGGGCGCCCATCCCGGTCTAGTTGAACGTTGAACGCAACGTCCGAATACCGCCGGAGGTTTCGGGTGGTGCGGTCGAGGATCGAGTCATGTCCGAGAGCGGAACGAGGAGTTCTGGAGATATGACGATGAACGGCGCGGCGGTGCTCGATGGCAAGGTGGCCCTGGTGACCGGGGGGAGCCGGGGGATCGGGGCGGCGGTGGCGCTGCGGCTGGCCGAGGAGGGGGCGGACGTGGTGCTCACCTATCGGGGGAGTGCGGAGCAGGCCGAGGCGGTGGCGGCGAAGATCGGGGCGATGGGGCGGCGGGCCTGGGCGGTGCGGGCCGACAGTGCGGATCCGCAGGAGGTGACGGCCGTGGTGGCCGGGGTGGCGGAGCGCTTCGGGCGGATCGACGTGCTGGTGAACAACGCGGGCGTCGGGGTGCTCGGGCCGATCGGGGAGCTGACGCTCGACGAGGTCGACCGCGTGCTGGAGGTGAACGTCCGGGGGCCGTTCCTGTTCGCGCAGGCGGTCTCGGCCCACCTGGCGGACGGCGGACGGATCGTCACCATCGGCAGCTGCATCGCCCAGCGGGTCGCCTTCCCCGGTGGCACGCTCTACGCGACCAGCAAGGCCGCGCTGATCGGCCTCACCAAGGCGCTGGCCCGGGAGCTCGGTCCGCGCGGGATCACCGCGAACGTGATCCACCCCGGCCCGATCGACACCGACCTGAACCCGGCGGACGGCCCCGCCGCCGACTTCCAGCGCGGGCTGACCGCGCTCGGCGCCTTCGGTACGGGGGCGGACGTCGCCGTCGCCGTCGCCTACCTCGCGGGGGAGGGCGGCCGGTACGTGACCGGCGCGGAACTGGCGGTCGACGGCGGCTTCGCGGCCTGACCCGGTGGGGCGGCCCGTGCGACACCCGGCTCGGTTCCGGGCCGGGTGTCGTGGCGGGCGGTTGTCAGTGGCCGCGTTTACGATCACCCGGTCCGCGCCGTGACCGGTGCCGACGACCCGCGCTCCCGACCGAGAGGTGTGCCATGACCGCAGCGGAAGACCCGATCGGGCTGCTCGCCCGGGCCCTCGCCCAGACCGCCGGGCTGATCGACGGCGTCGGAGTCGAACTCGCGGGCCACCCGACACCCTGCCGCTCCTGGGACGTCGGCGACCTGATCAGTCATCTGCTCTTCGACCTGCGGCAGTTCACCGTACGGGCGAAGGGTGGTCGGCCGGACTGGTCGCAGCCCTTCGCGCGGGTCGAGGAGGACTGGCTGCACGCCTTCGAGACCGGCGCGGAGGAGCTGATGGACGCCTGGCGCGCGGCCGGCGACCTCAGCGGCACCATCGAGGCCCCTGGTCTGGGCACCCTGCCGGCCCGCTTCCCGGTGGACCAGCAGATCGCCGAATTCGCCGTGCACGGCTGGGACTTGGCCCATGCCACCGGTCAGTCCACCGACGGCCTCGACCACGAGGTCGCCCTCGCCGCCCTGGCCTGGGCCCAGGGCGCCCTCAAGCCCGAGTACCGCGGCACCGAGGAGGACCACCACGCCTTCGGACCCGAAGTCCCGGCCCGCGCCGACGCCCCTGCGTACGACCGGCTCGCCGCGTTCTTCGGCCGGGACCCGGGCTCCGCCTGACCCTTGAGGAGGGAGAGGGAGCCCGGGGCGCGGTTGCGGCACCGCTGTCCGACGGGGCGTCAGTTAACCATCTCCAGCAGGAGCTTCGCGGCCACCCGCGCCCCGTCGGCGTGGAACGACTCCGCCACGGCGGTCGCCCGGGTGCGGGTCTCCGGGGTCAGGGCCGTCGTGAGCGCGGCCGACAGGGACTCGACGGTCGGGGTCGGGCCGTCGTGTGCCGCGCCGATGCCCAGCTCGGCCACCCGGGCGGCGAAGTACGGCTGGTCCGCGCCCTGCGGGACCACGACCTGGGGAGCGCCGGACCAGGTGGCCGTCGCGGTGGTGCCCGCGCCGCCGTGGTGCACGACGGCGGCCGCCCGGCGGAACAGAGCCTGGTGGTTGACCTCGCCGACGACGAAGCAGTCCTCCTGGTCGTCGATCAGGGCGAGGTCGGCCCAGCCGCGGGAGAGGACCGTCCGGCGGCCCTGCGCACGGATCGCCTCGATGGTCGCCCGGGCGACGTCGCCCGGGTCACGCATCGGAATGCTGCCGAAGCCCACGTACACCGGCGGGGTGCCGGCGTCGAGGAACGCCACCAGGTCCTCCGGGAGCGGGCGTTCGTCCGGCAGGACCCACGCGCCGGTCTGCACCACGTCGAGCTCGGCCGGCTGCGCCCAGGGCGCCAGGACCGGGTCCGCGGCCAGCCACGGCCGGTCGGTGAAGACGTGGTCGCGGAGGTCGTCCAGCGGCGGCAGACCGACCGACGCCCGGTGGGAGTTGACCGCCTCGCCGAACACCGCCTGCGCGTCCGCGGCGTCCTGCTCCCACAGCGCCCGGTTGTCGGTCACGCCCTCCGGCAGCGGCCTGCCCGGCCGCGGGATCGGCGGGTGGTGCGGCGACGGCAGGCTGACCGGCTGGTAACTCGCGTACACGTAGCGGATGCCCAGCTTCTCGGCCGCCGCCTGCACACCGGCCGCGGCCGGCAGCAGGCCGGTCGCCACCAGCACGTCACACCCCTCGGCGGCCGCGGTGACGTTCTGGTAGAACGCGGCGACCAGCTCGGCCGCGCGCCGGGGCACGCCGCCGGGCGAGGGCGGCGTCTTCCCGGTCACCAGGTCCCGCACCGACTGGCCGGTCGGCACCATCTCCACGCCGACCCCGGCCAGCCGCTTCGCGAACTCCTCGTCCGGCGGCGCACACACCCGGACCTCCGCGCCGAGCTCCAGCAACCGCATCGCGAGACCCACCAGCGGCTCGACGCCGCCGCGCGAATCGTAGGCCGACAACAGCACTCGCACTCGTCTGACTCCGTTTCAACAGGCAGCAGGGAGTGGGTGATCCCCCCTTTCGTCATCCAATCATCCTGAAGATCGTTTCGCGAGGGCCTGCGGACCGAAGGGGTATGGCGGGGCGGCGGACCGGGTACAAGGCTCTGCCGAAGGCGTGTCCACCGCGGGGGAGGGGAGGAGCCCGCCCACTACTGCGCGCGGCGGGACGGCCCGCCCGGCTAGGCCGGCCGCACCAGGTCCACGCGTAGACGGGGCCGGTGCGGTCCGGAGCCGTTCAGCCTGCCGCTCAGTCGGACATGGCGACCAGCACTCGGCGGTTTCCTGTGAAGGGTCGGCGGCCGTGGCCGACCAGGACGTTGTCGATCAGCAGCAGGTCACCCTGGCACCAGTCCACGTCGACGGCAGCGTCGAGACCGCGCTGCTGGATCTGGTGGATGAATCCTTCAGGAATGGGACTGCCGTCTGCGAAGGTGACGTACTGCGGCAGCTCGTCCTTGGGGAGCAGCCGGGCGAGCGCCGCGGCCGTCTCGTCGTTCAGTGCCGCAGGGTGCCACTGGTCGGCCTGGTTGAACCAGACCTCGACCCCGGTGACGGGATGCCGCAGAGTCGCGGGGCGCTCGCGGCTGATCCGGAGCCCACCGTCCGGCCGCCACGTCCAGGTCGAATCCGTTGCGGCCAGGAGCGCTTCCACGGTCTCGCGGTCTCCGGTCTCGAACGTGTCCTGCCAGCTCCTGCCCAGTCCTCGGCCACCGTGCAGGTTCTGGGTGTAGCGGACGCCGCCGGCGAACGCGTCCCGCAGGTCGGAGTCCAGCGACTGAAGCCAGGCGGCTCCGTCGACCACCGGGGTGGCGCCGCCGGTCGTGGCCGCCGTCTCGCAGAAGAAGAGCAGGCGGCTCGGCCAACTGTCCGCATACGAGAGCTCGTTGTGCATGGAGATGGTCAGCCCCGCCGGGTACTCGGTCGACGTGTAGACGTTGTCACCGATCTTGGTCCGCGGCGAGTTCCCCTGGATGTAGGCCAGCCGTCGACGCAGTACCCGGTCCATGACGGCATCGAGGGTGGCCGGGTCGACGCCGAAGCCGCGGACGACCAGAGCCTTGTGCCGGACGAGGAGCTCGTCGATCCGGTCGGTGTCCTCGAGACAGGCGAGCAGGCCGGCCGAGTCGGCGGAAACCCCGACGGATTCCGGGGTGATGTCGAGCGGCGTCCAGTCGGCGGCGATGTCCGTCATCGGTGGTGTCCTTCGGGTGAGGTGGTGGATTCGGCTGGTGTCGCCGAGCGGTCGGGGACGGCTACGGCAACCGGTCCCAGCGGGGGTAGACGTGTCGAGGCGAGTGCCAGAACGGCCATCAGCGCGGCGATGGTGAACGCCGCCCCGCGCCCGCCGAACCAGTCGAGCACCAGACCCCCTGCCAGCAGACCGAGCGAGCCCGCACCCGCCGTCACCATGCCGATCACCGCGCTGGTCCTGCCCTGCAAGGAGTCCGGGGTGAGTTGCGCCTGGTAGATGCCGCCGCTGACGTTCATGATGCTTCCCAGGAACGAGGTCAGCGCGAACACCGAGCCGATGAGTACGGGATCGGCGGTCAGGCCCACGAGCGGAATCACCAGTGCCCAGATCGACACTCCGCCGATCAGCACTCCGCGAAGACGGAGCCGGCCGATCGTCCTGGAGCCGCAGATCGCACCGAGAATGCCTCCGACACCGGCCACCGCACCCATCACACCGAGGGAGCCCGCCGGCCCACCCGAGTCGTGGATCACGACCATGACGACGAGGGAAAGCGCCTGGAACAGCACATTGGTGGCCGTGATGAGCAGCAGTCCGGCCCGGAGGAAAGGCTGCCGCCAGATCCAGCGGGCGGCTTCGGTGATCTGCGACGCCGGGCCTGCGGGGGCCGAGGACGGCGACTCGCCCTGGAGTGGCTGCCGGATCCACGGCAGCGTGGCCAACGCGGCCGCATGCGCGAGGGCGGCGAGTACGAGCGGCGCCGGCCGGGAGACGTCGAAGAGGAGGCTGCCGACGGGCAGCCCGAGCAGGCCGATGCCCTGGCTGCGGGCCTCGTTGCGGCTGAGCGCCCTCGGCAGCTGCCCGGCCGGGACGACCTGCCGCGCTCCGGCCCGCTCGGCCAGCCGGTGGACCACGGCAAGGCCGGCCTGGACGAAGGCGGCGGCGGCCAGGTGCGCGGGTAGCACCTGGCCGACTCCTGCGGCCACCGCGACGCTCGCGGTGGAGAGCAGGCAGCCGAGGTCGGAGGCGATCATCAGTCGGCGGCGGTCCCAGCGGTCCACCAGGACCCCGGCGGGCAGTTGGACCAGCAGGCTCGGAGCGGCCGCCGCGAACCCGACGATCCCCGCCACGGTCGCCGAACCGGTCTGCCACAGGGCTGTCAGGGAGTATGCGACACCACTGACCCTGGCGCCGAACAGCGTGAAGCCGGCGCCCGCCCAGAGCAGGAGGAAGTCCCGGCCGAGACGCCCTCGGCCTGTCGGCTCCGGGCCGGACGGCGCGTCATGCCCGCTCATCGTCGACCTCCGGTCGTCGGTCGCGGTCCGACCGGCCGCCGAGCTCCCCGTCGTCCCAGAACTGGGTCAACGCGGTCTCCGCGGTCTGTCGGCTGCCGCTGTGCATCGAGGCGAGGACGTCCTTGAGAACGGCACGGCCGCTCGCGGAGTTGGTCAGCACCACGACGCCCGTGCCGTCGTTGAGCCGACTCAGGCCGATCGCCCGGTACCCCGAGGTCTCACCGGTGTGGCCGTACTCGAGATCGTCGCCGGTGCCGTCCAGCACCGTGCCCATGCCGTAGAACCGGCTCGGGGCGGTCACGGTGAGCATCCGCCGGGCCGACTCCTGGGTCAGGACGGCCGAGCCGAGGCCGTGGTGCGCCCGGCGGATCTCCAGTGCCACCTGGGCCAGATCGGCCGCGGTACTCCAGAGGCCGGCGGCGGCCAGGGCCGGGTAGACACCCCAGGACCCCGTCTTCGGCGAGCCGTCGAGCTCATGCCCGACCGCCACCGCGCGGCCGGACCGCAGCGGGAAGTCCGGCTCGAACCCGCTGTCCCGCATGCCGAGCGGGTCGAGCACCACCTCACGGATCAGAGCGGCGAACGGCAGTCCGGTGACATCCTCCAAGAGCTGCTGGATCAGGGTGAAGCCGATGTTGTTGCGCTGGAAGACGGCGCCGGGCGGCGAGTTGAACACCGCGGGAGGAGTCTTGGCCTGCCCACGACCGAGCAGGATGTCCAACGCACTCGGCAACTCCCGCCCCGGCTCATGGGTTTCACTCGCCGCCGAGCTCGGAGGCGTGGTGATGCCGGACGTGAACCGAAGCAGCTGGTCCAGGGTGACCGGGCCGCCGGTGTCAATCGGGACCTGCCAACCCCGCAGGTAGTGGTTCACATCCTGGTGGAGGTCGAGCACACCGTCCCCGACCAACCGGAGGACTCCCAGCGTGGTCACGTGCTTGCTGAGCGAGCCGACCTGGAAGACGGCCTCGGGAATCATCGGGGCGCGGTCTTCGGCGGACAGCACACCGTGGACGTGGACATCGGTGAGCCGACCGTCGCGGATCACCGCGATGCTGACTCCGGGCACCCGGTTCGCCGCCATGGTCTCCTCGACCGACCGGGCGCCGTACTCGGACGCGGCACGAGCCCCTGACGGCATGCCCACCCCCACGCCCTCGGCCGCCGTCCGGTCGGAATCCGTTCCCGTGACCGCGGCCGCCAAGTGCCCGAGCGTTTCACTGCTGTAGAGCGCACGGAGCGAGATGGCCAGTCCGGCCTCCCGTACCGCTGCGATCACCGGCAGGACGGTGATGGAGTCGCCCCCGAGATCGAAGAAGTTGTCGTTCACCCCCACCCGGGCCAGCCCGAGCGCCTCGGCCCAGATCGCTGCAAGGACACGCTCGACCGTGGTCCGCGGTGGCACGTAAGCCCGGTCCGGAAGCGAACCGGCGAACTCGGGGGCGGGCAGGGCGGCGTGGTCGAGTTTGCCGGCCGGGGTCAGTGGCCAGCTGTCCAGGAGGACGAGGCCGCTGGGGATCATGTAGCTCGGGAGGACGGGTCGTAGGTGGCTGGCGAGGGCGGCGGCGCGCGGGGGCGTCGCCGTGGCCGGGATGACGTAGGCGGTGAGGCGGGGTTCGTCGGTGTGGTCGGGGACCGCGGTGACGTGTGCGTCGTGGACCTGGGGGTGGTTGCGTAGTGCGGTTTCGATCTCCGCGGGTTCGATTCGGTATCCGCGGATTTTCAGTTGGTCGTCGCTGCGGCCGAGATACTCGAGTTCGCCGGTGAGGGTGCGTCGTACCAGGTCGCCGGTGCGGTAGAGCCGGGCGCCGGGCGGGCCGTACGGGTTGGGCAGGAACCGTTCTGCCGTCAGGGCGGCGTGACCGCGGTAGCCCTGGGCCAGGCCGTCCCCGGCGATGAAGAGTTCACCTGTGACGCCGGACGGTACCGGGTTCAGGTGCCTGTCCAGTACGTGGATGGTCGTGTTTCGGATCGGCGTGCCGAGTGGCACGTTCGCCGGATCTGCCGGTATGTCCGTGGCGGTGGACCAGATCGTTGTCTCGGTCGGTCCGTAGACGTGGATCAGGCGTTCGGCGTGTTCCCGTAGGCGGCCGGCGAGTTCCAGCGGCAGTGCTTCACCGCCTGTGAGCAGGGTGAGGCCGGTGGGGTCGAGACCGGCCGCGAGGAGGACCTTCCATCCCGAGGGGGTTGCCTGGAGATGCGTCACGCCGTGCTTGCGGATCAGGCCGATCAGCTCGTCCGCATCCCCGACCTGGTCGTCTCCGGCGAGCACGACACACTGCCCGCTCACCAGTGGCAGGAACAGCTCCAGGCCGGAAATGTCGAACGACACTGAGGTCGAGGCCAGCCACATCTCGCCCGCCGGCGAGGCAGCTCCCAGAAGTTCCCGCATACCCGCGAGAAGATTCGCCAGAGCCCCGCGGGTGACCTCCACACCCTTGGGAGTGCCGGTAGAACCTGACGTGTAGAGGACATACGCCAGTGCATCCGGCGACATGGCAGTCCAGGTCCCCCCAGCAGGCTGAGA
>NZ_JBEOSA010000055.1:0-62100 GCF_040302625.1 Kitasatospora sp. NPDC097643 | reverse complement strand
CCGTAAGCATCCGCACGACGTGATGCTCGCCACCGTCCGGGGCGGAATGGCGTCCGGCGGGGCGGGGGAGGGGGTCGTTCGTCCGGGACCGCCGAGGGGGCACGAGCCATGACCGACCAGGACTTCCATCCGGGGCTCAGCCCCGGTCACCTGGGCGCGCCGGTGCTGGAGCCGGAGGGCCGTCCGCCGGGTGCGCCCCGGCCGCGCTCCGATGCGCCGGATCCGCACCGGCGGCGCAACGGACTGGCCTGCGGGCTGACCGCGCTCGCGTTGGTGGCGGTCTTCGGCGGGGCCGGACTCGCGGGGTACGGCTGGTTGCAGGGCCAGCGCAAGCCGCCGGCCGCCGCGGACTTCGCCGGGCAGGGCACCGGCAGCGTCCAGGTCTCGGTGCCCGAGGGCGCGGGCCTGTCCCAGATCGCGTCCGCGCTGGTGCGCAACGGAGTGGTGGCCAGCTCGCTCGCCTTCACCCGGGCGGCCAGGGGCAGCGCGGCGGCCGCCGGGCGGATCCAGCCCGGGACGTACACGCTGAGGCAGAAGATGTCGGCCGTCGCCGCGCTGGCCGTGCTGATCGACCCGGCCAACGCCAACGGCCTGACCATTCCCGAGGGTTGGCGTGATTACCAGATCTACGCGGCGATCGACAAGAAGCTGAGCCTGCCGGAGGGCACCACCCAGCGCACCGCCAAGGAGCAGGCCGCCGAGCTGGGCCTGCCGGAGTTCGCCAAGGGCAGCCCCGAGGGCTACCTGTTCCCCGCGACGTACAGCGTCACGGACGAGACCACCGCGCTCGACCTGCTGAAACAGATGGTCGAGCGGGCGGGCAAGGAGTTCAGCCGGGACGACGCGGACGTCGTGGCGCAGACCCTCGGGCAGAGCCTGTACGGGCTGGTGACGGTGGCGAGCATGGTGCAGGGCGAGGCCGACAACACCGAGGACATGGGCAAGGTCGCGCGGGTGATCTACAACCGGCTGGCCAAGGGCATGCCCCTGCAACTGGACTCGACGATCAACTACGCGCTCGGCCGGTCGACCCTGAACACCACCGTCACCGAGACGAAGCTGGACTCCCCGTACAACACCTACCTGCACCCCGGGCTGCCGCCCTCGCCGATCGGCAACCCGGGCCGGCAGGCGATCATGGCGGCGCTGGACCCGGCGCAGGGGGACTGGCTGTACTTCGTCACCGTGAAGCCGGGGGACACCCGGTTCACCGACAGCTTCGACGTGCAGCAGCGCAACGTCGCGGAGTTCAACGCCTACCGGGCGGCGAAGGCGAGCGCCTCGGCCTCGGCGTCGGCGTCGGCGTCGGCCACCCCGGCGGCGGGGGCGTCGTCGAAGCCGGGGGTCGCACCCGGGGGTGAGGTCGCGCACTGACCGTGCGTCCGCCCTGCCGGGGGTGCGTCTGCGGTACGGTAACGTCTCCTCCCAGGCGCTGCACTAGCACGCCGGTTCGAGAATCAGCCGGGACGGCGTCCCGGACGGCCGGTCCGATCCTCCGGCCGTTCCGTCGGTTAAGGGGATCAATGACCGATCTGGGTCGGGGCTACGGCCCCCAGGGCTCCGAGCCGTGGCACCCCGGTGATCCCGGGTACGGCGGTCAGCAGCCGGTCCTCGGCCAGCAGGACGGCCAGTGGCAGCAGCACCAGCAGTACTCCCAGCAGGGGCAGCAGGGCCAGCAGGTCCAGCAGCCGTACGGGGAGATGCAGCAGGGGTATCCGCAGCAGTCGATGGGGCA
Source organism: Kitasatospora sp. NPDC097643 (assembly GCF_040302625.1). Lineage (NCBI taxonomy): Bacteria > Bacillati > Actinomycetota > Actinomycetes > Kitasatosporales > Streptomycetaceae > Kitasatospora > Kitasatospora sp. NPDC097643. The sequence goes on along the minus strand of NZ_JBEOSA010000055.1, from coordinate 60,365 downwards.
GCAGGGCTACCCCCAGCAGCAGATGGCCCAGCAGGGCTACCAGCAGCAGGGCTACCAGGGCGGACAGCAGTACCCCCAGCAGCAGATGTCGCAGCAACAGATGTCGCAGCAGGGCTACCCCCAGCAGCAGATGCCCCAGCAGGGCTACGGGCAGCAGCAGGCGATGCCGCAGCAGGGTTACCCGCAGCAGCAGGGGTACCAGCAGCAGCCCGGCATGCCCCAGCAGCCCGGCACGGCGCAGCAGGCCGCGCCGGCTCCGGCACCCGCGCAGGCCGCGCCGGCGCCGTCGGGCCCCGGCCCGGACGGGATCGACTGGGAGGCCGAGGCCGCCGCGCTGGAGGCCGGCGCCGCCCCGGTCGGTGCGCACGAGGCCGCCGAGGAGGAGTGGGACGACCACGCGGAGGCCTACCACGAGGACGGCGGGCACCACGAGGAGCCCGGCCAGCCGGAGGAGGTCGGCTTCCTCGGCGAGGAGGACAACTCCCGCGACGCGCAGAAGAAGCGCAAGGAGAAGGGCAAGAAGTCCGGCCGCCGCAACGGCGGCGCCTGCCTGCTGGTGCTGCTGGTGCTGCTGGGCGCCATGGGCGGCGCCGGCTGGTGGGGCTACGGCTTCTACAAGGACCACTTCGGCCCGCCGCCGGACTTCACCGGCGAGGGCACCGGCAGTGCCCAGGTCGAGGTCAAGCCGGGTGCGTTCGGTGCCCAGGTCGGCCTGGTGCTGAAGAACGCCGGCGTGGTGAAGAGCGTCGAGGCGTACAGCAAGGCCTGCGACAACGAGCCCAAGTGCAAGACCATCCAGCCGGGCTTCTACGCGATGAAGAAGGAGATGTCGGCCTCGGCCGCGCTCCAGGCCCTGATCGAGCAGGCCGGCGGTGCCGCGCTGGTGCTGCCCGAGGGCCTGAACTCGACGGAGATCTACGCCAAGATCGACGACAAGCTGAAGCTGCAGAAGGGCACCACGGCGAACGTCGCCAAGGCCCAGGTCGCCAGCCTCGGCCTGCCCGACTACGCGAAGGGCAACATCGAGGGCTTCCTCTGGCCGACCCGCTACAACATCGCCGAGGGCATGAAGCCCGAGGACCTGCTCAAGCAGATGGTGAAGAACGCCACCGAGAAGTACGCCAACCTCGACGGCCAGGCTGCCAAGGCCGGCCTCAAGAACGGCTACGAGGTGCTCATCGAGGCGAGCATCCTCCAGCGCGAGGGCAACAACACCGCCGACTTCGCCAAGATGGCCAAGACCATCCAGAACCGGCTGGCCAACGAGCCCGAGACGCACCACACCCTCGGCATGGACACCACGCTCCAGTACTCGCTCGGCCGCAAGCAGCTGGACAAGAAGGACATGGACGACGCGTCCAACAAGTACAACACCTACCGGAACCCGGGCCTGCCGCCCGGGCCGATCTCGAACCCCGGCGACGACGCGATCAACGCGGTGCTCAACCCGGCGGACGGCAAGTGGCTGTACTTCATCGCGATGTCCCCGACCGAGACCCGCTTCGCGGAGACCAGCAAGGAGCACTACGCCAACGTCGAGGCGTACTGCAAGGCGGCCGGCCAGGGCTTCGACAAGGAGCGCGGCCACTGCACCTCCGCCAAGCAGTGACCGACCCGTTCCAGGAGACCCAGCGTTGACCAGCAAGCACCGGGCCGCCGTGCTCGGCTCGCCGATCGCCCACTCGCTCTCGCCGGACCTGCACCGGGCCGCCTTCGCGGCGCTCGGGCTGGACGGCTGGCGCTACGACCGCTTCGAGGTCGACGAGGCGGGCCTGCCCGGCTTCCTCGCCGGGCTGGACGAGGCCGAGTGGGCGGGCCTGTCGCTGACCATGCCGCTGAAGCGGGCCGTCATCCCGCTGCTCGACGAGGTGAGTGCGACGGCCCGCGCGGTGGACGCGGTGAACACCGTGGTGTTCACCGCCGACGGGCGGCGCACCGGGGACAACACCGACGTCCCCGGGCTGGTCAACGCGCTGCGCGAGCGCGGCATCACCGAGGTGCCGGCCGCCGCCGTGCTCGGTGCCGGGGCCACCGCCTCCTCGGCGTTGGCGGCGCTCGCCCAGATCTGCACCGGCGAGGTGACGGTCTACCTGCGCAGCCCGGAGCGGGCCCGGGAGATGGCCGAGCTGGGCGAGCGGCTGGGCGTGGTCGTCCGGACCGCCGACTGGGAGCGTGGTGCCGAGGCGCTGGCGCAGCCGCTGACCGTCTCCACCACGCCGGTCGGCGCGACCGACGGCTTCGCCGCGGCGCTGCCCGTCGCGCCGGGCGCGCTGTTCGACGTGCTGTACCACCCGTGGCCGACGGCGCTGGCCGCCGCCTGCGCCGAGCGCGGGGCGACCGTGCTGGGCGGGCTGGATCTGCTGGTGCACCAGGCGGTGCTGCAGACCGAGGCCTTCACCGGGCGGACGCCGGGACCGCTGGCCGCGATGCGCGAGGCGGGGGAGAAGGCGCTCGCCGGGCGCGGCTGAACGGGAGTGCGCGTCTTGGGGGGTGGCCGGTCGCTGTCCGTCACGCGGACTGTGCCGCCGGGTGCTGCCGGGTCGTGAAAGGATTCAGGCAGAAGGCACGTCCGGGCGGGCCGCGGCGGTGCCGTGGGCCGGTCCGCTGATGAAGGAGCTCCGTTGGGTACGTTGCGCTGGCTGACGGCGGGGGAGTCGCACGGCCCCGCACTCGTCGCGACGCTGGAGGGCCTGCCCGCCGGTGTACCGGTCACCACCGCCCTGGTGGCCGACGCGCTGGCGCGCCGCCGGCTCGGTTACGGCCGTGGCGCGCGGATGAAGTTCGAGCAGGACGAGGTGACCTTCCTCGGCGGTGTCCGGCACGGCCTGACCATGGGCAGTCCGGTCGCGATCATGGTCGGCAACACCGAGTGGCCGAAGTGGGAGCAGGTCATGTCGGCCGACCCGGTCGACCCCGAGGTGCTGGCGGGCCTGGCCCGCAACGAGGCGCTGACCCGCCCCCGGCCCGGCCACGCCGACCTGGCCGGGATGCAGAAGTACTCGATCGAGGAGGCCCGGCCGATCCTGGAGCGCGCCAGCGCCCGTGAGACGGCCGCCCGGGTCGCGCTGGGCGCCGTCGCCCGCGCGTACCTGAAGGAGACCTGCGGGATCGAGATCGTCAGCCACGTGGTCGAGCTGGCCGCCGCGAAGGCCCCGGCGGGCGTGCTGCCGCTGCCCTCCGACGAGGCGAAGCTGGACGCCGACCCGGTGCGCTGCCTGGACGCGGACGCCTCGAAGGCGATGGTCGCCGAGATCGACCAGGCCCACAAGGACGGCGACACCCTCGGCGGCGTGGTCGAGGTGCTGGCGTACGGCGTGCCGGTGGGCCTCGGCTCGCACGTGCACTGGGACCGCCGCCTGGACGCCCGGCTGGCCGCCGCGCTGATGGGCATTCAGGCGATCAAGGGCGTCGAGGTCGGCGACGGCTTCGACCTGGCCCGGGTGCCCGGCTCCCAGGCGCACGACGAGATCGTGCCGACCCCCGAGGGCGTCAAGCGCACCTCCGGCCGCTCCGGCGGCACCGAGGGCGGGCTCTCCACCGGCGAGCTGCTGCGGGTGCGCGCCGCGATGAAGCCGATCGCGACCGTGCCGCGGGCGTTGCAGACCCTGGACGTGCGCACCGGTGAGCCCGCCAAGGCGCACCACCAGCGCTCGGACGTCTGCGCGGTGCCGGCCGCCGGGATCGTCGCCGAGGCGATGGTCGCGCTGGTGCTGGCCGACGCGGTGAACGAGAAGTTCGGCGGGGACCACGTGTCGGAGACCCGGCGCAACGTGCAGGGCTACCTCGACCACCTGATCGTCCGATGACCACACCGGTCGTCGTGCTGGTCGGCCCGCCCGGCAGTGGCAAGTCCACCGTCGGGCGGGCCCTGGCCGAACGCCTCGGCGTGGAGTTCCGGGACACCGACGCCGACATCGAGGCACTGGCCGGCAAGCCCATCCCGGAGATCTTCATCGACGAGGGCGAGCCGCACTTCCGCGAGCTGGAGGTGCGCGCCGTGCGCGATGCCGCCGCGGAGCACCCCGGGGTGCTCGCGCTGGGCGGCGGCGCGGTGATGGCGGAGGCCACCCGGGCGCTGCTGCGCGAGTTGCCGGTGGTCTTCCTGGAGGTCCCGCTGGGCGACGCGGTCAAGCGGGTCGGCCTGGACGCCCCGCGGCCGCTGCTGGCCGTCAACCCGCGGGCCCGCTGGCGCGAGCTGATGGAGGCCCGACGCCCCCTCTACCTGGAGGTGGCCACCGCCGTCGTCGACACCGCCGGCCGCACCCCCGGGCAGGTCGCGGACGCCGTACTGGAAGCACTGGAGCTGAAAACCCCCCATGACTGACCCCATCGTCAGGATTCACGTCGGCGGCAGCGCCGGCCACGACCCGTACGACGTGCTGATCGGGCACCAGCTGCTCGGCGAGCTGTCGCCGCTCATCGGCACCCGTGCCAAGCGGGTCGCGATCATCCACCCGGAGGCGCTCACCGCCACCGCCGACGCCATCCGCGAGGACCTGCTCGGCGAGGGCTACGAGGCGATCGCGCTCCAGGTGCCCAACGCCGAGGACGCCAAGAGCGCCGAGGTCGCCGCGTACTGCTGGTCGGTGCTGGGGCAGACCGGCTTCACCCGCAGCGACGTCATCCTCGGCCTCGGCGGCGGCGCCACCACCGACCTGGCCGGGTTCGTCGCCGCCACCTGGCTGCGCGGGGTCCGCTGGATCTCCATGCCCACCACGCTGCTCGGGATGGTCGACGCGGCCGTCGGCGGCAAGACCGGCATCAACATCGCCGAGGGCAAGAACATGGTCGGTGCCTTCCACCCGCCGGTGGGCGTGCTGGCCGACCTCGGCACCCTGGAGACCGTCCCCAGGAACGACTACGTCTCCGGCCTGGCCGAGGTCGTCAAGTGCGGGTTCATCGCCGACCCGGTCATCCTCGACCTGATCGAGGCCGACCCGGAGGGCGCCAAGACGCCGTCCGGCCGGCACACCGTCGAGCTGATCCGCCGCTCCATCCAGGTCAAGGCCGACGTGGTCTCCGGCGACCTCAAGGAGTCCGGCCGGCGCGAGATCCTGAACTACGGCCACACCCTCGGCCACGCCATCGAGCGCAACGAGCGGTACAAGTGGCGGCACGGCGCGGCGATCTCCGTCGGCATGCTGTTCGCCGCCGAACTCGGCCGCCTGGCAGGCCGGTTGGACGACGAGACGGCCGACCGGCACCGCACCGTGCTGACCGCGCTCGGGCTGCCGCTGCGCTACCCGGCGAACGCCTGGCCGAAGCTGGTCGACGCCATGAAGATCGACAAGAAGACCCGCGGCGACCTGCTCCGCTTCATCGTCCTGGACGGCCTCGGCAAGACCTCCGTGCTGGAGGGCCCCGACCCGACCCTGCTGGCCGCCGCCTACGCGGAGGTCTCGGCGTGACCAGGGTCATGGTGCTCAACGGCCCCAACCTCGGCCGGCTCGGCAGCCGTGAGCCGGACGTCTACGGCGCCACCTCGTACGCCGGGCTGGTCGAGCGCTGCACCGTGCTCGGCAAGGAGTTCGGCTTCGAGGTGGAGGTGCACGAGACCAACTCCGAGCAACAGATGGTCGAGTGGCTGCACGAGGCCGCCGACGGGCAGGTGCCGGTGGTGATCAACCCCGGTGCGTTCACGCACTACTCGTACGCGATGCGGGACGCCGCCGCGCAGCGCACCGCGCCGCTGATCGAGGTGCACATCTCCAACCCGTACGCCCGGGAGACCTTCCGGCACACCTCGGTGATCGCCGCGGTGGCCTCCGGCACCATCGCCGGTTTCGGCATCGGTTCGTACGAACTGGCCCTGCGCGCCCTGGCCGAGCAGCTCACCTCTCGCTGACCGCTGGTCAGCGGCCCGGCGGCGGACTGTGCCCGCTGCCGGGCCGACGTGTAGTGTCCCCGCTGAGAGGTGTCGGGAGGTGACCGTGACGCAGTACGCCGGAGGTGGGCAGGTCCCGCCGCGTCCCGTCGCTCCGCCGGTGCCGCCGTACCCGGGCAGTGCTTCGGGTGGGCAGCAGGCCGCCGGCCGATCCGTGCCACCGCCGGGGGCGCCGGTGCCACCGCCGCCGGTGGCGCCCGCCTCGGTGCCGCCGCCCGCTCCGGTGCCCGCTCCCGCGGCCGTGCCTCCTGCGCCGGCGCCGCAGGCCCCGGCTCCGGCACCCACTGTCCCGGCACCCACCGTCCCGGTACCCGCTGCCCCGGCACCCGCTGCCCCGGCACCGGCTCCGCAGACTCCCGCTTCGCAGGCCCCGGCACCGCAGGCCCCGGTGCCGCAGGCTCCCGCGGCGACTGCGGCCATGCCGACCGCGCCGGTACCGGCGGGCGGCACCGGGCACTTCGTGCTGCCCGCCGGGGCGCCCGTCCAGCTGCCCGCCCACCCGCCGCAGCGGCACGCGCCCAGCGGGCCGATCGCAGTCCTGCTGATCGGACCGGCCGGCGCCGGGAAGACCACCGTCGCGCGGTACTGGGCCGAGCACCGGGCCACCCCGACCGCGCACATCAGCCTGGACGACGTCCGCGAGTGGGTGCAGTCCGGCTTCGCCAACCCGCAGTCCGGCTGGAACAACGCCTCCGAGGCGCAGTACCGGCTGGCCCGCCGCACCTGCGGCTTCGCCTGCCGCAACTACCTCGCCAACAGCATCTCCTGCATCATCGACGACGCCGTCTTCCCGGATCGCCCGGCCATCGGCCTCGGCGGCTGGAAGCGGCACATCGGCCCCGGCATGATCCCGGTGGTGCTGCTGCCCAGCCTGGACTCGGTGCTGCGCCGCAACGCCCGCCGCAGCGGCAACCGGCGGCTCGGGGACGAGGAGGTGGCGCGCATCCACGGCCGGATGGCCGGCTGGTACAACTCCGGGCTGCCGATCATCGACAACTCGTACCTGGACGTCGCCGCCACCGCCGCCGAGCTGGACCGCGTCATCCTGGCCCGGCTGATGGGCATGCCGGTGCGCTGACCGGCGGACCTGCGGGTTTGTCGGTGCCGACTGCGATGATGGACCGGTCCTGTCCAACCACCCGGGGGAGCCGACGCCCGTGCCGGAAGGCCACATCATCCACCGCCTCGCCGCCGAGAACCTGCGCGCCTTCGGCGGCCGCCCCGTCCGGGTCTCCAGCCCGCAGGGCCGGTTCGCCGACGAGGCCAAGGCGATCGACGGGCAGCTGCTGACCGACGCCGAGGCCACCGGCAAGCACCTGTTCCTCGGCTTCGAGGAGGGCGGCTGGGTCCACATCCACCTCGGCCTCTACGGCGGCCTCACCTTCGGCGCCGGCCCCGCGCCCGCACCGGTCGGCCTGGTCCGGCTGCGGATGGCGAACGACGAAGGGTACGCCGACCTGCGCGGCCCCAACACCTGCAAGCTGGTCACCGGCGCCGAGAAGGCCGCCGTCGCCGCCCGGCTCGGCCCCGACCCGCTGCGCGCCGACGCCGACCCGGAGGCCGCCTGGCGGCGGATATCGACCAGCCGGACAACCGTCGCCGCGCTGCTGATGGACCAGAAGGTGCTGGCCGGGGTGGGCAACGTCTACCGGGCCGAGGTGCTGTTCCGGCACGGCATCAACCCGCACCGCGCCGGGCGCGACCTCACCCGGGCCGAGTGGGGCGTCATCTGGGCCGACCTGGTCGCCCTGATGCGCGAGGGCGTCGGCGCCGGGCGGATCGACACCGTCCGGCCCGAGCACACCCCCGAGGCGATGGGCCGCCCGCCGCGCGTCGACGACCACGGCGGCGAGGTCTACGTCTACCGGCGGGCGGCGATGCCCTGCCTGGTCTGCGGGACGGACGTACGGACGGAGGAGCACGCCTCGCGCAACCTCTTCTGGTGCCCGACCTGCCAGGCGGCCTGAGGCGGACTCAGTTCCGGTGCGGCCCGGAGCCCGTAGGCTGGGGCCCGGGCCGGCCGGAGGGAGCGTACGGGTGGACGACTACGAGGTCTCCAACAGTGTGTCGGGCACGGTGTACGGGAACGTGATCCAGGGCGGGAACGTCACGGTCCATCCGGAGCCCGAGCTGCCGGTCCCGCACCAGGTGCGACCGGCCCGTGCGTTCTTCGTCAACCGTGAGGGTGAACTCGCCGCGCTCACCGCCGCGTTGCGGAAGGCCGACCAGGGTGGACCGTCGATCGTCGTCTTCACCGGCCTGGGCGGCGTGGGCAAGACCGAGCTGGCGACGAAGTTCGCGAACGAGCATGCGGCGGACTTCCGGGGCGGCGTCCTGTACGCCGACCTCAAGGCCTACCGGCGCGAGTCCGGGGTGGACCTCGCCGGGGTGGTGGGCGGATTCCTGCGGGCGTTCGGTCTGCGCCCGCCGGACGTGGAGGCCGAGCGGTTCGCGGCGTTCCGTACGGCCACGGCCGGGCGACGGTGCCTCTTCGTCGTGGACAACGCCGAGCACGCCTCCGAGGTCCGCGCCCTGCTGCCGTCCCGGGGGCTGGTGGTGGTGGCGAGTCGGCGGCGCCTGGACGCGCTGCGGATGGACGGTGCCGAGGTGCGACAGCTGGACCGGTTGAGCGCGGCGGCTGGTGCCGCCCTCGTCCGGGGCTGGTTGAGCGCGGGGCGGGGCACCGATGGTGAGGTCGCCGCGCTGGTGGAGCGGTGCGCGGGACTGCCGCTCGCACTCAACGCCGTCGGCAGCCAGCTGCTGCGCCGGGGCCGGCTGTCCGTGGGCCAGGTGGTGGCCGAACTCTCCGACCAGGGAGCCAAGTTGGCGATGCTCGACAATGAGGAGGGGGAGCTCCGCCGGACCTACGATCCGGTGTACGCGAGGCTCTCGCCGCCGGGGCAGGCGCTCTACCGGCTGATCGGCGTGCATCCGGGCTCCTTCGTGTCGGCCGAGTTGGCGGGCGCGGTGGGTGTCGAGCGGCCGGATCAGGCCCTGGACGAGCTGTGCGACGTCCACCTGCTGGACGTGGTCGTCGACGACGGGCCGGAGGACCGCTTCCGGGCCCACGACGTGGTGCGGACGCACGCCTACGCCTGCGCGCGCGAGCTCCCCGGCCGGGTCGAGCTGCTCGCCCGGGTGGTGGCGTACTTTCGGGGCCGGGCCTCGCTGGCCGACCGGGCGATGGGCGCGCGGCTGCGGCTCCAGGAGGACGGCGGCGAGGGACTGCCCGGTTTCGCCTCGGATGCGACGGCTCTGGAGTGGCTGTACGCCGAACGGGCCGACCTGCGCGCGGTGGTGGAGGCCGCGGCCCAGCAGGGCTGGCACGGCGAGGTGTGGCGGCTCTGCGAGTCGCTCTGGCCGCTGTACCACGGACGCAAGCTCTACCAGGACTGGATCGCGACCCACGAGCGCGGCATCGAGTCGGCCCAGTGGGACAACCGGCCGGACGCCGTGGTCCGGATGCGCAACCAGCTCGCCCGCGCCCGCTTCGAGCGCAAGGAGTACCGGCTCGCCGCCGAGCAGCTGGCACTGGCCTCGGAGCAGCTGCCACTGGTGGCGGACCGGAGGGTGGCGGGGGTGCTCCACGAGACCGACGGCCTGCTCTGCCTGGCCGACGGCCGCCCGGGCGAGGCGGTGCAGCGGTTCACGCTGGCCCTGGCGGACAACCGGGGTGACGACCACGGCGAGATCGTGCAGAGCTACAACCTGGCGCAGGCGCTGATCGCCGACGGCCGTCCGGAGGAGGGGCTGACCGTACTGGAGGCGGCCACCGTCCGGGCCGTGGACACCGGTGACGACGACATGCTGATGAAGCTGCCGCTGGTCCGCGCCCGGGCCCACCGTGCCCTGGGGCAGCTCGACCACGCCGTCGCCCATGCCGAGGACTGCGCCCGGCAGGCCGGGGAGCGGAGCCAGTACGCGAAGGAGGCCCAGGCGCACACCCTGCTCGTCGGCCTCGCGGAGGAGTTGGGCGACGAGGCGCTGGCGGAGCGCAGCCGGGCGCGGCTGCGGGAGCTTGAGGACAGGCCCTAGGAAGGCCCGGTGGTGAAGGACACCCGGGTGCGGTGCTCGCCGGTGCGGACGGTGAGGCCGTGGGCGGGCAGGGCGGCCGGGTCGCCGCCGTAGGTGAGCCACTGGGCGACGGCGCTGCCGAGCAGCAGCGGGTCGAGGGCGGGTTCGGGGGCTCCCCAGGCGGGTTCGGCGCGGGCCTCCAGCAGCAGGCCGGTGCGCAACCGGAGGAGGTGGCGGGCCGGGCCGAGGGCGGCCACCGCGACGGCGAGGCCGGGGAGTTCGGCGGCGGTGTCGACGAGCCAGCGTGCGGCGGGGCGCTCGGCGTGCGCCTCGGTGCGGGCGAGGACCTCGGCGGTGTAGCGCAGGGCGTCGCCGGGGTACTCGTCGGCGAGCGCGTGGAAGCCGCGCGGGGTGTGGTCGTTCGGGTCGAAGGGGTAGCGCCGCAGGCTGACCTCGGTGCCCTCGCTCTTGCCCTCGACGTCGTAGGCCGTGGGCCGGTCGGTGCTGCCGGGGCGCGGGTCGGGCCTGGGGTAGGGCGGCAGGAGCGGCTCGTCGGTGGGTTCGTCCAGCCGGTCCAGGAAGGAGTAGAGCAACGGGCGCAGCACCCGGGCGGATTCGCCGCGCCGGGCGAGCGAACGGTCGGTGATCCCGCGCAGGTCGGCCGGGTCCTGGGCGAGGGCCAGTTCGAGCTGGGCGGCGAGGTCGCCGTCGGGGTCGAGCACGGGTGCGGCCTGGCCGAAGGCGTGGCTGGGGGAGTGCGGGTCGAGTTCGGCGGCGCCGGTGGCGACGAGCACGGTGGGCCGTTGCAGGGCGGCGCCGTAGACGGAGACCGAGCCGTGGTCGCCGATCAGGCAGTCGGCGGCGACCAGGGCGGCCTGCCAGCCCTGGTGGGGCGGGATCAGGCGCAGGCCCATCCGGCGGGCGCTGTCGAGCAGGGCCTCGGGGTCGTGCCGGCTCCAGATGTTGGGGTGCAGGACGACGGCCACGGTGTACTCGTCGGCGGGGAGCCGGCGGACCAGGCGTTGCGGCAGGTCGGGGTGGCGGCCGAATAACGAGTGCTCGCTCCAGGTGGAGTTGACGACGACGAGCCGTCGGCCGTCGACGGCGCCGAGCGCGGCGCGGTAGGCGTCGCGGGAGCGGTGGCTGCGCAGCATCCGGTCGAAGCACGGGTCGCCGACCACCCGGGCGACGTCCACGGCCTCGGGGCAGGAGACCCGCAGGCGGTCCAGCTGCTCGGGGTGGGAGAGGCCGAGGACGTCCACGAACACCCGCCCGCGGTGGGTGAGTTCGTTGCGGGAGAGGCCGGCGGCGCTGACCGTGTCGCCGGTGGACTCGGTCACCAGCCGGTTGTAGCCGGCGCCGTGCGGGAGGACGACCAGGCGGGCGTCCAGGCGGTGCATGGAGGAGTGGACGGCGCAGGCGACGGCCAGGTCGAAGCGGTGCCGGACGGCGTCCTCCCAGTCCAGCACGGTGAAGCCGGGCAGTCCGCGGACGTAGTCGTCCAGGGCGCGGTCGGCGAAGGCGGAGCCGGGGTTGACGGTGAAGTACCGGGCGATGCCGTCGGGGTTCAGCAGGGTGAGGACGTCCAGGACGCGGGTGGCCGAGGTGAGGGTGCGGGCGACCGCCAGCACGCGGGCCTTGACCGGTCGGGTGTTCCAACGGTCGGCGGGCCAGGCGTGGGGGCGGGACGGCACACCATGATCGTACTCATCCGGGGTGCCGCCCCGGGGTGCGTTTCCCGAGTGTCGGTCAGCCGGCCGCCGCGGTGGGCCCGGTGACCGGCTCGTGGTGTTCGGCGGCGGTGCACTCGTCCAGCAGGGGGCGCATGGCCTCGTCCACGAGCCGGTAGCGCACCACTCGTCCGTCCTTGTCGCCGGTGACCACGCCGGCCGTGCGCAGCAGCCGCAGCGCCTGGGAGACGGCGGGGTCGCGCATGCCGGTGGCGACGGCGAGGTCGGTGACGGCGAGCGGGCCGGCCCGGTGCAGCGCGAGCAGCAGGGCCAGCCGGCCGGGGTCGGCGAGCAGGGAGAACCGCTCGGACCAGGACCGGACGTGCGCGGTGTCGCCGATGGCGGCGATGGCCTCGCAGACCCGGTGCCCGTCGATGGTGCGGTGGTCCGCGCGGTCGGCCGGTACGAGATGCATGGGGACATTCTTGCAGGCCAGGGGCTGTGATCCTGAACACCTGCGCAGGTGTGCAGCCTTGCACCGGCCTGCTCCGCACCCCTACGGTGTTGCCCGCCGTGGTGCTCGGGAAGACCGGTGACGGACCCTCAGGGGTCCCAGTCCGGAGCGGCCCTCGCCACTGTGACCGGGGCCATCGGCAGCGATGGAGTCCGTCCGTACCCACGACGCCACTGGGCGCCTCGCGCGCCTGGGAAGGCGGGTACGGATCCCCGGGAGCCAGGAGACCGGCCACGGCATCTCACGACCGTCTTTCCACGAGGTGCTGGAGCGTGATCCCGAGATGACCCTGCCCGAAACCGCGGCCCCCACGGCCGCGGCGACGTCGTCCGTCCTGCCGTCCTTCCGCTGGAAGCGCGAGGACACCCTCCGCACGGCCGGGTTGATGGGGGTGATCCTGGCCATGCACGTGGTGGCCTTCGGGACGCTCATCTTCCTGGTCGCGCCCCGGAACTACGCGGTGGGTACCCAGGTCTTCGGGGTGGGCCTGGGTATCACCGCGTACACCCTCGGTATGCGGCACGCCTTCGACGCCGACCACATCGCGGTGATCGACAACACCACCCGCAAGCTGATGGCGGACGGCAAGCGGCCGGTCTCGGTGGGCTTCTGGTTCGCCCTCGGACACTCCTCGATGGTGGTCATCATGGCCGCCCTGGTGGCGGGCGGCGCTCAGCTGGCCGACACCCTGATGGACGACGAGTCGACCACGCACAAGTGGCTCGGCATGATCGGCACCAGCACCTCCGGCGTCTTCCTCTACCTGATCGGCGCGCTCAACCTGGCCGCGCTGCTGGGCATCCTGAAGGTGTTCCGGGCGATGCGGGCCGGGCAGTACGACGAGGCGGAGCTGGAGCAGCACCTCGACTCGCGCGGCTTCATGGCCCGGGTGCTGAACCGGGCGACGAAGTCGATCACCCGGCCGGGGCAGATGTTCCCGGTGGGCATGGTGCTCGGCCTGGGCTTCGACACCGCGACCGAGGTCACCCTGATGGTGATGGCCGGTTCGGGCGCGGCCTCCGGGCTGCCCTGGTACGCGATCGCCTGCCTGCCGCTGCTGTTCGCGGCCGGGATGAGCCTGTTCGACACGCTGGACGGGACGTTCATGAACTTCGCCTACCAGTGGGCGTTCTCCAACCCGGTGCGGAAGGTCTACTACAACCTGACCATCACCGGGCTGTCGATCGCGGTGGCGTTCATCATCGGCACCATCGAGCTGGTCACCGTGCTGCACGAAAAGCTCGGTCTGAGCGACCCGGTCAGCGGCTGGATCGCGGACATCTCGCTGGACAACGTCGGCTACGCGATCGCCGGGCTGTTCGTGGTGGTCTGGGCGGTGGCGATCGGCTACTGGAAGCTGGCCGGGGTCGAGAAGCGCTGGGCGCCGGCCGAGCAGTGACCGTCGGTCAGGAGGCGGCGAGCAGCAGTGTCCCCGCCACGGCGAGCCCGGCGCCGACCACCTGGACCGGGCGCAACCGCTCCTTGAGCACCCCGCGCGCCATCAGTGCGGTGACCACGGGGTAGAGCGAGGCGAGCACGGCGGCGGCGGCCGCCGAGCCGCCGTTCGAGGCCAGCGCGTAGACGCCGTTGGCGGCGACGTCGGCCAGGCCGACCGCGGTGAGGGCGGGCAGCCCGGCCCGCAGCCGGGGCAGCAGGCCGGCGGGCCGCGCGCCGCGCAGCGTGACCAGCAGCGTGGTGCCGCCGACGGCGACGTTGCAGAGCCGCTGGACGCAGAGCGCGAGCAGCAGCCCGCCGGTGGTGGCGTGGGCGATCAGCGCCATGCACGAGCCGAAGCCGAAGGCGGCGCCCAGGGTGAGCAGCAGCGCCTTGCGGGCGGCCGTCGGACCGCCGCGCTCGGGCCCGGCGGCCAGCACCACACCGGCCAGGGCCACCGCGATCCCGGCGAGCTGGGGCAGGCCGGGCCGGTCGCCGAGCGCGAGCCCGACGCCGACCGGCACCGCGATGCCGACGGTGGTCAGCGGGGAGACCACGCCCATCGGCCCGAGTGCCAGCGCCCGGTAGAAGGCGAGGATGGCGAACGGGCCGATCACCCCGGCGGCGACGGCGTACCAGAGGGCGGGGGAGGCGTCGGTCCAGCTGCCGGTGGCGAGCACGGCGAGCAGCAGGACGGCGGCCGCCATCAGTTGGGAGACGACCACCACGGTGAGCGCGGGCAGCCGCCGGGCGAGCACGCCGCCGCCGAAGTCGGCCACGCCCCAGAGCAGGCTGGCACTGAGGGCGAGGACGGCGGTCACCGGAGCGCGCCGGCAGGGCAGGGGGGAAGTGAGGACAGCACAATGCACTCCGCAGTACAGTCGGGTGGACTTTGTTGCCGGGATGGCAGCGTAGTGCACTGAACTGAACTTATCGAACAAGATTTTGCACTTTGCCGTGACCATTTCGCACCGAGGACTTCAAGGACTGCCCGCGTGCCGGACCCCGATCTCGTCTCCCAGGCCCTCGCCCGGAACCTCCGGAGGCTGCGCGCCGAGCGCGGCCACACCCTGGACGCCCTCGCCGCCCGCTCCGGCGTCAGCCGCGGCATGATCGTCCAGATCGAGCAGGACCGCACCAACCCCAGCGTGGCCACCGTCGTCCGGCTGGCCGACGCGCTCGGCGTCTCGATCGCGCGGCTGCTCGACTACGAGGAGGGGCCGGGGGTGCGGATCGTGCCCGAGGAGCAGGCCGTCCCGCTGTGGACCGGGCCGTCCGGCGGCACCGGCACCCTGCTCAACGGGGTCGAGGCGCCCGGGCCGCTGGAGCTGTGGGCCTGGCGGATGGAGCCCGGCGAAGGGTACTCCGCGGAGGCGCACCCGGTGGGGACGATGGAGATCATCCGGGTCGAGCAGGGGGAGCTGACCCTGGTGCACGGCGAACGCGAGCACGTGGTGCCGGCCGGCAACACCGTCTCCTTCGACGCCGCGCACCCGCACGCCTACCGCAACGCGGGCGGCGCGGTGCTGCGGCTGACCATGGTGGTCTCCGTCCCGCCGCCGCGCTGAGCCTCGAACGCGACGAACGGCGCCGCCCCGGGCTGGGGGTGGCGCCGTTCGCGTGTCCGGGGCTCAGCGCTCCTCGCGGAAGTCGACGTGCCGGCCGGCGACCGGGTCGTACTTGCGCAGGACGATGCGGTCCGGGTCGTTGCGGCGGTTCTTCCGGGTCACGTAGGTGAAGCCGGTGCCGGCGGTGGAGCGGAGCTTGACGACGGGGCGCAGTTCGCTGCGGGCCATGGGTCCTCCCGGGGTGTGCGGTGCTGGTTCGGGGCCGAGCTCGAACCGTACACCGAAATGGATGTCGTTTTCACTTGCCCTCAACGCCGGCTCCGCCGCGGTCATTCCCGGGTGGCGCGCGGGCGTGGGGGAGGGCGTGTGGAGGCGGGAGCGCGCTCAGTCGGGGGCGCTCGGCGGGCGGATCGGGGTGGGGCTTCGTAGGCTCGACGCATGTCTGATGCGTACGCGGGCCGGCGGGAGCGTGTGAGGGAGCACTGCAGTGCGGCCGGGGCCGATGCGGCGCTGATCACCCGGGCCGCGAACGTGCGGTACCTCACCGGCTGCGCGCCCTGCGGCGCCACGCTGCTGCTGACCCGGGAGCGGGTGCTGCTGGCGCTGCCGGACGACCTGCCGCCGGACGACACCGGGGAACACCTGATCGCCGCGGACGTCACGCAGGTCCCGGTGTCGGCCGGGGCGGACACCGCCCTCGCGGCCGCCGCCGCGGCGGCGCGGCTGGGGGTCTCGGACCTGGCGGTGGAGGAGCACGACCTCACCGTCAGTCGGCACCGGGCGGTCGCGGGCCTCGCCGAGGGCGTCCGGCTGGCCGACCTGGGCCAGGTGGTCGAGCGGCTGCGGGTGGTCAAGGACGAGCACGAGATCGCCGACCTGCGGATCGCCGCCGAGATCGCCGACCAGGCGCTCGGCGAGCTGCTGGAGTCGATCCTGGTCGGCCGCACCGAGCGGCACCTGGCGATGGAGCTGGAGCGCCGGATGATCGACCACGGCGCCGACCGGGCGGCCTTCCCGGTGTCCGTCGGCACCGGCAGCCACTCCGGCCAGCCCGCCCACCAGCCGACCGACCGCCGGGTGGAGGAGGGCGACTTCCTCACCGTGGTGATGGGTGCCCAGTACCGCGGCTACGGGGTCTCCACCGCCCGGACCTTCGTGATCGGCGCGGCCCCCGCGCCCTGGCAGGTCGAGCTGCACCGGCTGGTGTTCCGGGCCCAGCGGGCCGGCCGGGAGGCGCTCGGGCCGGGTGTCGAGCAGTGCGTGCCCGACCGGGCCGCGCGGCAGATCCTGGAGGCGGCCGGCCACTCCGAGCTCTCCCCGCACCCGGTGGGGCACGGCATCGGGCTGGAGATCCGGGAGGCGCCGCGCCTCGGTCCGTCGGACATGGGTAAACTGGACAGCCGCGTGCCGGTCACCGTCGGCCCAGGGGTCCACCTCCCGGGCAAGGGCGGCGTCCGGATCGAGGACACGCTCGTCGTGCGCCCCCTTGAGGAGGGCGGGCCCGAGCTGCTCACCATCACCACCAAGGAGCTCCTCGCCCTGTGACCACGGCCCCCGGGCCGTCGGCGGCAGGACGCAACCCTTGGTTCCTTGACAGCTATATCCAGGAGTAAGTGCGCCCGTGGCTTCCACGAACGATCTCAAGAACGGCATGGTCCTCAAGCTCGATGGCGGCAAGCTCTGGTCCGTCGTCGAGTTCCAGCACGTCAAGCCCGGCAAGGGCCCGGCCTTCGTGCGCACCAAGCTCAAGGAGGTCCTGACGGGCAAGGTCGTCGACAAGACCTTCAACGCGGGCACCAAGGTCGAGACCGCCAACGTCGACAAGCGCGGCATGCAGTTCTCGTACAAGGACGGCGAGAACTTCGTGTTCATGGACATGGACACCTACGACCAGCTGACGGTCGAGCCGGCCGTCGTCGGCGACGCCGCCAAGTACCTGCTGGAGGGCTTCGAGGCCCTGGTCGCCACCAACGAGGGCGCCGTGCTGTACATCGAGCTCCCGGCCGCGGTCGAGCTGACCATCGAGCACACCGAGCCGGGCGTCCAGGGCGACCGCTCCACCGGTGGCACCAAGCCGGCCACCCTGGAGACCGGTGCCGAGATCCAGGTGCCGCTCTTCGTCGTGACCGGCGAGAAGGTCAAGGTCGACACCCGCGACGGCAGCTACCTCGGCCGGGTGAAGTAAGTCCGTGTCGGCCGCACGCAGCAAGGCCCGCACTCGGGCCTTCCAGATCCTCTTCGAGGCCGACCACCGCGGGGTCGACCCGCAGCAGGTCCTCGCCGACTGGGTGGCCCGCGCCCGCGAGCCCAAGCCCGACGAGGGCACCCCGCAGGTCGGCGAGTACACGATGGAGCTGATCGAGGGGTACGTCCAGCACGCCCGCCGGATCGACGACCTGATCGAGCAGTACGCGGTGGGCTGGGAGCTCGACCGGATGCCGATCGTGGACCGCAACGTCCTGCGGCTCGGTGCCTACGAGCTGATCTGGGAGGACGGCGTCCCGGACGCGGTCGTCCTGGACGAGGCCGTCGAGATCGCCAAGGAGTTCTCCACGGACGACTCCCCGGCCTTCGTCAACGGTCTGCTCGCCCGTTTCCTGGAGCTGAAGCCGAGCATCCGTCGGTAACCGGTGCACCTGTGCGACGGCCACCCGACCCGGAGGATCCGGGTCCGGTGGCCGTCGCGCGTTTCACCCGGGTGGCGTATCTTGATGCCTACTCGCCAGTAACATGGCGCTCGGCATTCCCAGGTATCCGCACGCACCCCGCAGTGAAGGGCAGGCCACCCCCATGACCACCGCGATCCGCAGCGAGTTCGACCAGGGCATCGCCCTGACCAGACACCCCGAGGAGGCCGGCCGCTACGAGGCCGAGCTCGGCGCCGGCTGGCAGATCGGCGGCGGGGTCAACGGCGGGCTGCTGCTCGCCGTGGCCGGACACGCGCTGTCGCAGGAGCACGGCGACCACCCAGACCCGGTCTCGATCAGCGGTTACTACCTGTCCGCCTCGACCCCCGGCCCGGCCACCGTCCGCACCGAGGTGCTGCGCTCCGGGCGCGGACTCTCCACCGGCACCGCCTCGCTCAGCCAGGACGGCGTCGAGCGGCTGCGGGTGATCGCCAGCCACGGCGACCTCGCCACTGCCGAGGGCGAGGTGCGCACCAGCGCCACGCCGCCGCAGCTGCCGCCGCCGGACCAGTGCATCGGCGTCGAGCACGCCCCCAAGGAGCTGATCGACCAGGCCGCGCTGCTGGAGCGCTTCGACCTGCGGCTCGACCCGTCCACCGTCGGGTGGGCGCTCGGCCAGCCGTCCGGCAACGGGCGGATCCAGGGCTGGTTCCGGCTCGCCGACGGGCGCGAGCCCGACCCGCTGCTGCTCCTGCTGGTCGCCGACGCCCTGCCGCCGGTCACCTTCGACCTGGGCCTGCCCGGTTGGGCGCCGACCGTCGAGCTGACCGTCCACCTGCGGGCCAAGCCGGTGCCGGGCTGGCTGCGGGTCGTCCATGCCACCCGCAACCTGGCCGGCGGGTACTTCGAGGAGGACGCCGAGATCTGGGACGAGTCCGGCCGCCTGGTCGCCCAGTCCCGCCAGCTGGCCCGGGTGCCGCGGAAGGCCTAGCGCCTGTCCGGGCGGTGACTTACCGTCGGTTACATTCCTGTGACACGCCGTACGTGTGCGGCGGGCGGTGGTGGGGAGGAGAGGGGTCAGCGGCGCACCCGCCGCTGACCGTCATCCGTCCGCCGACGCCAGGAGCCATCGATGAGTCGAAAGCGCGCCCGCCGTAATTCCGACTGCACGGGCGTCCGGGCGCCGCAGCGGCGGCACCGGGCCGAGGGGGCGGAGCAGGCCTTCGTCATCGGGGTGCTGACCAGTGCCGCGGACTTCGAGCGGGCCCGCGCCTGGCGGCTGTCCGACGCGCCCGACTACGAGCGCTACCTGGCCGACACCGCCGAGCTGCTGACCGACGCGCAGCGCCGCTTCGACACCGTGCGGGCCCGGATGTTCCACCCGCAGGACTTCGCCGAGTTCTGCGTGCTGCACGGGGTGGACCCGGCCGAGCCGGCCGCCCGCGACCGGTACCTGGTCAACCCGCCGCTCCAGACCCAGCTGCTGGCCTACCAGGGCGAGGAGCTGGTCGGGGACTTCCTGCCGCGCCTGGTCCGGGCCCGCGAGAACGGGCTGACGCTCTGCCACGCGGACCTGCTGCTGGACGGCGGCCTGTACGGGCGCGGCGGTGAGGCCGACGAGGAGCACGCCGTCTGGGTGCGCGCGGCGTACCGGCGCGGCGGCGAGGTGTTCCGCCGGATGCTGGTGGGCGCGGGCGCCGGGGTGTACGAGCTGCGCCTGCGGGTGGACGCGCCGGGCGGGCGGCTGACCGCGGCGGCCCGGGTGCTCCAGTGGGAGGACGGCGTGGTACGGATCAACGACGAGGACCTGGAGCTGCTCTGCGCGGTGCTCTGCGCCGGGCTGGCGCTGGAGCTGCCCGGGGTGGCGGTGCTGCACGGCTCGCAGGGGTCGGCGGCGTCCTGCGGCGAGTACCTGCCGGCCTCCTGGGCCTGGTCGAGCGGGGGGCAGGACTGGGCGCCGGCGGCCCGGCCGGTACGGCTGGACGGGGTGGCGGCGCGGCCCGGCTACAGCCTGGGGACGGTCTGCTGACCGCTCTCAGGAACGCGCCGCGGCGCGGCCCCCGGGGTTCGGGGAGCCGCGCCGTGACGTTTCTGCTCGGATTTGAGCGATTTCGGCGGTAGCCGGTACGGCGAGCGTCAGCTCGCCTCCTCCTCGCGCACCGCACGGCGCGCGTCGGGGTTCAGGACACCCCAGGAGATGAGCTGCTCGGTCAGGATCGACGGCGACTGGTCGTAGATGACGGCCAGGGTGCGCAGATCGTCCTGGCGGATCGACAGCACCTTGCCGTTGTAGTCGCCGCGCTGGCTCTGGATGGTCGCCGCGTAGCGCTGCAGCGGGCCGGCCTTCTCGGACGGGACCTGGGTCAGTCTCTCCAGGTCGAGCACCAGGCGCGGCGGCGGCTCGGCCGCGCCACCGGGGGTGCCGCCGGGCAGCAGCTCCTGCACCGGGACGCCGTAGAACTCCGCCAGCTCGGCCAGCCGCTGCACGGTGACCGCACGGTCGCCGCGCTCGTACGAACCGACGACGACTGCCTTCCAGCGCCCCTGGGACTTCTCCTCGACACCGTGCAGGGAGAGCCCCTGCTGAGTGCGGATCGCTCGGAGCTTGCCTCCGAGTTGCTTCGCGTAGTCGCTGGACATTGATCTCCCCGGACGAGATTGCTTCGCGTTCAGTGGTGGGTCACGGGCGATTGCCGACGTCGTTACCGGTGGGTTCGACGTCCGTCTCGTAACTCACTGTGAGGTTACGTAGAGTAAGGTAGCTGCGTCAAGCCGAATGGGGCAGTCGTGCGAATGGCCCGCATCGTCGGCGCGTCCGGGGCGTGAACCCGGTGAAGCGGAATGGTGGAGGTCCGTTTGGACTCCGCCGCGCTGATAGGATGACCCGAAGCCCACGCCGCGTCGGCGGGGCCCTCCCAGACATCCTTTAAGGCCCGTCCCGTGAGGCGGGGAAGGAGGTCCGCTTCGGCATGACCACACACCAGGATCCCACGCCGCGGCCGCCGCACCAGGTGCTGGACGGCACGGACATCGCCCGGGTCGTCACCCGGATAGCGCACGAGATCGTCGAGCGCGCCAAGGGCGCCGAGGACGTCGTGCTGCTCGGCATCCACACCAGAGGCGTCCACCTCGCCCGGCGGCTGCACGCCCGGCTGGCCCAGATCACCGGCCGCGAGATCCCGCTCGGCACCCTGGACATCACCATGTACCGGGACGACCTGCGGCTGAAGCCCGCGCGCGCCCTGGAGCACACCGAGATCCCGCCCGGCGGCATCGACGGCAAGCTCGTCGTCCTCGTCGACGACGTGCTCTTCTCCGGCCGCACCATCCGCGCCGCGCTCGACGCGCTCAGCGACATCGGCCGCCCGCGCGCAGTCCAGCTCGCCGTCCTGGTCGACCGCGGCCACCGCGAGCTGCCGATCCGCGCCGACTACGTGGGCAAGAACCTCCCCACCTCGCTGCGCGAGGCCGTGCAGGTCCGGCTCTCCGACTCCGACGGCGTGGACGCCGTCCTGGTCGGCGACCGCGACTACACCGCCCGCTCGTCGCAGGCCCTGGCCTCCCAGCCGTCCGAACCGCACCTCCCGGAGTAACCCGCGTGAAGCGCCACCTCGTCTCCGCCGCCGATCTCAGCCGCGACGACGCGCTGCTGATCCTGGACACCGCCGAGGAGCTGGCCCAGCTCTCCGGACGGGCCGTCAAGAAGCTGCCCACGCTGCGCGGCCGGACAATCGTCAACCTCTTCTTCGAGGACTCGACCCGCACCAAGACCTCCTTCGAGGTCGCCGAGAAGCGGCTCTCCGCCGACGTCATCAACTTCTCCGCCAAGGGCTCGTCCGTCTCCAAGGGCGAGAGCCTCAAGGACACCGCCCTCACCCTCCAGGCGATGGGCGCGGACGCCGTTGTCATCCGGCACCACGCCTCCGGCGCGCCGGCCCGTCTCGCCCAGTCCGACTGGCTGCACGGCAGTGTGATCAACGCCGGTGACGGCACCCACGAGCACCCCACCCAGGCGCTGCTCGACGCCTTCACCATGCGCCGCCACCTCAACCCGGGCCTCGGCCACGACCTCCAGGGCCGCCGGGTGACCATCGTCGGCGACGTCCTGCACAGCCGGGTCGCCCGCTCCAACGTGCACCTGCTCACCACCCTCGGCGCCCAGGTCACCTTCGTCGCCCCGCCGACGCTGCTGCCGATCGGCATCGAGAACTGGGCCTGCGAGATCAGCTACGACCTGGAGAGCGTGCTCCCCAAGACGGACGCGTTGATGATGCTGCGGGTGCAGCGCGAGCGGATGAACGCCGCGTTCTTCCCGACCGAGCGCGAGTACAGCCGCCGCTACGGCCTGGACGGCACCCGGATGGCCCAGCTGCCCGAGCACGCGATCGTGATGCACCCCGGCCCGATGGTGCGCGGCATGGAGATCACCGCCGAGGTCGCCGACTCGCCGCGCTGCACCGTGGTCGAGCAGGTCGCCAACGGCGTCTCGATCCGCATGGCCGTGCTGTACCTGCTGCTCGGCGGCGCCACCCTGAACGACGCCCGCCCCGACTCCGTGGAGACCGCTCAGTGACCACCTACCTGATCCGCAACGCCCAGATCCTCGGCGGTGCTCCGCAGGACCTCCACCTCGCCGACGGTGTGATCGCCGCGATCGGCACCGACCTCGCCGTCGAGGCCGACATCGAGATCGACGCCAGCGGGCTGATCGTCCTGCCCGGCCTGGTCGACCTGCACACCCACCTGCGCGAGCCCGGCCGCGAGGACGCCGAGACCGTGCTCACCGGCACCCAGGCCGCCGCGATGGGCGGCTTCACCGCCGTGCACGCGATGGCCAACACCACCCCGGTGGCCGACACCGCCGGTGTGGTCGAGCAGGTCTGGCGGCTCGGCAAGTCGGCCGGCTACTGCGACGTGCAGCCGGTCGGCGCCGTCACCGTCGGCCTGGAGGGCAAGAAGCTCGCCGAGCTCGGCGCGATGCACGAGTCCGCCGCGAACGTCCGGGTCTTCTCCGACGACGGCAAGTGCGTGGACGACGCGGTGCTGATGCGCCGCGCCCTGGAGTACGTCAAGGCCTTCGACGGGGTCGTCGCCCAGCACGCGCAGGAGCCGCGGCTGACCGAGGGCGCCCAGATGAACGAGGGCCAGGTCTCCGGCGAGCTCGGGCTCGGCGGCTGGCCGGCCGTCGCCGAGGAGTCGATCATCGCCCGGGACGTGCTGCTCGCCGCGCACGTCGGCTCCCGGCTGCACGTCTGCCACCTCTCCACCGCCGGCTCGGTCGAGATCGTCCGCTGGGCCAAGGCCAAGGGCTGGGACGTCACCGCCGAGGTCACCCCGCACCACCTGCTGCTGACCGACGAGATGGTCCGCTCCTACGACCCGGTGTACAAGGTGAACCCGCCGCTGCGCACCGCCGAGGACGTCCAGGCGCTGCGCAAGGCGCTCGCCGACGGCACCATCGACGCCGTCGCCACCGACCACGCGCCGCACCCGGCCGAGGACAAGGACTGCGAGTGGGCCGTCGCCGCGATGGGCATGGTCGGCCTGGAGACCGCGCTGTCGGTCGTGCAGCAGACCATGGTCGAGACCGGCCTGCTGAACTGGGCCGGCGTCGCCGACCGGATGTCGCACCGCCCGGCCCGGATCGGCCGTCTCGCGGGGCAGGGCCGGCCCGTCTCGGTCGGTGAGCCGGCGAACCTGGTGCTCTTCGATCCCGCGTACCGTGGTGCCGTGAACCCCGAGAGCTTCGCCACCCGCAGCCGCAACACCCCCTACAAGGGCCTTGACCTGCCCGGACGGGTGCACGCCACGTTCCTGCGCGGCCGTGCCACCGTGCTGGCCGGCGAGCTGGTCGAGCAGGGTGAGCTCGGGTGACCGGACTCGTCACGCTCGCCCAGGAACAGGCCAAGGTCACCAACTGGCCCGGGTACATCGGCTGGGCCGTCGGGCTGCTGATCCTGATCGGCCTCGTCTACTGGCTGATGCGCCAGGGCTGGAACTGGCGCCGCACCCTGCAGTCCGGCATCCCGCCGCTGCCCGCCGTGCCGGCCGGCGCCGGCCGGACCATCCTGGAGACCAGCGGCCGGTACCACGGCACCACCACCGCCGGGAACTGGCTCGACCGGGTCGTCGCGCACGGCCTGGGCACCCGCAGCCGCGCCGACCTCACCCTCGGCGAGGACGGCCTGCTGGTGCACCGCCCCGGGGACGTCGACCTCTGGATCCCCGCCGGCAACCTGACCGGTGCCCGCACGGACTCCGGGATCGCGGGGAAGGTCGTCCCGGCCGGGCTGCTCGTCGTCACCTGGACGCACGAGGGCACCGAGCTGGACTCCGGCTTCCGGGCCGACCACCCCGATGAGCACGCCGCCTGGGTCGAGGCGGTCGCTCACCTTGCAACACGTACGAAGACGAAGACGGAAGAGGCCGCCCCATGACCGCACCTGCCCCCACCACGCAGCGCCAACGGCGGGAGCGCACGTTTTTGGATCGTGCTGCCGCCGTGCTCGTCCTGGAGGACGGCCGGACCTTCCGCGGCCAGGCCTACGGCGCGATCGGCGAGACCTTCGGCGAGGCGGTCTTCAACACCGGCATGTCCGGCTACCAGGAGACCCTGACCGACCCGTCGTACCACCGCCAGGTGGTCGTGATGACCGCCCCGCAGATCGGCAACACCGGCTGGAACGACGAGGACGACGAGTCCAAGCAGATCTGGGTCGCCGGGTACGTCGTGCGCGACCCCGCCCGGGTGGCGTCCAACTGGCGCTCCCGCCGCTCGCTGGACGAGGAGCTCGTCCGCCAGGGCGTCGTCGGCATCAGCGGCATCGACACCCGCGCGCTGACCCGGCACCTGCGCGAGCGCGGCGCGATGCGCTGCGGCATCTTCTCCGGCGAGGCGCTGGCCGACCCGGCCGCGCTGCTGGCCCGGGTGCAGTCCTCGCCCGAGATGAAGGGCGCCGACCTGTGCGCCGAGGTCGCCACCACCGAGCCGTACATCGTGCCCGCCATCGGTGCGAAGAAGTTCACCGTGGCCGCGCTGGACCTCGGCATCAAGGCGATGACCCCGCAGCGGATGGCCGAGCGCGGCATCGAGGTGCACGTGCTGCCGGCCAACGCCACCCTGGAGGACGTCTACGCCGTCAACCCGGACGGCGTCTTCTTCTCCAACGGCCCGGGCGACCCGGCCACCGCCGACCACCAGGTCGCCGTCGCGCAGGGCGTGCTGGAGCGCAAGACCCCGTTCTTCGGGATCTGCTTCGGCAACCAGATCCTGGGCCGCGCGCTGGGCTTCGGCACGTACAAGCTCAAGTACGGCCACCGCGGCATCAACCAGCCGGTGCAGGACCGCACCACCGGCAAGGTCGAGGTCACCGCGCACAACCACGGCTTCGCCGTGAACGCACCGCTGGACAAGGTGAGCGACACCCGCTTCGGCCGGGTCGAGGTCTCCCACGTCTGCCTCAACGACGACGTGGTCGAGGGCCTCCAGGCGCTCGACGTCCCCGCCTTCAGCGTGCAGTACCACCCCGAAGCGGCTGCCGGCCCGCACGACGCGGCCTACCTCTTCGACCGTTTCGTGAAGCTCATGGAGGGCCAGCGTGCCTAAGCGCACTGACATCAAGTCCGTTCTGGTGATCGGGTCCGGCCCGATCGTGATCGGTCAGGCCGCCGAGTTCGACTACTCGGGCACGCAGGCCTGCCGCGTCCTCAAGGCCGAGGGCCTGCGGGTCGTCCTGGTCAACTCCAACCCGGCCACGATCATGACCGACCCGGAGATCGCCGACGCCACCTACGTCGAGCCGATCACCCCGGAGTTCGTCGAGAAGATCATCGCCAAGGAGCGCCCCGACGCGCTGCTGCCGACCCTCGGCGGGCAGACCGCGCTCAACACCGCGATCTCGCTGCACGAGGCCGGCACGCTGGAGAAGTACGGCGTCGAGCTGATCGGCGCCGACGTCGAGGCGATCAACAAGGGCGAGGACCGCGACCTGTTCAAGGGCGTCGTCGAGGCCGTCAACGCCAAGATCGGCCACGGCGAGTCCGCCCGCTCGGTCATCTGCCACACCATGGACGAGGTGCTGGCCGGCGTCGACACGCTCGGCGGCTACCCGGTCGTCGTGCGCCCCTCCTTCACCATGGGCGGCGCCGGCTCCGGCTTCGCCCACAACGAGGAGGACCTGCGCCGCATCGCCGGCCAGGGCCTGACCCTCTCGCCGACCACCGAGGTGCTCCTGGAGGAGTCCATCCTCGGCTGGAAGGAGTACGAGCTGGAGCTGATGCGCGACAAGCACGACAACGTCGTGGTCGTCTGCTCCATCGAGAACTTCGACCCGATGGGCGTGCACACCGGTGACTCGATCACCGTCGCCCCGGCGATGACGCTCACCGACCGCGAGTACCAGATCCTGCGCGACATCGGCATCGCCGTCATCCGCGAGGTCGGCGTCGACACCGGTGGCTGCAACATCCAGTTCGCCGTCAACCCCGACGACGGCCGGGTCATCGTCATCGAGATGAACCCGCGCGTCTCCCGCTCCTCCGCGCTGGCCTCCAAGGCCACCGGCTTCCCGATCGCCAAGATCGCGGCCAAGCTGGCGGTGGGCTACACGCTGGACGAGATCCCCAACGACATCACCGAGGAGACCCCGGCCTCCTTCGAGCCGACCCTCGACTACGTCGTGGTCAAGGTGCCGCGGTTCGCGTTCGAGAAGTTCCCGAGCGCCGACGCGACGCTGACCACCACCATGAAGTCGGTCGGCGAGGCCATGGCGCTCGGCCGCAACTTCCCCGAGGCGCTGCAGAAGGCGCTGCGCTCGCTGGAGAAGAAGGGCTCCCAGTTCACCTGGGTCGGCCCGGTGGGCGACAAGGCCGAGCTGCTGGCCAAGGCGGTCGTGCCGACCGACGGCCGGATCAACACCGTGATGGAGGCGATCCGGGCCGGCGCCACCCCCGAGGAGGTGTTCGAGGCCACCAAGATCGACCCGTGGTTCGTCGACCAGCTCTTCCTGCTCGACGAGATCGCCGGCGAGCTGGCCGAGGCCGCCGAGCTCACCCCGGAGCTGCTGCGCCACGCCAAGCGGCACGGCTTCTCCGACCAGCAGGTCGGCGAGATCCGCGGCCTGCGCCCGGACGTGGTCCGCGAGGTCCGGCACGCGCTCGGCATCCGCCCGGTGTTCAAGACCGTCGACACCTGCGCCGCCGAATTCGCCGCCAAGACCCCGTACTTCTACTCGTCCTACGACGAGGAGAACGAGGTCGCCCCGCGCACCAAGCCCGCGGTGATCATCCTCGGCTCCGGCCCGAACCGCATCGGCCAGGGCATCGAGTTCGACTACTCCTGCGTGCACGCCTCCTTCGCGCTGGCCGACGCCGGGTACGAGACCGTGATGGTCAACTGCAACCCGGAGACCGTCTCCACCGACTACGACACCTCCGACCGGCTCTACTTCGAGCCGCTCACCCTGGAGGACGTGCTGGAGATCGTCCACGCCGAGCAGCAGGCCGGCCCGCTGGCGGGCGTCATCGTCCAGCTCGGCGGCCAGACCCCGCTCGGCCTGGCCCAGGCGCTCAAGGACAACGGCGTGCCGATCGTCGGCACCCAGCCCGAGGCGATCGACCTCGCCGAGGAGCGCGGCGCCTTCGGCCGCGTGCTGCGCGACGCCGGCCTGCCCGCGCCCAAGCACGGCACCGCCTTCTCCTTCGAGGAGGCCAAGGCGATCGCCGACGAGATCGGCTACCCGGTGCTCGCCCGCCCGTCGTACGTGCTCGGCGGCCGCGGCATGGAGATCGTCTACGACGAGGCCTCGCTCGCCTCCTACCTGGAGCGCCACGCGGGCCTGATCTCCGAGCACCCGGTGCTCATCGACCGCTTCCTCGACGACGCGGTGGAGATCGACGTCGACGCGCTCTACGACGGCACCGAGCTCTACCTCGGCGGCGTCATGGAGCACATCGAGGAGGCCGGCATCCACTCCGGCGACTCCGCCTGCGCGCTGCCCCCGATCACCCTCGGCGGCTACGACATCAAGCGGCTGCGCGCCTCCACCGAGGCGATCGCCCGCGGCGTCGGCGTGCGCGGTCTGATCAACATCCAGTTCGCCCTCTCCGGCGACATCCTGTACGTGCTGGAGGCCAACCCGCGCGCCTCCCGGACGGTGCCGTTCACCTCCAAGGCGACCGCCGTGCCGCTGGCCAAGGCCGCCGCCCGGGTCTCGCTCGGCGCCACCATCGCCGAGCTGCGCGCCGAGGGCCTGCTCCCGGTTGAGGGCGACGGCGGCACGCTGCCCGCCGACGCGCCGATCGCGGTCAAGGAGGCCGTGATGCCGTGGAGCCGCTTCCGCGACATCCACGGCCGCGGCGTGGACACCGTGCTCGGCCCGGAGATGCGCTCCACCGGCGAGGTCATGGGCATCGACAAGGTCTTCGGCACCGCCTACGCCAAGGCCCAGGCCGGCGCCTACGGCGCGCTGCCGACCAAGGGCAAGGTCTTCGTCTCGGTCGCCAACCGGGACAAGCGCAACCTGGTCTTCCCGGCCCGCGCGCTGGTCAACCTCGGCTTCGAGGTGCTCGCCACCGCCGGCACCGCCGAGGTGCTCCAGCGCGGCGGCATCCCGTCCACCCTGGTGCGCAAGCACAGCGAGGGCGAGGGCCCGAACGGCGAGAAGACGATCGTCCAGCTGATCCACGACGGCGAGGTCGACCTCATCATCAACACGCCGTACGGCACCGGCGGTCGCCTCGACGGCTACGAGATCCGCACCGCCGCGGTGGCCCGCGCGGTGCCCTGCCTGACCACCGTCCAGGCGATGGGCGCGGCCGTGCAGGGCATCGACCGGCTGCTGCGTGACGAGGTCGGGGTGATGTCGCTCCAGGAGCACGCCGAGCTGATCAACGCCGGCCGCAAGTAGCACCGCCACAGTGGGGGGCGCCGAAGCCAGTCGGTTGCCCCCCACTTCCATGCCCAGGGAGCCCCGCTTTGTACAAGCTGCTGTTCGACCTCGTCTTCAAGAAGATGGACCCGGAGAAGGCCCACCACCTGGCCTTCTTCTGGATCCGGCTCGCCTCCTCGGTGCCCGGCCTGCGCACGGTCGTCCGGCTGGTGCTGGCCCCGCGCGACCGGGCGTTGCACACCCGGGCCCTCGGCCTCGACCTGCCCGGCCCGTTCGGCCTGGCGGCCGGCTTCGACAAGAACGGCGTCGGCATCGACGGCCTGTCGATGCTCGGCTTCGACTACGTCGAGATCGGCACCATCACCGGTGAGCCGCAGCCCGGCAACCCGACGCCGCGGCTGTTCCGCCTGGTCGAGGACCGCGCGCTGATCAACCGGATGGGCTTCAACAACCAGGGCTCGGCCCGGGTCGCCGCCCGGCTGGCCGCCCGCCCGCACACCAGCTCCACCCCGGTGATCGGCGTCAACATCGGCAAGACCAAGGTGGTCGAGGAGGCCGACGCCGTCGCCGACTACGTCAAGTCGACCGAGCGGCTGGCCCGTTACGCCGACTACCTGGTGGTCAACGTCAGCTCGCCGAACACCCCCGGGCTGCGCAACCTCCAGGCCGTCGATCACCTGCGCCCGCTGCTCGCCGCCGTCCGTGAGGCCGCCGACCGCACCACCGCGCACCACGTGCCGCTGCTGGTGAAGATCGCCCCCGACCTGGCCGACGAGGACGTCGACGCGGTCGCCGACCTCGCCCTGGAGCTGGGCCTGGACGGCATCATCGCCACCAACACCACGATCGGCCGCGAGGGCCTGCGGGCCGACGCCGCCCGGGTCGAGGAGATCGGCATGGGCGGCCTGTCCGGCGCGCCGCTCAAGGCCCGGGCCCTGGAGGTCCTCCAGCGGTTGCGCGCCCGCACCGGGGGCCGGCTGACGCTGGTCTCGGTCGGCGGCGTGGAGACCGCCGAGGACGCCTGGCAGCGGATCATCCACGGCGCGGACCTGGTCCAGGGCTACAGCGCCTTCATCTACGAGGGTCCGTTCTGGTGCCGCCGGATCCACCGGGGGCTCTCGGCCCGGATCCGCGCCGCCGGCTTCCGTGACCTGGCCGCGGCCGTCGGCAGCGCCGTGAGCACCTCCGGTGGCAGCAAGGCCGCCTCCTGAACTCCCGTACTCCCGTACGACGAACCTCCGTACGACGATCGGAAAGGACGACATGACCCTCGCCCCGTTCGGTGCCCGGCTGCGCCAGGCCCTCGACACCCGCGGCCAGCTCTGCGTCGGCATCGACCCGCACGCCTCCCTGCTCTCGGCCTGGGGGCTCGGCGACGACCTCGCCGGCCTGGAGACCTTCAGCCGCACCGTGGTGGAGGCGCTGGCCGACCGGGTGGCGGTGCTCAAGCCGCAGGCCGCCTTCTTCGAGCGCTTCGGCAGCAAGGGCGTCGCCGTCCTGGAGAAGTCCGTCGAGGAGGCCCGGGCGGCCGGCGCGCTGGTCCTGATGGACGCCAAGCGCGGCGACATCGGCTCCACCATGGCCGCGTACGCCGAGGCCTTCCTCTCGCCCGCCAGCCCGCTGTTCTCGGACGCCGTCACGGTCAGCCCGTACCTGGGCTTCGGCTCGCTGCGCCCGGCGCTCGACCTGGCCCGGGAGCAGGGCTGCGGCGTGTTCGCGCTCGCGCTCACCTCCAACCCGGAGGGCGCCGAGGTGCAGCGGGCGGTCGGCGCGGACGGCGAGCCGGTGGCGGCCTCGGTGCTGCGGCAGCTGGCGGCCGAGAACGGCGACGCGGCGCCGCTGGGCTCCTTCGGCGCGGTGGTCGGGGCGACGCTGGCCGACGCGGGTGTGGACCTGGCCATCAACGGCCCGCTGCTGGCCCCCGGGATCGGCGCCCAGGGCGCGACCATGGCGGACCTGCCGCGGGTGTTCGGCGGTGCGGTGATCAACGTGGTGCCGAGCGTCAGCCGGGACGTCCTCAAGCACGGCCCGTCGGTGGCGGCGCTGCGGGAGGCGGCCGACCGCTTCGTCGGGGAGTTCGCGGACGCGGTCAAGTAGCGCCGCCGAAGGCCGCGGCGGAGGCGGTCAAGTGGGCCGTGGGCATTGGCAGGTAGCCGCGCGGTGACCCTGTGCAGTGTGCGCAGCACGGCGGGGCGTCCGGTCGACCGACGTGAGCGCCGTCACATTGGCGGTGTCAAAGTTTCGCAATCACGGTCATTTTGCCCGGGAAAGTCCTGGTCGGCCTTGGCTGACCAGGACTTTTCGTGTTCTTTTCCTGACGTGGCGCCGCAATCCGGGTAGTGTCCGGCGATAGGTCATCGAAGAGCCGCGATTCTCGTAGCTCCCGCAGGTCAGGGCCCTTTGGTTCCGCTTGTGGACGGTGTCCTGGGAACCAAACCAGTCATAGCTCAATCCCTTCCTTCCACACCCTGAGGTGAACGGCGTGGCTCTTCCGCCCCTTACCCCTGAACAGCGCACCGCCGCGCTCGCCAAGGCCGCCGAGGCTCGCCGGGAGCGCGCCGAGGTCAAGAACCGGCTCAAGCACTCCGGCGCCTCCCTGCACGAGGTGATCAAGGCCGGCAAGGCCGACAACGACGTCATCGGCAAGATGAAGGTCTCCGCCCTGCTGGAGTCCCTTCCGGGCGTGGGCAAGGTCCGTGCCAAGCAGATCATGGAGCGCCTCGGCATCAGCGAGAGCCGCCGCGTCCGTGGCCTCGGCACGAACCAGATCGCCTCCCTGGAGCGGGAGTTCGGCGGCGGTGCCGCCTGACCGTGCCCCCGTGGTCCCGGGATCGTCCGCGATCCGGGATAATCGGTGCATGAGTGAGCGTCCGCGGCTGACCGTGCTCTCCGGCCCCTCGGGGGTCGGCAAGAGCACGGTCGTCGCTCATATGAGGAAGCAGCACCCCGAGGTCTGGCTCTCGGTGTCGGCGACGACCCGCCACCCGAGGCCCGGCGAGCAGAACGGGGTCCAGTACCACTTCGTCGACAACGACGAGTTCGACAAGCTGATCGCCAACGGCGAGCTGCTGGAGTGGGCCGTCTTCGCCGGCAACCGCTACGGCACGCCGCGTTCGGCGGTGCTGGAGAAGCTGGAGCGCGGCGAGCCCGTCCTGCTGGAGATCGATCTGCAGGGCGCCCGCCAGGTGCGCGAGTCGATGCCCGAGGCGCAGCTGGTCTTCCTGGCCCCGCCGAGCTGGGACGAGCTGGTCCGCCGGCTGACCGGCCGGGGCACCGAACCGCAGGACGTGATCGAGAAGCGGCTGGAGGCCGCCAAGGTCGAGCTGGCCGCCGAGCCGGAGTTCGACACGACCCTTGTCAACACCTCCGTCGAGCAGGTAGCGGCCGAACTGCTAGCCTTGCTCGGTGTAGCCTGACCTGTCTGTCTTTTCCACCCTTTCGGAAGGTTTTAGCGTGTCCTCTTCCATGACCGCGCCCGAGGGCATCATCAACCCGCCGATCGACGAGCTGCTCGAGGCCACCGACTCCAAGTACAGCCTCGTGATCTACGCCGCCAAGCGCGCGCGCCAGATCAACGCCTACTACTCGCAGCTCGGTGAGGGCCTGCTGGAGTACGTCGGCCCGCTGGTCGACACCCACGTGCACGAGAAGCCGCTGTCGATCGCGCTGCGCGAGATCAACGCGGGCATGCTGACCGCCGAGGCGGTCGAGGCCGCCTGAGGCGGACGCTGCTTTTCCCTGTTTTTCCCGGAGGGCCCGGCGGAATCGTTTCCGCCGGGCCCTCCGGTGTTCGTTCGTCGGGTCTCCCGGTGTTCGTTCGTCGGGCTTC
Organism: Kitasatospora sp. NPDC097643; assembly: GCF_040302625.1. Classification (NCBI taxonomy): domain Bacteria; kingdom Bacillati; phylum Actinomycetota; class Actinomycetes; order Kitasatosporales; family Streptomycetaceae; genus Kitasatospora; species Kitasatospora sp. NPDC097643. The sequence goes on along the minus strand of NZ_JBEOSA010000055.1, from coordinate 27,936 downwards.
CCGGTGCTGTGGGCGGGACCACGGTGCGGGCGCTTGCTGAGGGGTCGTAGGGTGAGCACGTCCCAGAGCTGGAGGAATGTCGGAACATGAGCGCGACTTCGGACCGGACGGACGCCCCGCGGGTCGTCCTCGGCGTCAGCGGCGGCATCGCCGCGTACAAGGCCTGCGAACTGCTCCGTCGGTTCACCGAGTCCGGCCACCAGGTCACCGTGGTGCCCACCGAGGCCGCGCTGCACTTCGTCGGCGAGGCGACCTGGGCCGCGCTGTCCGGCCGCCCGGCCGCCACCGAGACCTGGGAGAGCGTGCACGAGGTGCCGCACGTGCGGATCGGCCAGCAGGCCGACCTGGTCGTGGTCGCCCCCGCCACCGCCGACCTGATCGCCAAGGCCGCCCACGGCCTCGCCGACGACCTGCTCACCAACACCCTGCTCACCGCCCGCTGCCCGGTCGTGGTCGCGCCCGCCATGCACACCGAGATGTGGGAGCACCCGGCCACCCGGGAGAACGTCGCCACGCTGCGCCGCCGCGGCGTGATCGTGCTGGAGCCCGCCGTCGGCCGGCTGACCGGCAAGGACACCGGCAAGGGGCGGCTGCCCGAGCCGTCCGCGATCTTCGACGCCTGCCGGGCCGTGCTGCGTCGCGGCGGGGCGGTGCCGACCGACCTGGCCGGCCGGCACGTGGTGGTCTCGGCCGGCGGCACCCGCGAGCCGCTGGACCCGGTGCGCTTCCTCGGCAACCGCTCCTCCGGCAAGCAGGGCTACGCGCTCGCCGTGACGGCCGCGGCGCGCGGGGCGCGCGTGACGTTGGTCTCGGCCAATGCGGAACTCCCGGATCCGGCCGGGGTGGACGTGGTGCACGTGTCGACCGCGCTGGAGCTGCGCGAGGCCGCGCTGAAGGCGGCCGAGGACGCGGACGCCGTGGTCATGGCCGCGGCGGTGGCCGACTTCCGGCCCGCCGAGTACGCCACCGGCAAGATCAAGAAGGTCGAGGGGGTCGAGCCGGCGCCGGTCGCGCTGGTCCGCAACCCCGACGTGCTGGCCGAGCTGTCGGCCCACCGCCCCCGTTCGGCTCAACTGGTCGTGGGTTTCGCGGCGGAGACCGACGACGTGCTCGCCAACGGCCGCGCCAAGCTCGCCCGCAAGGGCTGTGACCTGCTGGTCGTGAACGAGGTGGGCAACGGCAAGGCCTTCGGGACGGACGTGAACGAGGCCGTGGTGCTGGGCTCCGACGGCAGCGAGACGCCCGTTCCGGTGGGCCCCAAGGAGGCCCTGGCGGACGTGGTCTGGGACCTGGTCGCGCAGCGGCTGGAACCGATCGGGAGCTGATCGAGCGCCGCTGGAGAACGGTCTTGATTTCTGGAAGCGGGTGACGTTCGGCGGAACCTGCCCGTTACACTCCAGGAATCAAGTCTTTCCGGATGTCCCCGGTTCGCCGGGGGCCTTCAGTCAGCAGCCGCTGCAACCCCAGGGAGCGCTGTGTCTCGCCGCCTGTTCACCTCGGAGTCCGTGACCGAGGGACACCCCGACAAGATCGCTGACCAGATCAGCGACACCATCCTTGACGCTCTCCTGCGGGAGGACCCGACGTCCCGGGTCGCCGTGGAGACGCTGATCACCACCGGCCAGGTGCACGTGGCCGGCGAGGTGACCACCAAGGCGTACGCGCCGATCGCCCAGCTCGTCCGGGACAAGATCCTGGAGATCGGTTACGACAGCTCCAAGAAGGGCTTCGACGGCGCGTCCTGCGGCGTCTCGGTCTCCATCGGCGCCCAGTCGCCCGACATCGCCCAGGGTGTCGACACCGCGTACGAGGCCCGGGTCGAGGGCGACGAGGACGACCTGGACAAGCAGGGTGCCGGCGACCAGGGCCTGATGTTCGGCTACGCGTCCGACGAGACGCCCGAGCTGATGCCGCTGCCGATCACCCTCGCGCACCGCCTGTCGAAGCGCCTCTCCGAGGTGCGCAAGAACGGGACCATCCCCTACCTGCGCCCCGACGGCAAGACCCAGGTCACCATCGAGTACGACGGCGACAAGGCCGTCCGCCTCGACACCGTGGTGGTCTCCTCGCAGCACGCCAGCGACATCGACCTGGAGTCGCTGCTCACCCCGGACATCCGCGAGTTCGTGGTCGAGCCGGAGCTGAAGGCGCTGGCCGACCAGGGCATCAAGCTGGTCACCGAGGGCTACCGCCTGCTGGTCAACCCGACCGGCCGCTTCGAGATCGGCGGCCCGATGGGCGACGCCGGCCTCACCGGCCGCAAGATCATCATCGACACCTACGGCGGCATGGCCCGCCACGGTGGCGGCGCCTTCTCCGGCAAGGACCCGTCCAAGGTCGACCGCTCGGCCGCGTACGCGATGCGCTGGGTGGCGAAGAACATCGTCGCCGCCGGCCTCGCCCGCCGCGCCGAGGTGCAGGTCGCGTACGCGATCGGCAAGGCCGAGCCGGTCGGTCTCTTCGTCGAGACCTTCGGCACCGAGACCGTGCCGGTCCTGACCATCCAGAAGGCCGTCAGCGAGGTGTTCGACCTCCGCCCGGCCGCGATCATCCGCGACCTGGACCTGCTGCGGCCGATCTACGCCCAGACCGCGGCGTACGGCCACTTCGGCCGGGAGCTGCCGGACTTCACCTGGGAGCGCACCGACCGGGTGGAGCAGCTGAAGAAGGCCGTCCAGGCCTGATCGGTTCTTTCGAAGCGGCGTCTGCCCCGGGGACGGGGTGGGCGCCGCTTCTGTGCGCGTTGTCGGTGTGAGCTGGTAGTACTTGGGAGCGATGAGCAACACAGGGGAGAACGGCGCCGCCGCCGAGCCGGAGCAGCTGGCGTTCATCCGGGAGACGGTGAAGCGGGCCAAGCCCCGGACGTGGCGCGGGGCCAAGCGGGCCGAGCACCTGCCGGTGGCCCGGGTCGTGGTGGACAAGGGCGTGCTCACCATCGACAAGTTCTTCGACTACGAGGTGCCCGCCACCATGGCCGAGGAGGCCCGGCCGGGCGTCCGGGTCCGGGTCCGGTTCGGCGCGCGGGTGGTCAAGGGCCAGCGCGAGGGCGGTGAACTGCACGACGGGTTCATCGTCGCCCGGCTGGAGAAGAGCGACTTCCCCGGCCCGCTCGCCCCGCTCGCCCAGGTGCTCTCCCCGGAGCCGGTGCTCACCCCGCAGCTGCTCCGGCTCTGCCGGACCGTCGCCGACCGGTACGCCGGAACGCTCGCCGACGTCCTCCAGCTGGCCGTCCCGCCCCGGCACGCCAAGGCCGAGGCCGAGCCCTCGCCGCCGCCGCGACCGCGACCGGCGGCCCCCGGCCCGGGCGGCTGGCAGCGTTACCCGGCCGGGCCCGACTTCCTCGCCGCGCTGGCCGGGGGCGGCGCGCCGCGCGCCGTCTGGGCGGCGCTGCCCGGGCCGGGCTGGCCGTACGAGATCGCCCGGGCCGTGGCCGCGACCCTGGCGGGTGGGCGGGGCGCGCTGGTCGTCCTGCCCGACGGCCGGTCGGTGGCCCGGGTCGACCAGGCGCTCACCGAGCTGCTGGGCGAAGGCCTGCACGTGGCGCTGGAGGCCGACCTCGGGCCGCGGGAGCGCTACCGGCGCTGGCTCGCGGTGAGCCGGGGCTCGGTGCACTGTGCCATCGGCACCCGCGCGGCGATGTTCGCCCCGGTCCGGGACCTCGGACTGGTGGTGGTCTGGTCGGACGGCGACGGCAGCCACAGCGACCCGCGCGCCCCGCACCCGCACGTCCGCGAGGTCGCGCTGCTGCGCGCCGCAGAGGAGGGGGCGGCGGTGCTGCTCGGCGGTCACGCGGTGACGGTGGAGGGCGCGCAGCTGGTCAGCACCGGTTGGGCGCGGCCGCTCACCGCGGACCGGGAGACCGTCCGGCAGGTCGCGCCGCGGGTGCGGACCGTCACCGACCAGGACCAGCACCGGGACGCCGCCGCGCAGGCCGCCCGGCTGCCCTCGGTGGCCTGGGAGGCCGCCCGGGAGGCGCTCGCCGCCGGCCGTCCGGTGCTCATCCAGGTGCCCCGGCGGGGCTACGTGCCCCGGCTCGCCTGCGGGCGCTGCCGCACCCCGGCACGGTGTCGGCGGTGTGAGGGGCCGCTGGAGGCGCCCTCGGCGGACGCCCCGCTGTGTTGTGGGTGGTGCGGGGAGGCCGAGAGCGACTGGCACTGCCCCGAGTGCGGCTCGTTCCGGCTCCGGGCGCAGGTGGTCGGCGCCCGGCGGACGGCGGAGGAACTCGGCAAGGCGTTCCCGCGCATCCCGGTGCGGACCTCGGGACGGGAGGCGGTGCTGGCCACCGTGCCGGACGAGCCCTCGCTGGTGATCTCCACGCCCGGTGCGGAGCCGGTGGTGGAGGGCGGTGGCGGGTACGGGGCCGCGCTGCTGCTGGACGGCTGGGCGCTGCTCGGCCGGCCCGACCTGCGGGCCGGGGAGGAGGCGCTGCGGCTCTGGCTGGCGGCGGCCGCCCTGGTCCGGCCCTCGACCGAGGGCGGGACGGTGGTCGTGGTCGCGGAGCCTTCGGCGCGGCCGGTGCAGGCGCTGGTCCGCTGGGACCCGCTCGGCCACGCCGGGCTGGAGCGGGACGAACGGGCGCAGCTGCACTTCCCGCCGGTGTCGCGAATGGCCTCGGTGTCCGGGAGCCCGGCGGCCGTCGCCGACCTGCTGGGGCTCATCCGGCTGCCGGAGGGGGCGGACGTGCTCGGGCCGGTGCCGGTGGCGGCGCTGCGCGGGGAGGAGCAGGAACGGGCGCTGCTGCGGGTGCCGCCCGGGCAGGGGACGGCGTTGGCGGCGGCGCTCAAGGCGGCGCAGATCGCGCGGATCGCGTTGCGGACGCCGGAGACGGTGCGGGTGCGGGTGGATCCGACGGACATCGGGTGAGGTGGGCGGGCGTCGGGTGAGTGGTCGCCGCCCCGAGCCGAAGGGGCGCGCCGGTGCCGAAAGCGAGGAGCGACAAGCGACCGACGGAGGAGGGAGTGCCGGAGCGACGACCGTCGGCACCGGGTCGGGAGCGCCCCGGAGGCGAGCGGGCGAGTAACTGGGGCGGGGTGAGTGGGCCACCCCGCCCCGGGTGGCCCTCGGGGGGACGGTCAGCCGCGTAGCGGCAGGCCGGTGCGGTCGGCCGGGGTGCGGTCGGACTGCGTGCGGTCGAGGGTGCCGCGGTCGAGGGCGGCGCGGTCCAGGCCGCCCTGGCGGGCGGCGGGGACGGTGGCGGCCAGGCCGCCGGACGGGGCGGCGGGCAGTTCCTCGGAGCGGTCCGGGCGGCTCGGCCCCGGGACCGCGCCGCTGGCGGCGAGGAGTTCGCTGGTCGGCCGGCGCATGCCGTACCGGCGGTGCACGGCCTGCTTGGTGACCCCGAGGGCCGAGCCCACCGAGTCCCAGGAGAAGCCCAGCGCCCGGTCGAACTCGACCGCCGCCGCCACCAGCGTCTCCACGCTCTCCCGCAGCTCCTGCGCCAGGCGCACGGTCGGCGCGGGCGCCCGTCCGTACACCACGAAGCCGGCCGAGGTGCTGGGGCGGCGCGGCCGGTAGACGTTGCCCAGTTGGGCGGTGAGCGTCCGCAGCGCGTCGACCTGCCGCCTCACCCGCTCGATGTCCCGCACCAGCAGGTGAAGGCTCGCCCGCGCCCGGGCGTCGTGGTTGATCTGCTCGGCCATGGCCTACGTGCCACCTTCCGTACGGTTCGGCTCGGTCGGAACGCCGTGTCCCGCGCGCCCCGGCCCTGGTCAATCTCACTTGACCAACGCCGAAGCGGGGGCCGGGGTAACGCCGCTCGGCAGAGTCGGGATATGCCAGATGCCGGTGCCGGGGGCGTGCGGGCCGGGTTGCGGGGCGTGGGCGGCGGTCCCAGAGCGTTGCATAGACTTGTCGTCGCCCCTCACTTGTTGACAGCCCCCGTACCGACGGACAGGAGACCGCACCCCGTGGCGATCCAGCCGATCCGCCTCTTCGGAGACCCCGTCCTGCGGGCCACCGCCCAGCCGGTGACCGTTTTCGACAAGGAACTGCGCACCCTCGTCCGGGACCTCACGGACACCATGCTCGACGCCCCCGGCGCCGGCCTGGCCGCGCCCCAACTCGGCGTCTCCCTGCGAGTGTTCACGTACCACGTGGACGGCGTCACCGGGCACCTGATCAACCCGGACCTGTCGCTGAGCGAGGAGGAGCAGGACGGCCCCGAGGGCTGCCTGTCGCTGCCGGGCCTGCGCTACGACACCCGGCGCGCGTACGGCGTGGTGGCCAAGGGCTTCAACATGTACGGCGATCCGGTCACCCTGGAGGGCACCCAACTGCTCGCCCGCTGCATCCAGCACGAGACCGACCACCTCGACGGGATCGTCTTCATCGACCGGCTCGACCGTGAGCAGCGCAAGGCCGCGCTGAAGGCCCTCCGGGAGGCCGACTGGGGCGGCGGGCCGGCGCCGGTCGTCAAGGTCTCGCCGCACAGCACGTTCGGCGCCGCGCGCTGAGTCGGCTGATTCAGCTGATTTCGCTGGTTCCGCTGGTTCACCTGAACTCCGTTCCGTAGAAAGGCACTTGATGCGTCTCGTCTTCGCCGGTACTCCCGAGGTCGCCGTTCCCGCGCTGGAGGCCCTGCTCGCCTCCGAGCGGCACGAGGTCGTCGCGGTGGTCACCCGCCCCGACGCCCCCGCCGGGCGCGGGCGCAAGCTCGTCGCCAGCCCCGTCGCGCAGCGCGCCGAGGAGGCCGGGATCGAGGTCCTCAAGCCGGCGAAGCCCAGCGACCCCGAGTTCGTCGCCCGGCTCACCGAACTCGCCCCGGACTGCTGCCCGGTGGTCGCCTACGGCGCGCTGCTGCGCCCCGGCACCCTGGAGATCCCCAAGCACGGCTGGGTCAACCTGCACTTCTCGCTGCTGCCGGCCTGGCGCGGCGCGGCCCCGGTCCAGCACGCGGTGCTGGCCGGCGACGAGGTCACCGGCGCGTCCACCTTCCTGATCGAGCAGGGCCTGGACTCCGGCCCGGTCTACGGGGTGATCACCGAGGAGATCCGCCCCACCGACACCAGCGGCGAACTGCTCACCCGCCTCTCGCACTCCGGCGCGCGACTGCTCGCCGCCACCATGGACGGCATCGAGGACGGCTCCCTGCACGCCGTCCCGCAGCCGGCCGAGGGCGTCACGCTCGCCCCCAAGATCAGCGTCGAGGACGCCCGGATCGACTGGACCCACCCCGCCCTGCGGGTCGACCGGGTGGTGCGCGGCTGCGCCCCGGCCCCCGGCGCGTGGACGGTCTTCCGCGGCGAGCGGCTGAAGGTCACCGGGCCGGTCAAGCTGCTGCCGGAGTCGTCCGAACTGGCGCCCGGTGAGGTGGCGATGGCCGGCAAGAACAGCGTGCGGGTCGGGACCGGGAGCTTCGACGTCGAGCTCGGCGAGGTCCGGCCGCAGGGCAAGAAGGAGATGCGGGCCGCCGACTGGGCGCGCGGGGCCCGGCTGGAGGCCGGGGAGCGGTTCGGGGAGTAGTTCGGGGGCTGAGGGCCCCGGTTTGGCGTTACTGTACGTAGATAGGTAGATCAGCCCGTTTGTTCGATGCCGGTTTCGTCCGGCCATCAGTTCGTCCGATAGCCAACGCAGCACCTTGAGGCACCTGTGAGCACCCCCAGCGCCAACCGCGCCCCCCGTCCGCACCGCCGGCCCAAGAAGGACCCGGCCCGGATCGTCGCGTTCCGCGCACTGCGCGCCGTCGACGAGCGCGACGCGTACGCCAACCTGATCCTGCCCTCGCTGCTCCGCGAGGCCGAGCAGAAGGGCATGGACCGGCGCGACGCCGCCCTCGCCACCGAACTCGTCTACGGCACCCTGCGCCTACAGGGCACCTACGACGCGATCATCGCCGCCTGCATCGACCGCCCGCTCAGCAAGGTCGACCCGCCGGTGCTGGACGTGCTCTCGCTCGGCGCCCACCAGCTGCTCACCACTCGGATCCCCAGCCACGCGGCCGTCTCGGCGACCGTCGAGCTCGCCCGGGTCGTGCTCGGCGACGGCAAGGCCAAGTTCGTCAACGCCGTGCTGCGCCGGATCAGCGCCCACGACCTGGCGGCATGGATCGAGCAGGTCGCCCCGCCGTACGAGAAGGACGCCGAGGACCACCTGGCCGTCGTCCACTCCCACCCGCGCTGGGTCGTCTCCGCGCTCTGGGACTCGCTCGGCCGCTGGCAGCCCGACGCCTCCGGGCGCAGCGCCATGGAGGAGCTGCTGCGCGCCGACAACGAGCGGCCCGAGGTCACCCTGGTCGCCCGCCCCGGTCGGGCCACCGTCGGCGAGCTCGCCGAGGCCCTGCCGGAGGCCGAGCCCGGCCGCTGGTCCCCGTTCGCGCTGCGGCTCGCCGAGGGCGGCGACCCGGGTGCGGTGACGGCGGTCCGGGAGAACCGGGCCGGCGTGCAGGACGAGGGCAGTCAGCTGGTCGCGCTCGCGCTGGCCGCCGCCCCGCTGGACGGCCCCGACCGGCTCTGGCTGGACGGCTGCGCCGGCCCCGGCGGCAAGGCCGCGCTGCTCGGCGCCCTGGCCGCCGAGCGCGGCGCGGCGCTGGTCGCCAGCGAGAAGCAGCCGCACCGGGCCCGGCTGGTGGCCCGCGCCCTGGAGGGCAACCCCGGCCCGTACACCGTGATCGCCGCGGACGGCACCCGCCCGGCCTGGCGCTCCGGCGGCTTCGACCGGGTCCTGGTGGACGTGCCCTGCTCCGGGCTGGGCGCGCTGCGGCGCCGCCCCGAGGCGCGCTGGCGGCGCCGGCCGGCCGACGTCGCGGCCTTCGGCCCGCTCCAGCGGGACCTGCTGCGCTCGGCGATCGAGGCCACCCGGGTGGGCGGCGTGGTCGGCTACGCGACCTGCTCGCCGCACCTCGCCGAGACCCGGGCCGTCGTCGACGACGTGCTGCGGGCCGAGGGCGGCCGGGTCGAGTGGATCGACGCGCGCCCGCTGCTGCCCGGTGTCCCGGCGCTCGGGGACGGGCCGGACGTGCAGCTCTGGCCGCACCTGCACGGGACGGACGCGATGTACCTGGCGCTGCTGCGGCGGACGGCCTGATCGAGCTGGCGGGGTCGGCGGGTTGCATCTCCCGTAGGGGGAGGCGGCAGGGTGGCGGCCATGAACGGCGACGCGCTCCACACCATCGGTGAGCTGGCCCGGCGGACCGGGCTGACGGTCAAGACCGTCCGGTTTTACTCGGACCAGGGGATCGTGTCGCCGGCCGACCGCAACCCGGCCGGCCACCGGCGGTACGGCGCCGACGCCGTCGCGCGCCTGGAACTGGTACGCAGTCTGCGTGAGCTCGGGCTCGGACTGCCCGCGATCCGGCAGGTGCTGGCGCGCGAGCTCGCGCTGCCCGAGCTCGCGGCCTCGCACGCCGAGGTGCTCGACGTCCAGATCCGGGTGCTGCGGCTGCGGCGGGCGGTGCTGAGGGCGGTGGCCAGGCGCGGGTCGACACCCGAGGAGCTGACTCTCGTGCACCAGCTGGCCCGCTTGTCGGAGGACGAACGCCGCCGCCTGATCGGGGAGTTCCTGGCCGACGCCTTCGGCGACCCGGACGCGGATCGCCCCGGGTTCGCCGGGGTGGCGCGTTCGATGACCCCGGAGCTGCCGGACGATCCCGAGCCGGAGCAGGTCGAGGCGTGGGTGGAGCTGGCGGAGCTGGCGCTGGACCCGGACTTCCGGGAGCTGTTGCGCGGGCTGGTGGCGGACGAGGCGGCGGAGGCCGAAGTCGGGCTGCCGCGGCCGGGGTTGGCGGCGGTGGTGCGGGAGCTGGCCGGGCCGGCGGTGGTGGCCGGGGTCGATCCGGGCTCGGCGGAGGCGGCGCGGGTGGCCGGGGTGCTGGTGGAGCGCTACCGCGGGCTGGCGCGGGCGGTCGAGGGGGACGGGCCGGCGCTGCGGGGCCGCCTGCTGGACCGGTTGACGGCGATGGCGGACCCGCGGCGGGAGCGGTACCTGGCGCTGCTGGCCGTGGTCAACGGGTGGGCGGCGCCGGAGAGCCTGGCGCCCGTGCTGGACTGGGCCGCGCGGGCCGTGGCCGGGGGGTGTGCGGCCGGTGGGTGTCAGGGGCGTTGCTGAGGGGGCCGGCCGGCGGGGAGGTTGGTGAGGAAGGCGTGGGCCTGGGCGCGCAGGTGGTCCACCGGCGGGTTCTCGCAGATCACTTCCAGGCCGAGTCCGGTGGCCTGGCCGGTGTGGTAGTAGGACTGGTAGGCGAGGTACGGGCGGTGGCCGTCGGTGGGGTCGAGCCCGAGGGCGAAGGTCGCGAAGTGGGTGCGCTCCTTGTCGGTGCTCGCGAACTCCGTCCGGGAGAGCTGCCACTCGCACTCGTACGGTTCCGGCTCGCAGGGCAGGTCCAGCAGCGCCTGGGCGAGCCGGCGGACGTCGTCCGGGCCCTCGAAGGGCAGCGACTCGGACCAGCGCGGGGCGGAGGCGGACAGCTCCCAGCTGCCGCCGTTACGGCTGACGGTCAGTGCCCACTCGCCGTCGGGGTTCTGCCAGTGGCAGCTGAGGATCGGCTCCATGGTGGTCAACCTCCTTGTGGCACTTGTCCGTTGGTTCCTCTCATCGTGGCACACCGGCTGGTCGGCCGGTGTCGGATGAGGCGGCTGTGCGGCCTGGGTCAGGCCTGGCTCCAGGCCTTCTGCAGCGGGTGGTCAGTTGGGCGTGGGGGCGACGCAGAGCAGACCGGTGCCGTCGACGGTGAGGTCGGGGGCGTCCGGGGTCGTCATCGGGGGGTCTCCTGGGTGATGCGCCAGAGGCGGCGGGGCAGTTCGCCCTCGTCGAAGGGGTGGACCTCGGTGAGGTGCCAGCCCTCGGCGAGGGCGTCCACCAGGGCGCGGGGGAAGAAGTGGACGGCGAAGCCGCCGTGCTCCCAGATGTCGTCCCCGTGGCCGGTGCCGGCGCCGTAGTGGGCGTCGCCGGTGTGGCGGACGGTGTAGACCAACGTGCCGCCGGGGCGCAGCACGCGGCGGACCTCGGCGACCAGGGCGTGGATCTCCGCGGTGGAGAGGGCCATGCAGAGCAGCATGTGCGCGAACACCGCGTCGACGGAGGCGTCCGGGAGCGGCAGCGGCTCGCGGACGTCGTGGACGGCGGTGGTGAGGTGGTCGGTGAGGCCTTGTTCGGCGGCGGTGGCGCGCAGTTGTGCCAGGCCGGTCGGGCTGAAGTCGGTGGCCAGCACGGCGAAGCCCCGGCGGGCGAAGTGGAGGGCGTCCCGGCCGTGGCCGGCGCCGAGTTCGAGTACCTCGCGGGCGCCGGCCTCGGCGAACACGCGGGCGGCGTGCCGGGCGGGGGCCGAGGGCTCCTCCCCGTACATCCCGGGGTGGGCGGTGTAGGTCTGCTGCCAGTGGGCGCGTTGGGCGTCGGCGAGGCCGCCGGGGTCGTCGCCGGGGGTGGTGGTCATGGTGCGGCCCTTCGCGGAGGTGCGGTGGTGCGGTGGTGCGGGTTCAGCCTAGGCGCGGGGTGCGGGCGGGGCGCTCGGTGAGGCCGGGGCCGGTGAGGCGGGTGAGCAGGGTGGTGAGGCGGTCGAGGTCGTCGGGGCTCCAGCGGTCCGCTGCGAAGAGGTCGGCGGCGACCTGGCGGGCGGTGTGCAGCATCTCGGCGAGCCGTTCGTGGCCGGTCGGGGTCAGGGCGGCGTAGGCGACCCGGGCGTCGCGGGCGGCCGCCTCGCGGCTGACCAGGCCGATGCGTTCCAGGGGTGCCAGGCCGCGGGTGACTCCCGAGGCGGTCAGGCCGAGGGCCTCGGCGAGGTCGACCCGGCGCAGTCGGCCGCCGGGGGCGCGGCTCAGGTGCAGCAGCATGGTGAAGTCGGACAGGCTCACGCCGTGCAGGCCGCTGAGGCTGGCGTCGAAGCGCTTGGTCACCGCGGTCTGGGCGCGGACCAGGCGTAGGGCGGTGTCGAGCGGGTCGGGTGCGGTGGGGGTCGGGTCCGTGTTGGACGGATCGGTGTTGGACGAGTCTGTCATTGCCACCTCCTTGACTGCTCAAGTATATCCCTGTGGGCGAGCCGTCAAGGAGGTGGCGGAGGGGGAGGGGGGCCGTTAGCGGGCGGCGTTGGCGGCGCGGCGTTGGCGCTTGCCGAGCGGGGCCTGGGAGAGGTCCTCGGCCTGGGAGCGCAGGTTCTTGTAGCCGTAGCCGTGGCTCTCCAGCCAGGCCCGGGCGGCGAGTTCGGCCCGTTCGGTGGCGTCCAGGATGTCCTCCTCCGCCTCGCCCGAGTCGAGGAAGCGGAAGGTGAAGGCGGCCCGGGCGCCGAGGTCGTAGCTGAGGTGGCCCTCGCGGGTGAAGGCCGCGCGCAGCACGTCGTGCTCGGGTGCGCGGGCGAGGAGTTCGGCGTGCTGCTCGGTGCCGAGGCCGTCGAAGACGCCGCGCACCATGATGCGGAAGGTTCGGGTGGTCATCCTCCGACCATAGGCAGGGCGGTCGACCGCCCGCCACACGATAACGGCGGGCGGGGGTCGGGGGGCTGGGTCCGGGCGGCGGGCCTCACGGGTCGTGGTGGGCGAGGAGGGACCACAGCATCCAGCCGGTCACCCGGGTGCGGACGACCATGACCTCGGCCCAGCGGGCGCCCAGCGGCGACGTCCAGGTGTCCACGATCTCCACCCGGTCGCCGGCCCGGGCCAGGCCGATGACGGTGTCCCCGCCGGAGTGGTCGAGCCGGACGTTGGCGGCGTTCGCGGAGACCTCCCACCAGCCCGTCCCGACCTCGGGCGTCCGCTCGCCGCCCCTGGTGGCCGCCGCGGGGACGAGCAGGATGGCCAGGGACAGCATCGCCGCCGAGGCGCGGCCGATCAGGGCCACGGGAGCCCCGGGGCGGCGGAGCGGACGGGTGGCGGCGGGGGAGGCGCGAAGGACAGGGAAGGCACGTAGAGCAGAACGAGCCGACCCTGCGTGTGCGTACTGCCTCGGGCCGGCCCTCACCCGACCGGGTGAGGGCCGCGGCGGTGGTTACAGGGTGTCGGGGAAGTCGGATCCGGTGGGGCCGTCCGGGAAGTTCCTCCCGGTGTCGGCGATCGGGCCGTCGGCCTCGGCGGTGGTGGTGACGACGGTGGTGTGGTCGGCGTGCGGGGCGGGTGCCGCGTACTGCGGGGCCGTGAGGGCGAGGACGCCGGCGGCGAGGGTGGTGGCGAGTGCGTACGTCCAGGTGGGCATGGTGGTTCCCCCGGGGGCTCGGAGCCCGCCCCCGTGACGGGCCCGGTCGGGAGGAGCCAAGCACGGTTCCCGGTGCGCCGACAAGAGTTGGCGAACCGTCAGGACAGCAGGTCCGGTCCGTCCGCGGTGGCTCGGTCGCGGTCGGCGAGGAGCTCCCCGAGGGTCGGGCCGGCGGGGAGCCTCCGGCGTTGGGCGCCGGGGTCGGGGCTGCCGCTCCGGGCCTTGGCGTTGGCCCTGGCCCTGGCCTTCGCGTTGGCCCTGGCCTTGGCGGCGGCGTCGGCAACGGCGGTGGCGGCATTGGCGGCGTCGCCGCGGGCGCGGAATGCGGTGGCCCGGACGGCGGCCTCCCGGTCGATCTCCTCGGCGCGCTGCCGGGCCTCGGCGACGATCCGCTGCGCCTCGGCCTCGGCGAGGGCCCGTTGGGCGGTGGTGTCCTGCTCGAACTGGCGGTGGCGCTGGGCTACGTCGGTCTCCGCCCGCAGCGCGATCTCGGCGGCCTGCTCGCGGGCGCGCCGGAGGAGGTCGTCGGCCTCCTGGCGGCGGGCGAGGACGTACGGGTCCTCGGCGGCGGGGTGGAGGCGGACGGTGGCGCTGTCCGGGGCCTGCGGGCTGTCCTCGGCGATCCGGCGCAGGCGTTCGGCGACCTGGTCGGCGTGCGGCGGGCGCCGGTCGGGGTCCTTCGCCAGCAGGTCGAGGACGAGGTCGTCGAGTTCAGCGGGCAGGCCGGACCGCTGGGTGCCGGGAGCGGCCGGGGCCGCTTCGCCGTGCTGGCGGATGAGTTCGTAGAGGGTGCCGCGGAACGGGGTGCGGCCGGTGAGGAGTTCGTGGAGCAGGCAGCCGAAGGCGTACAGGTCGGAGCGGGCGTCGAGGCCGCCGCCGGTGAAGCGCTCGGGGGCCATGTAGGCGGGCGTGCCGACGATGACGTTGGTGCTGGTGATGCCGTCGTCGGCGGTGCCGACCCGGGCGATGCCGAAGTCGACGACCTTGACCGCGCCGGAGGACAGGATCATCACGTTGGCCGGCTTGACGTCCCGGTGGACGACGCCGGCCCGGTGGGCGGTGGCGAGGGCCTGGGAGATCTGGGTGGCCCAGGTCAGGGCCTGGTGCAGGGCCGGCGGCCCGGCGGCCAGGTGGCGGTTGAGCGGGGCGCCGTCGAGCAGCTCCATCACCAGGAAGAACAGCGGGCGGCCGGCCTCGTCGTGCCGGCCGAAGTCGTGCACGGTGACGATGGCGGGGTGGTTGAGCGCGCCGGCGGTGGCCACCTCGCGGGCGAACCGGGCCTCGTCCTTGGGGGTGTTGGCGCTGCCCGGCAGCATCACCTTGACGGCGACGAGGCGTTGGATCCGCGCGTCGCGGGCCCGCCAGACCGCGCCGAACGCGCCTTCGCCGATCTGCTCGACCAGTTGGTACCGCCCGTCGAGTACGTCGCCCGGCTGCAATGGCCCGCCCCTTTTGCACGTTTCGGTGCCGTGGTCGGTCCTGGCCCTGGTCCCGGCCCCGGCGCTGGTTTCCGGCACAACCTATCGCTGATCGCTGATGTGTTGTCACCTCTTGGATGTGATCGCGGAGTTGGGTGTTTCAGTGGTCGGCTAGGAGGCGGGTGAGGGTCGCGCGCCCGGCCGGGCCCCAGGTGGGCTGGCCGCCGGGGAGGCCGCGCTCGCCGGCGCGGCCGATGTCGATCAGGACGAGGGCGCGCAGCAGGGCCCAGCCCCGGGCGCGGCGGACCGTCGCGGGGTCCAACGGGCCGTAGGCGGCGAGGAATCGGGGAATCGCGGCGGCGGGCAGGAGCAGCCAGGCGGCGGCGAGGTCGGTGGCCGGGTCGCCGGTGCAGAGGTCGCCGAAGTCGATCACTCCGGCGAGGGTGCCGTCGGCGAGGACGACGTTCGCGGGGTGGAGGTCGGCGTGCAGCCAGACCGGCGGGCCCGGCCAGAGCGGCGCCGAGGCCGCGTCCGCCCAGAGCGCGCGGACCGCCGGGGCCTCGGCGGCGAGCCCGGCGGGGCCGAGGGTCGGGATCATCCGCTCGAACTGTTCCTCGCCCGCGGCGAGCGGGCCACCGCGCTGCGAGGTGGTGAAGTGCGGGGCGGGGGTGGGGGGTTCGGTGTGGTGGAGGGCGCGGAGGAAGGCGGCGAGGGCGTCGGCGGCGGCCTCCGGGCGGGTGACCTCGGCGTGGTCGCCCGGGACGCCCGCGACCCAGGCCGTGACCGACCAGGGGTGCGGGTACTCCGCCGTCGGCGCGCCCTCGCGCAGCGGGTGGGGCACGGGCAGCGGCAGGTGCGGGGCGAGGAGCGGGAGCCAGCGGCGCTCCTTGCGGAGCAGCTCCGGGGCGCGGGCGGTGCGCGGCAGCCGGACGGCCAACTCCTCACCGAGGCGCCACATCTGGTGGTCCCAGCCGCCGGGGACCGGGCGCAGCGGGAGGTCCGCGAGGTCCGGGTGCTGGGCCCGGAGCAGGGCGCGCAGCTGCGGCTCGTCGACGGCGGCGATGGTGCGGCTGGTCACGGCGGAGTCCCCCTCGGCTTCGGACGGTGCCGGGGAGTCTAGCCAGCCGAGGGGGAACCGGGCGTGGAGTGGGGGAGAAGGGAGACGGACCGGGGGAGCCTGCCGTTGCGGTGGGGCGGCAGCAACAGGTTTTCGGGCGGACCGGAAGCGCTGCTCACTGCGGCTGGGCGGCGTCCCAGCGGGCGCGGTGTTCGGCGATGGCGTGGTGGTGCCGGAGCGACCAGTCGGTCAGGGTCCGGACGAGGTGGGCGAGGCTGCGGCCCAGGTCGGTCAGCTCGTAGTCGACCCGGGGCGGCACGGTCGGGTGGACGGTGCGCGAGACCATCCCGTCCCGTTCCAGGCGGCGGACGGTGAGGGTGAGCATCCGCTGCGAGATGCCGCCGGGCAGGGCGCGCTGGAGCTCGCGGAACCGGCGGACGCCGCGGCTGAGTTCGACCACCACCTGCACGGACCATTTGTCGCCGAGCCGGTCCAGGACGTCGCGGATGCCGCAGTCCTTCTCGCTCTCCTCGAGGTCGAAGAGTGCGGCCGTGCTCGCCTCGTCGGCCACCTCGCCGGCCGGTTCGCTGGTTACCCCGGTGTGCCCCAGTGACATGGAACTGCCTCCTTACCCGATCGGGATCCGCTGCCGAGGATGGACGTCGTCCCCCTCCACGAGTGCGTGAACGTCAAAGGAGTGTCAGATGATCCTGGTCACCGGTGTCTCCGGAGCCCTTGGCAGCCTGGTCCACCGTCGACTGGCCGAGGACGGCGCGCCCGTCCTCGCCGGCTCGCGGACCCCGCCGGACGGCGGGCGGACGGTGGACTTCGACGATCCGGCCGCGCTGGCCGAGGCCTTCGCGGGGGTGGACGTGCTGCTGCTGGTCTCGGCGGGCTACGCCGACGACGACGTGGTGATCGCCCGGCACGGCGCGGCGATCGAGGCGGCCGTGCGGGCCGGCGTCCGGCACGTGGTCTACACCAGCATCGCCGGTTCGGGCGAGCGGATGACCCTCGCCGTGCCGCACCGCTGGACGGAGCGGGCGCTGGCGGCCGCGCCGCTCGGCTGGACGGTGCTGCGCAACGGCCTGTACGCCGAGTTCGCCGGGACGCTGGCCGGGCTGGGGGCCGAACTCGCCGCCGCCGAGGGCGTGTTCCGGCTGCCGTGGGGGCCGGGGACGCTGCCGGTGGTGTCCCGGGAGGACCTGGCCGACGCCGCGGCGCGGGTCGCCCGCGAGGTGCAGGGGGCGATCGACGCGGGCCGGCCCGTCCCGCACGCCGGCCGGACGTACGAGCTGGAGGGCGAGGCCGTGGTCGGCGGCGCGGACCTGGCGGGTGTGCTGGCCGAGGTGCTGGGGCGGCCGGTGCGGTACGAGCCGTCGCCGCTGCGGGAGACCTGGGCGGTCTGGGAGGCGCTCGGCGCCGATCCGTACCAGCGCGGGCACGCCGTCTCGCTGCACTCGAACATCGCCGCCGGGTTCGCGGTCGCGGCCGCGTCCGACCTGCCGGGGCTGCTGCCGGGCCGGCCCCGGGCGGCGCGGGCGCTGATCGCGTCGACGGTGCGGGCGGCGGTGGCGGCTGGGGGATGAGCGCGGGAGCTGGGGCCCGGCAGGTGGCGCCGCCCGCTTCGGTGCGTTGCGGCGTCTGGTGGTGCCCCGCCCGGGTGCCGGACGGCCCGGCGTCCCGTCGGGGTGGCGGGGCGCCGGGCCGGCTGGTGTGCGGTCAGGCCCGGGCCGGCAGGAGGGCGAGCAACTGGGCGGTGTGGTTGGGCAGTTCGACGTCGGCTAGGCCGGTGACCAGGTCGCGCAGGGCCAGCGGTTGGTCGACGAGGACGGTGCCGTTCGAGAGCAGCAGGGTCGGTACCGGGGTGTCGAGTTCGCTGCCGCTCAGCTGCGGGCCGGCCAGGGCGCACAGGGCGTCGCCCTGGTGCCGGAGGCGGGTGCGCAGCCCCTCCGGGCCGCCGGCGAGGGTGATGAGGCGGTCGATGGTCCAGGGGTCGAGGGCGTTGCGGTTGTCGTAGCCGGCGTGGGCGCCCGCGGCGACCTCGGAGACGGCCGTGATGGTGGCGGCGGTGACCAGCGAGACGTGCGCCAGGATCTGGTCGGCGTTCCACTCGCCCGGGGGCGGGGTGGTGACGGCGTCGCCGGCCTCGGCCACGGTGACGGCGGCGTCGAGCAGGGCGCGGTAGGCGTCGCGGAGCGGGGCGGTGTCGAGCATGTCGGTCTCCTCGTCCCGGCGGGTCACGCGTGGCTGGTGGTGCCCGACATCTCCCAGGGCGCCTGGGGGAGGGGTTCGCCGGTTTCGAGCAGCGACTTGAGGTTGGCGAGGACGGCCGCCCAGCCGCGCGAAATGCCGTGGTACATGTCCAGGTTGGGCAGGTTCTCGTGGGTCACGGTGAGCCGGACGATGTCCTGGTGCGGTTCGACGTCGAAGGTGACGACGGACGGCTCGCGCTTGGTCCCGGCGTCCGGGGCGTCGTCGAAGGTGATGACCAGCCGGGTCGGGGGCTCGGCTTCGAGCACCTTGCCGACCACGTCGACGGCGCCGGAGCCGTCGATCCGACGGTGCTCCCAGGGCGAACCGGGCTGCCAGTCCGAGACGTTGGCGTGGTTCCAGTAGCGGGCGGTGAGGTCGGCGTCGGTGAGGGCCTGCCAGACCTGCTCGGCGCTCGCGCGGATGTAGGTGACGTACACGTAGCTGGGCACGGTGGCCGTGGTGCCGGTCATGGCGTATTCCTCCGCCTGGTTCTTGATGGCGCTGATCAATTGCAGGTTGGGCTTCTCGAACCCGGAGATCCAGCGTTCCTCGATCTCGTGGATGGGCACCGGGTTGAGGTAGTGGAGCCGTTCCCGTCCGCGCCGGACGACGGTGACGAGGTTGGCTTTCCGGAGGACGTCCAGGTGCTGGGTCGCGGACTGGCGGGCCATGTCGAGGCGCTCGCACAGTTCGCGCAGGGTCTGGCCGTTCTGTTCCCGGAGACGGTCGAGCAGGAGTCGTCGGGTGGGGTCGGCCAGGGCCTTGAACACCGTGTCCATCGCTGTTGCTTCGAGGCTCACCCCTCGATTATGCAGGTATTTACCTGCCTATTGTCAACCGGCGGGCCCGTGAGGGCCCGCCGGGGCGTGGGAGGGGTGGTCCGGATCAGCTCAGGTCAGCTCGGCTCAGCTCAGCAGCTCGATCCCGTCGTTCGGGAGCTTGGCGCCGTTGCGGTCGTAGAACTGCCAGGACTTGGCCTTCTTGCCGTCCGGTGCGGCCAGCGCGATGCGGCGGATCGGGGAGTCCCCGACGGTGACCGCCTGCGGCTCGGTGGTCGTGCCGTCCGTCCAGGTGACCACCACCCTGCCGACGTTCGGCCCGAGTGCGACCGTCGCCACGTCGAGCGGGGCCACCGTGTCGTCCTTGCCCCGGTGGCCGAGCAGGCCGCCGCCGAACGTGGTGGCCTGGGCGGCCTGCGGCGGGAGGTGGCCCGGCGCCAGGGCGGTGCCCTCGCTGTCGTGGCCGAGGCGCACGCCGTCCACCGTGAAGTAGACGTTGACGACGTCGCTGTCCGGCTGCCAGTACTGCCGGACGAAGTCCTCCGTCGGCCTGCTCAGTTCGGGGTCGACGGTGCGGCGCTCGTTCCAGACGGCCAGCGCCTGCTCGTAGGCCCGCTCCTGCGGGGCGAGCGGCCACAGCGCCGCCCACACCTTCCACTCCTTGCCGTCGACGGTGCCCTGAGCCAGCACCGTCCGGACCGGCACCAGCGGGTTGCGCACCGCCGCCACGGCGCCGGCCGGCGGCTCGAACGAGGGCCCGCCGCCGGTGCCGCCGCCCGGCCCGGCGTTGGCCGGGGCGATCGCCGCCACCGAGCCGCCGTCCGCCGCGGCGCCGTGCAGGGCCGCCATCGCCCCGCCGGCCAGCACCATCGCCGACCCCAGCGCGACCATCCCCACCAGCGCGTGCCGTCGGCGCCGCAGCCGGCGCCCGCCCGCCAGGATGTCCGCGACCGGCACCGGACCGACCTTCGCCCCGGCCGCCGCCTCCGCCAGGCCGAGCCCGACCCACAGCGTGGTGTCGCCGTCGTCCATCTGATCCATCGCGCCCGTCCCGTTGCCGCTGCTCATGCTCATGCCCCGCCTCCGATGTGTGCCAAGCCCTTGATCGCCCGCAGTGCCGCGGTCTGCCGCAGCCGCGCTATGCCCTTCGCCGTCTGACTGCGCACCGCCCCCACCGAGCAGCCCATCGCCACCGCGGTCTGGCTGTCGCTCAGGTCCTCCCAGTGCCGAAGCACCACCGCCTCGCGCTGGCGCGGCGGCAGGGTGGCGAGCGCGGCCATCAGCGCCGCGCGCTGGTCGGACCGCGCGAAGCCGTCCTCCTCGCCGGGCCCGTCCGGCACGCTGGTGACCAGCAGCTCCGGCGGCCGGCGCCGGCAGCGGCGGGCGTACTCGTTCACCATGATCCGGCGCACGTAGGCGTACGGATCGTCGGCCCGGCGGACCTTCCCCCAGGCCGCACAGGCCTTCTCCGCCGCGGACTGCACCAGGTCCTCCGCGGCGTACTGCTCCCCGGTCAGCAGGTACGCCGTCCGCAGCAGCCGGGGCCAGGCACCGACGATGAACGCCTGGAACTCGTCGCCCCGGTCGGCTTTCGTTACTCCCATGAGCACCTCCTCACCCTCCTAGAGTCCCGGTGCCGCCGAAACCGCTTCCTCATGGGGCCGAAAATCCGCTGGGGCGGCGGCGGGAGTTGGGGTACGGTCCGCCGGTGATGGATGAGCGTGTGGGTGGGGACGGGGCCGGGACCGAGGCTGAGACCGAGGCCGGGGTGGAGATCGAGGCCGAGGCTGAGGCCGGGGCGGAGGTCGAGGCCGAGGCGGGGGCGCCGGGGAAGCGCGGGCCGAGTGTGGGGGTGCAGATCGCGGCGGCGGTGGTGCTGGTGGCGGGGGTCATCGGGGCGTTCATGGGGCTGGCCGCCGCGGTGGACGACCCGTTGACGAGTCAGAGCAGCAAGCCGGCCGTGTGCAACCCGCCGAAGGACACGGACGCGCCCGAGTACCCGGCGCTGTGCGCCGCGCTCAACCGCCCGGACCTGCCGACGCTGGCGGGCCTGCCCGGCGAGCACGTGTCGATCGCGCAGTCCGGCGGCGGGCCGTTCACCTTCGCGGACGGGACGAAGGAGTTCGACGCCTCGGCGCAGGTGCAGATCGGCTCGCTCTGCATCGAGGTCACCGACAACAAGAAGATCTCGATCGAGGACCTCGGCCGGGTCAGAGGCAACCGGAACCCGACGACGACCACCGTCCTCGGCCACCCCGCGATGACGTACGACGGCCGCACGACGGCGCTGTCGTTCAAGGGCGGGACGTCCAGCGCCGGCACGGGCGGCGTGTCGCGCCACCTGGTCGTCCAGAAGGACGCCGCGGCGGGCGGTGGCACCTTCGAATTCACCGTCTGGCGTCAGGACTTCGCCACCCCGGACGAGACCACCCTGTACCGCGTCGCCACCCAGGTGCTGCCGACCCTCCAGGGCTGGGTGGCGGGGCCCGGAGCGCCCACGCCGTGACGACGGCGCGGCGGTGACCGGCCGGTCGGTGACTCTGTGTGAACTGGATCTGAGCGTTCCCGAGGGTTGTGTCAGGCTGGTGGGGGAGCACCGCCGAGATCGGGAGGCTCGTGATGGCCGAGATCAGGGTGAACGGGGTGTCGCTGCACTACGAGGCCCTCGGTGAGGGCCCCGGCGTCGTCCTGGTCCACGGGTCGTGGAGCGACGCGGACGGCTGGGCGCGGGTGATGCCCGGGCTGGCCGAGTCCACCACGGTGGTCGCCTACGACCGGCGCGGGCACAGCCGCAGCGAGGACCTGCTCACCCAGGGGTCGGTGCACGAGGACGCGGCCGACCTGGCCGGGCTGATCGAGGGCCTGGGCCTGGCCCCGGCGTTCGTCTGCGGCAATTCGTACGGCTCGCTGATCACGCTCCGGCTCGCCGCGGCCCGGCCCGACCTGCTGCGCGGGATCGCCGTGCACGAGCCGCCCGGCATCGGGGTCCTGCTCGCCGACCCGGGGCTGCGGCCGATCGGCACGGCCTTCGCGGACCGGATCGCCGGCGTCCGGGAGTTGCTGGAGCAGGCCGAGTCGGCCGCGGCGGCGGAGCTGTTCGTGGAGACCGTGGCGTTCGGCCCCGGCGCGTGGGCCCAGCTGCCCGCGCCGGTCCGGCACACCTTCGTGCGCAACGCGCCGACTTTCCTGGACGAGCTGCGCGACCCGGACGCGCTGGACCTCGACCTCACCGCGCTGGCCGGCTTCACCGAGCCCGCGCTGCTCACCCAGAGCGACGACAGCCCGCCGATCTTCGGTGAGGTGCTGGACCTGGTCGACCTCACCCTGTCGAACGCGGAACGGCACCTGTACGAGGGTGCCGGTCACGCTCCGCACCTGTCGCAGCCGGAGGAGTGGGTCCGGGTGGTGCTGCCGCGCGCCCTGGCGTGAGGCAGGCCGCGACCGTTACCCCTCCGCCACCAGCTCCTCCCCGCGCGGCGTCCGCCGGTACAGCACCTCGCGCCCGCTGCGCACCCGGCTGACCAGCCCCGAGCGGTGCAGCACGCCCAGGTGGTAGGAGACCGTGCCCGGGCTGAGGAAGTGCCGGCCCGCCAGGGCCACCGTGGTGGCCGGGTCGACCAGCGCGGCGAGCAGATCGGCCCGGGTCGGCCCGAGCAGCTGGGCCAGCGCGGTCGTGGGCGCGTGCGGGACGGCGATCGGCTGCGCGGCCGGGTACATCAGGGTCGGCGCCCGGTGGTACCCGTCGACCGGGTCCAGGATGACGTGGATCGTCCGGGTCACCAGCGTCGGCATCAGCAGCACCATCCGGGCGGGCAGCGCGACCTCGAAGCGGCTCTCCAGCTCGATCCGCCCCTCCACCCAGGACAGTTCCGGGGCAAGGGAGTTGAACAGCGCCGCCGAACCGTGCCGGGCGAGGAAGCGGCCCCGCTGGTCGATTTCGGGGTCGAGCACCGCCCGGGCGTCCGGCCAGTACGGGGCGAGCGCCAACTCCCAGTAGTGGCCCAGTTCGTCGGCCACCCGCTCGGCGAAGTAGCGCGGGCCGCGCTCCAGCGTGCGCAGCACCACGTCCGATACCTGGCGGCCGTTCAGGCGTGCGGCGGCAAGGCCGTGTTGGGCGATCGCCAGCTCGGCCCGGACCCGCTCCGGCGCGGTGCGGCGGACCGCCTCCAGCTGTTCCTCGACCGTCGGCGCGGGCCCGGTCGGGTGCGGGGAGAGGAAGTCGGGCAGGTAGCCGCCGTCCTGGTCCAGCGCCAGCCCGGACAGCAGCTCCAGCCGTTCCCGCCGCAGCACGCGTCTGGTCCGGCCGACCCAGGCGTACGGGCCGGTGCGGGGGCCCAGGCCGGAGGCCATCAGGGTGTTCACCGCCTCGTGCAGCGGTGACACGACGAAGCGGGAGCGGGCGAGCCCGTTGGAGTCGATGGTGAGCTGGATCATGGCCGTTCCTCCCCCTGTTCCCCCGCCGTTCCGCCGGCCGAGTGGCCTCGGGACCCCTGAGGTTTCGAAGCTGGTCGAATCCTGACACGAATCGTCGCGCCCGAAGTGGTCCAGGGCACAAGCTTCTTTCGTGACCGCGTCACACGGGGGACGCGGTCGAACGGGAAGGACGAACATGACGAGCACGCGCGGCCGTATCGCCGCCCTGCTGGGCGCCGTCGCGGTGGTCGCCGGCACCACGCTGGCCACACCCGCCGTCGGCGCCACGGCCGGTGAGGACCGGCCCGCCCCGGGCAGCGGACTCACCGGGCAGGCACCCTGCCCGGAGCTGCCCGACTTCACCTGCGGGACGCTCACCGTCCCGCTCGACCACAGCGGCGCAACCCCCGGCACCCTCAACCTGGCGGTGGCCGTCGCCGGCAACACCAAGGCCCCCAAGGGCGACCTGCTGTTCCTCACCGGCGGCCCCGGCCAGCCCGGCGTCCCGCT
Source organism: Kitasatospora sp. NPDC097643 (assembly GCF_040302625.1). Classification (NCBI taxonomy): domain Bacteria; kingdom Bacillati; phylum Actinomycetota; class Actinomycetes; order Kitasatosporales; family Streptomycetaceae; genus Kitasatospora; species Kitasatospora sp. NPDC097643. The sequence goes on along the minus strand of NZ_JBEOSA010000055.1, from coordinate 4,390 downwards.
GGTCAAGCGCATCGTCAGCAAGCTGGGCCCGGTCCTCAAGGACTACCGCCTGGTCATGTTCGACCAGCGCGGCACCGGCGACAACGCCCTGCAGTGCCCCGCCCTCCAGGAGCAGATGGGCGCCTCCGACCTCACCCCGCCGACCCCGCAGGCCGTCACCGACTGCGCGGCCGCGATCGGCCCGAACCGGCGCTACTACGGCACCGCGGAGACCGTCGGCGACATCGACCTGCTGCGCCGCGCCCTCGGCGACCACCGCCTCACTCTCGACGGCGTCTCGTACGGGACCTTCGTCGCCGAGCGGTACGCCCTCGCCCACCCCGGGCACGTGGCCCGGCTGGTGCTCGACTCCGTGGTGCCGCAACAGAGTTACGACCCGATGGACCTGGCCGCACTGCCCGCCGCCGCCCGGGTGCTGCGGGCCGCCTGCCAGGCCACCGGCTGCACCACCGACCCGGCCGTCGACCTCGCCGAGACCGTCCGGCGCTACCACAACGGACCGGCGGTGCTGGACGCGCTCACCTCCTACGAGTTCGTCGACCCCAACTACGGCGGCATCCCGGAGGCCCTGCACGAGGCGGCCGCCGGGCACCCGGAGAAGCTCCAGGGCTACATCGACGGCGGCCACGAGGGCGACGCCGTCCCGGCCTGGCTGCTCAGCCAGGGCCTGCACGCCAGCGCCCTGTGCGCCGACGGCCGCTACCCCTGGGGCACCTCCGACACGCCGGTGGAGAGCCGCCCGGCCGCGCTGGAGCGCACCCGGCAGCAGCTGACCGCCGAACAGACCTGGCCGTTCGACGCGGACACCGCCACCGGGCTCGGCTCCCTGCTCACCTGCCTGAACTGGCCGCAGGAGCCCGTCCCGCCGGCCCCGTCGGAGCACCGCAAGCTGCCGAACGTGCCGGTGCTGCTGCTCGGCGGCGACCGGGACCTCTCCACCCCGCTGGAGTGGCTGCACCAGGAGGCGGCCATGGCGCGCCAGGCGCAGGTCGTGATCGTCCCGGGGGCCGCGCACTCGGTGCAGACCCGGGCGGCCAGCGACGTGGGGCGGCAGGCGGTCTACGACTTCCTGCTGAAGTAGCCGCAGGAAACGGGGGAGGGGGGAGGACCGGACCGTTCCGGACGGGGGTCGGAACGGTCCGGTCGCACCGCGGCCGGTGTGCTCAGTCCACGGCGGCCCCCCACCCGTCGTCGGGCTGGGACCGGTCGGGCTCGGGGCAGTCGACGTGGTCGTAGCCCCAGAGCAGGGCCTTGTTCAACAGCCAGTCCGCCAGGGGCGGTTCGTCATAGCCCTCGCGGTCGACGAGGACGAGTCCCACCCGGACCTCCTCGGCCGGCGTGACCTCCAGGGTCCGCTGGCCGGGGAGGTTCTGGTACGTCACGGTCTCCCAGCGGCAGTTGGCGGCGGTGAGTGCGGCGACCAGGGCGGACTCGGTGACCTGGGAGTCGATGGTCCGCAACCCGCCGTCGGGGGTGGGGAGTTCGAGCTCGCCGTGCCAGGCGGGCAGGGAGAACGAGCGGAGCCGGCGGCACCGGCAGAACACCGTCTGCACGTCGCCCCAGCCGAAGAGGTGCGGCCAGCGGGACCCCTTGTGCACCCGGCCGCCGTCCCACGGTCGCCCGTAGCGGTCGGCGAGTTCGGGCAGCGAGGCGTTGTAGCGGAGCCCGCCGAGGCCACCGAGGCCGCCGAGGACGCCGGTGGTGGCCAGGGTGGTGAGCTGCGCGAGGAAGTCCGGGGCCCCGCCGGTCAGTTCAGGCATCCGCGGACCGCCTCCACCAGCCGGGTCGCGCGGGCGTCGCCGTGCCCGATCATCCGGTTGGCGACGTAGCCGAAGCCGATGCCGAACTCGTCGTCCCCGAAGGCGAACTGGCCGCCCGCGCCGTCGTTGCCGAAGCTGCGCGCGCCCAGCAGCGGGCGGAAGCCGGGGGAGTCGAGCAGCACGCCCGCACCCCAGCGGGCACCCATGTCGAAGCCCAGGAAGCCCTGGCCGGCGGAGAGTTCGCGCAGCGCGTCGGTGACGGTGTCGGGCGAGAGCAGGCGCGACCCGCCGTCCAGTCCGGTGACGGCCGCCGCGTACAGGCCCGCCAGGCCGGTCGCCGAGGCGACGGCGCCCGCGCCCGGCAGCTCGATCGCGTGCAGGGCCGGGTCGTTCCAGCCGTGCGGCACGTCCAGGCCGGGGAAGACCAGCGCGCCGTTCATCGTCACGATCCGGGTCAGCAGGTGCTCCGGGCCGGGCATCGGGCGGCGGCCCTCGGCCTCCACCAGCCGGGCCAGGTGCGGGAGTTCGCTCTCCGGCAGGCCGATCCAGACCGGCAGGCCGCCGAGCGGCTCGGCGATCTCCTTGCGCAGGAACGCGCCCGGCGTCAGCCCGGTGATCCGGCGGATCACCTCGCCGACCGCGAAGCCGAGCACATGACCGTGGTACTCGTACGTCTCGCCCGGCTCCCAGAGCGGCCGCTGCTCCTCGATCGCCCGGACGACCGGCGTCCAGGCGGCGATCTCCTCGAAGGAGAGCACCGCGTCCAGGGCCGGGATGCCGGCGCGGTGGCCGAGGATCATCCGGGTGGTGATGTCGCGCTTGCCGTTCTGGGCGAACTCCGGCCAGTAGCGGGCGACCGGCGCGTCCAGGTCGAGCCGGCCCTGCTCGGCGAGCAGGTGGGCGGAGATGCTCACCGGTCCCTTGGCGCAGGAGAACACCGGCACCACGGTGTCCTGCGTCCAGGCCCGCCCGGTGCGTTCGTCGGCGGTGCCGCCCCAGAGCTCGACCACCTTGCGGCCGCCGGCGAACACCGTGACGGCGGCGCCGAGTTCGGGGAACTCGGCAAAGTTGGCGGCGAAGACGTCCGCGACCGCGCCGAAGCGCTCGTCGGCCCACCCCTGGTACTGCTGCATGGCGTTCTGCCCCGTTCCCTCGTAGTTCGTCCCAAGATCGTCGACCGGACTACGGTACGGCCCCGGCGGGCTCGGCACGACCAGATTTAGGACACCGGTACGAGGGAGTGGGTCACTTCGGTGGGAGGGCGCCGGTCACTGCGGTGCGGGGGTGCCGGTTACTCCCCGGGGCGGAGGTACCGGTCGCTTCCGGTGCGCGGCGTCGGGGCCAGGCGCCGAGGGCGAGGGCCGTCCCGATGCCCACGAAGGCGGCCGCCCCGGCGGGGATCACCCAGCCGGTGAGCGGACCGTCCGTCCGGTCACCGAACGCGCCCGCCAGGGCGGTGAGCAGCCCGTACGGCACCAGCAGCGTCCCCGCCCAGGCCGGGGCGAGCAGCATCCGGCGGACCATGCGCCGGCTCCTCATCGGCGAGAGCAGGGCGAAGGCGAGGGCCAGGCCCGCCAGCGCGAGGACGGCCGTGAAGTCGACGCCGTGCCGCTCCAGCCACACGAGTGCGGCGGGCGCACCGTTGTGCTCGAACTCCGCCGCCATGTCGAACCCGTCCGCGATCCCTGCCTGCCCGCCTGCCGCCCAGTACGTCTTCAGCGCGATGTAGGGGAGAGCCAGGGCCCCTGCCGTGGCCGCCGCCCGCCGCGTCGTCTCCGGTGTCAACTGCTCGGTCCTCTCCGGGATCTCCGTCGTCCGTCGTGATCCACGGTGCCGTGGATCACGGCGGCCGGGCCTCCTGCTCAGGGGCCGGGAGCCTCCCCCCGGCGGGGGAATCGGCGTCTGGGATGATCAGCCGGGTGACGGAGGGGATCGACGTGGACCGGGACGCGCTGGCTGCGCTGTGGGATCTGTGGGAGCGGCAGTGGCCGGGCGGCCCGCCGATCGGGTACGAGATCGGCGAGGAGCACGGGGACGTCTGGGTGCGCTTCCACAGCCTGCCGGAGTCCAAGCGCTACCCCGGGGACGAGGCCGAGTACGCCGTCGCGCTGGAGCGCTACAACACCGTGCTGGACGAGCTGTTCGCGGGCCAGGAGGTGTACGTCAGCACGCCGGTGTGGACCGGCACGCCGGAGGCCCCGGCCGGCGGGGGCGGTGTGCACTGGCGGAGTTGGCTGTACCGGGACGACCCGGATCCGGAGTTCCGCAGCTACTGCCACGTTTTCGTCGAGCGCCGGGAGTGGCGGTACGGCTGCCTCGACGCCCTGCTGCGCCGGGTCGCCGACGACGAGGTGTCCGGTGTGATCATCACAGACACCGCCATGCGGCGCCTCTACAGCCCCTACGACGGCGGGGCGGACGTCTTCCTCGCCTCGCCGGATGAGCGGGACCGTCTGCGCGAGCGGCACGCCGACTGGCTGTCGCGCCGCCCGGACGGGCTCTGAACGTGATGGGGTGGAGTGGGAAGTCGGCGGGGCTTCGCCACGGTCGTTCTCCTACGGGCGGTGCCGTTCCCGGGCAGGCCGGACGTACTGCGCCCTCGGGGTGGGTGGTCAGGGGCGGTCTTCGTG
>NZ_JBEOSA010000054.1:0-63317 GCF_040302625.1 Kitasatospora sp. NPDC097643 | reverse complement strand
CCAGGCTGAGGCGGTGGAGCGCGCGGATCACCGCGGGCGCGTCCGCCTCCCCGTTCTCGCGGAGGTAGCACCGGGCGCCATCGGCCGTGAGGACGCGCCTGCGCGGCGGCCCTGACGCTGTTCACCGCGACTCCCGCCGGGGCACTGCCCGCCGGCGGCGGACTCCGGCCGGCCGCCGACAGCGGCGCCTCGGCCGAGTCCCCGGTGACCATGACGATCGAGACGGTGGCGCCGCTGGTGGCCGCCCCGAACGGCACCGTGACGATCAGCGGGCACGTCACCAACGGCGGCCGGTCGGTGCTCAAGGGCGCCCACGCGGCCGTCCGCAAGCCGTATTCGGGCCGGCCGCTGGAGCGGCGCAACGACCTCGCCACGGTGGCCGGCCGGACCAGTCCGCTCGGCGCGGACGGCGTGGAGCTGGACAGCCCGCAGTACGCCCTGCCGGAGCTCGGCCCGGGCCAGAGCCAGTCGTACACCCTCGGTGTCGCGGTGAGCGACCTCGGGCTGTCCGAGAGCGGCGTCTACGAACTCGCGGTGGACGTCTGGGGCGCGACCGCGGACAACCAGAAGGAGCGGGCACTCGGCATCGCCCGGACCTTCCTGCCGTACAACCCGAACCCCGGCGAGGCGCAGCCCACCAAGGTCACGACGCTCTGGCCGCTGGTGCACGCGCCGGTGCTGGCCGCGCAGACCGCCACCTCCGAGAACGACCAGACCGCCTCGGTGCTGCGCAACGACAGCCTGGCGGCCGAGTTCGCCCCGGGCGGCCGGCTGTACGAGCTGGTGGACACCGGTGCCAAGCTGCCCGGGCTGACCTGGGTGATCGACCCGGACCTGCTGGACACCGCGTTCGCGATGACCCGGCCGTACCGGGTGCAGAAGCCGGGCAGCGAGCGCGAGGGCAAGCCCGCCAAGGACGACAACACCGTCCAGGGCGCCGGCACGGCCGCCGCCACGGCCTGGCTGGAGAAGCTGCGGGCCGCCGTCGCCAAGCCGGGCACCCAGGTGGTGGCGCTGCCGTACGCCGACCCGGACGTCGCCTCGATCGCGCACAACGGCGCCGACCTGAGCGGGATGACCACCGCGCTGAGCAAGGCCGCCACCGCCGGCCGGCTCACCGTCGAGGGCCGGCTCTCCGTGGACACCCGTTCGGACGTGGCCTGGCCGTACCAGGGCTACCTGGACCAGCAGATCGCCGGCCTCACCCAGCAGTCCGGCAGCGGCCTGGTCCTGGTCAACGGCCAGAGCGTGCCGGAGTCGAGCAGCGTCAAGTACACCCCGACCGCGGTCCGCCCGATCGGCAACGGCCAGAACGCCGTGGTCGCCGACGAGACCGTCACCTCGCTGTTCGACGCCGACCTGAGCACCCCGCAGGCACAGACCCAGGCGACCCAGCGCTTCCTCGCCGAGACCTACGTGATCACCCACGAGGAGCCGCAGAACCCGCGCGGCCTGCTGGTGATGCCGCCGCGCGAGCTGACCGCGAACACCGCCAAGGTGCTGGCCAACGCCCTGCAAGCGGCCACCGACAAGTGGATCGCGCCGGCCAAGCTGGACGTGCTGGCCCAGGGCGCGCCCGACCCGAAGGCCAACTCCGCCGTCCCGGCCGCCCCCGACTACCCGGCCCAGGCCCGCGCCTCGGAGCTGCCGGCCGCCGACCTGAGCAGCACCGACAAGATCCAGCACGACCTGGACACCCTGATGCGGGTGCTCACCCTGCCGCAGCGGGTGCGCGGCCCGTTCAGCGCGGCCATGGTCCGCTCGCTGTCCACCGAGTGGCGCGCCCAGCCGCCGGCCGGCAGCACCTACCGGGCCGGCGTCGACAACTACCTGGGCGAGCTGACCAACGCCGTCCGGGTGCCGCCCAAGAACGTGGTCACCCTGGCCGGCGACACCGGGCTGCTCCAGGTCAGCGTCCGCAACGACCTCACCCAGACCGTCACCAACCTCAAGCTGGTGCTCACCTCCACCCAGCCCAACCGGCTGAAGGTGCGCGCCGAGGAGGAGCTGGTCCTGCCGCCCTCGCAGAGCGTCACGCTCCGCTTCCAGGCCGAGGCGCACAACAACGGGCCGGTCTGGATGACCGCCCAACTGATGACCACCGGCCCCAACCCGCAGCCGTACGGCGCGCCCCAGCGCTTCAGGGTGGAGGTCACCTCGGTGACCAACGGCGTGCTGTACGTCTTCGCGGGCGCCGGCGCCCTGCTGCTGCTGGCCGCGCTGCGCTTCATCCGCCAGCGCAAGCGCCGCGCCGGGCAGCCGCACGCCGACGGCGACCAGCCGGTCGGCGACGCGGGGGGCGCCGAGAACGCCGACGCAGACGCCGACCGGGCCGCCGACGGGACCGCCGACGGGACCGCCGACGGGACCGCCGACGCGGAGGCCGACGGAGGCCCGGGCGGGGACGGTTCCGCTGGTGACGGTCCTGCGCAGACACCGCGCGGCAGCAGCGCGGATGGCCGGGATCGGGCCGCCAGTGATGAGAAGGTTGGTCCTTGATACCGCCGACCCCCCGCAACGCCGGGCCGGCCTCCCCCCACGACAGCGAAGAGGTGACATGACCGGGCGCAGCGAGGAGCGGCCGCCGGGCCGCGGTGAGAGCCGGCCGGGCGCCGAGTCGCCGTCCGGCGACTGGTACGTGGCCGACACCTACGCCCAGGACCCGTACGCGGCCGACGCGTACGGGGGCGCGCAGGACGGCCAGGACCCGTACGGTCTGCGGGCCGGGCGGCCCGCCACGCCGCAGCCGCCGGCCGCCGCGTACGACGTGCCGCCGCAGCTGCCGCCGCAGGGCGGTGGCTACCCGACGCCGGTGACCCCGGCGCAGTTCCCGTCGCCGACGCCGTTCGCGCCGCCGGTGCCGCCGGTGCAGCCCGGCTGGGACACCCCGGCCCAGGCCGCCTGGCGGGAGGAGCCCGCCCCGGCGGGCGGCGACCAGTGGGGCGGCGCCGAGCAGCCCCGGCCGCAGTGGGAGCCGGGCCCGGCGCACTCGGCCTGGGACAGCGAGAGCACCGAGTACGTCGGCGTGGAGGCGCTGTTCGGCAACCGCACGACCGAGGCCGCGGCCCCGCCGCCGGTGCCGCAGCCGGCCCCGGCCCCGACCCAGCCCGGCACCCCGCCGGTCGCCCCGGTGCCGCCGGCCGCGCCGTACCCGCCGGCGGGCGGCTACCCGGGCCAGCCGCAGCAGGGCGGCCCGGACGACCGGCGCCCCTTCGTGCCCCCGATCGAGTTCGACCCGCCGCTGTCCGAGGAGGAGGCCACCATGCAGGTGGCCGCCGTCGCGGTGCCGCCGGCGGTGGAACCGCTGGCGGACATCGTCGCCGAGGAGCGCGCGGCGCAGCAGACCCCCGCCCCGGCCGAGGCCGCCCCGGCGGCCGGCGGTGGCGGGGGCAAGGTCGCCAGCCTGCTGAACTCCAGCGCGATCATGGCGGCCGGCACTCTGGTCTCGCGCGGCACCGGCTTCCTGCGGACGATGGTGATCGCCGGCGGCATCGGCATCGCCGTCATGGGTGACTCGTACAACGCCGCGAACACCCTGCCGACCCTGCTGTACATCCTGATCGGCGGCGGCGCGCTGAACGCGGTCTTCGTGCCGCAGCTGGTGCGCAGCATGAAGAACGACGAGGACGGCGGCACCGCCTACGCCAGCCGGCTGCTCACCCTGGTGATGGTCGGGCTCGGCGGCGTGGTGTTCCTCGCCGTGATCGCGGCGCCACTGCTGGTGCAGCTGATCGCCCACCCGATGATGGCCAACCCGGCCCGCGCCGACACCACCGTGGCGCTGGCCCGGTACTGCCTGCCCACCATCTTCTTCATGGGCATCCACGTGGTGATGGGCCAGATCCTGAACGCCCGGGGCCGGTTCGGCGCGATGATGTGGACCCCGGTCCTCAACAACATCGTGGTGATCTTCACCTTCGGCGCGTACATCTGGGTGTTCGGCGGCTACAACGCCACCCAGGTCACCCCGGAGAACATCTCCCCCGAGGGCGTCCGGCTGCTCGGCATCGGCACCCTGATCGGCCTGGTCGTCCAGTCGCTGGCGATGATCCCGTACCTGCGGGCGGCCGACTTCCACTACCGGCCGCGCTTCGACTGGCGCGGCCACGGCCTGGGCAAAGCCGCCCGACTGGCCAAGTGGACCTTCCTCTTCGTGCTCGCCAACCAGGCCGGCTACCTGGTCATCACCCAGCTCGCCACCGCCGCGGGCGACGCCGCCGAGAAGGCCGGCCACCAGGGCGTCGGCCTCTCGGCCTTCTCCAACGCCCTGCTGATCTGGCAGCTCCCGCAGGCCGTCATCACCGTCTCGATCATGAGCGCGGTGCTCCCCCGGCTCTCCCGGGCGGCGGCCGACGAGGACGCCGGCGCCGTCCGCGACGACCTGTCGTACGGGCTGCGCACCACCGCGGTGGCCGTCGTCCCGGGCGCGTTCCTGTTCCTGGCGCTCGGCCCGGCGATCGGCCGCTCGATCTACGCGGTCGGCGGCGGCACGACGGCCCTGAACAACGCGACCAACCTCGGTCTGATGCTCTCCGCCTTCGCGCTCGGCCTGATCCCGTACTCGGCGCAGTACGTGATGCTGCGCGGCTTCTACGCCTACGAGGACACCCGGACGCCGTTCACCAACACCGTCTGGGTGGCGGCCTGCCAGGCCGGCTTCTCGCTGGTCTGCTGGTTCGCCCTGCCGGCCGAGTGGACCGTGACCGGGATGGCCTTCGGCTACGGCCTCGCCTACGCCATCGGGGTGATGGTCGCGGTGCCGAAGCTGAAGAAGAAGATCGGCGGGCTGGACACCAAGCGGATCGGCAAGACCTACAGCCGGCTGGCGGCCGCCTGCGTCCCGGCCGCCGCGGTCGGCCTCGGCGTCAGCCTGGCGGTCCAGCGGGTGCTCGACGGCTGGGCGGGCAGCGTGCTCGCGCTGGTCGTGGCGGGCGCCCTCCAGCTGGCCGTGTTCGTGTTCATCGCCAAGCGGCTGCGGATCGAGGAGCTCAACGCCATGCTGGGCATGGTGCGCGGCCGACTGGGCCGCTGACCGTCGTACCAACCGGCCGGACCGGCTGGCACCCTGACCGGGCGTCAACCGGAACCACCGGGGTCTCCGCCCGGCCGGCCGGGTGTCGGGCCGCCACCCCCACCCGGGTCCCCCGGGCCCGGAGGTGGCGGCCCGGTGTCGGATCTGCACCACATCTCTCCACCTTCAGGCAACCGAGAGGACCCCTCAGCGGTCGTACCCGGTGGAGAAGAGTGGGCACAATTGTCCTGGAGCACAGGGCAGCCAACCCCCGCGCTCCAGCGACTCTCTCAGGCCGGGGCGACACAAGGGGAGGCAGGACCACGGTGGCTGATGGCACCAAGGCGGTCGTCGACACGTCGGCAGCTGACGAGGCGGCGGACGAGGCCGCACTGGCCGCGGCGATCGACGAGCTCGCGGGCGGCGGCACCGCCCCCGCGGGCAAGGCCGGCACACCCTCCGCGGCCGCCCCCGAGGACGCTGCGGACGCCCCCGAGGAGGCCGCCGCGGACCCGGCCTCCGGCGAGGAGACCTCCGAGATCACCGCTCCCCTCTCGGTGCGCGAGATCGCCGCCGAGCTGGCCGCCGGCGGCCCGGGCCACGAACCCGCCGCCGCCCGGGCCGCCGAGCCCGAGGCCGCCCGGCGCCGCCCCACCGACCCGCAGCCCACCGTCGACCCGCGCGACACCGGGACGCTCCCGCGCACCCTGCCCGCGCCGCTGCGGCACAGCGGGGACAAGATCGGCCACCGGTACCGGCTGGAGGAGTGCATCTCCCAGACCGAGACCTTCAGCAGCTGGCGGGCCGTCGACGAGAAGCTGCGCCGGGCCGTCGGCGTCCACCTGATGGCCTCCGGCCACCAGCGGGCCCGCAAGGTGCTGGCCGCCGCCAAGTCCGCCGCGCTGCTCGGCGACCCGCGCTTCGTCCAGGTCCTGGACGCCGTCCAGGAGGGCGAGCTGGTCTACGTCGTGCGGGAGTGGCTGCCGCACGCCTCGGACCTCGCCAAGCTGCTCGCCGACGGCCCGATGGAGCCGCACGAGGCGTACCAGATGGTCCGCCAGGTCACCGACGCCGTCGCCGCCGCCCACCGGCGCGGCCAGGCCCACCTGCGGCTCACCCCGCGCTGCGTGCTGCGCACCGACAGCGGCCAGTACCGGATCAACGGCATCGCCGTGGACGCCGCCCTGCGCGGGCTGCCCGACGAGGACAGCACCGAGGACGCCCGGCGCACCGACACCCGCGCGATCGGCGCCCTGCTGTTCGCCGCGCTCACCCACCGCTGGCCGTACCCGGAGGACCGCTACGACCTCCAGGGCCTGCCGAAGGGCCTGCAGAACGCCGCACCGGACCAGGTCCGCGCGGGCGTCCACAAGGGCCTGTCCGAGCTCGCCGCCCGGGCCCTGTTCGACCACCCGCCGCACCACGCCGAGCCGATCACCACTCCGGAGGAGCTGGCCCGGGCGATCGCGCTGATGCCCAAGATCCGCCAGCCCGAGCCGGAGCTGCCCGCCTTCCCGGCCCCGCCCCGGCACAACACCCACGCCCTGCCCACCGCGCCCAACCCGAGCCGGACGGTGGCCGAGACGACCGTCGCCCCGCTGCCGCCCTCCTCCCGCCCGACCGCCGTCCGGCGCACCCGGCGGCGGCTGCGCCGGGTGGTCAAGGCGACGGCCTGGACGGTCGCGCTGGGCGCGATCGGCGTCGCCTCCTGGCAGCTGGTGGACAGCCTGCGCCACCCCGGGCAGAGCGTCGCGGCGCCGCAGCCCTCGGCCAGCAGCGCCACCCCGACCGTCCACGCCGCGGTGCGCACCCCGGTGCCGGTCCCGATCAGGGAAGCCATCTCGTACAACCCGCAGGGCGACTCCCCGGAGTCCGTCTACCTGCTGCCGAAGGCCTTCGACGGGGACCCGAACACGGCCTGGTCGACCAAGGGGTACTGGGACCCCTTCGGTCCCAAGCCGCTGCCCAAGGACGGCACCGGCCTGCTCATCGACCTGGGCTCGGTGCAGTCGGTCAGCTCGGTGAACGTCCAGTTCATCGGGACCACCACCGCCGAGCTGCGGGTACCCACCGCCAAGGCGGCCGCCAACCCGACCGGGGCCCAGCCCGATGCCTTCACCGTGCTCGACAAGAAGTCCGGCACCACCACGGCCGACTTCACCCTCAGCAGTCCGACGAACACGCGTTATCTCTTGATCTGGCTGACCAGCCTGCCGAAGGATACGGAAGGCAAGTGGCGCGGGCAGGTCGCCGAGGTCAAGGTCTTCGGCTGACCCGGCCGCCCGCGGGTTCCGGGCGACGACGGTGAGGGGTCGAGGGGTGACGATGACGGACGACGACGCGACGCTGCTCGCCCGGCACGTCGCCGGCGACCCGGACGCGTTCGGCCTGCTGGTGAACCGCCACCGCGACCGGCTCTGGGCGGTCGCGCTGCGCACCCTCGGCGACCGCGAGGAAGCCGCCGACGCGCTCCAGGACGCCCTGGTCTCCGCCTTCCGCGCCGCCCCCGGCTTCCAGGGCCGCTCGGCGGTCACCACCTGGCTGCACCGGATCGTGGTCAACGCCTGTCTGGACCGCGCCCGGCGCAGCGCCACCCGACGCACCACCCCGCTCGACGAGGACCCGCAGCGCCTGGACACCCTGGTCGGCGCGGCCGAGCCGGCCGACTCCCCGGTGGTCCGGGCCGAACTGCACCGCGAGGTCACCGCGGCGCTCGCCGAACTGCCCGCCGACCAGCGGGCCGCCCTGGTCCTGGTCGACATGCAGGGCTACCCGGTCGCCGAGGCGGCCGAGCTGCTGGGCGTCCCGGTGGGCACGGTGAAGAGCCGCTGCGCCCGTGGCCGGGCCCGGCTGCTGCCGCTCGTCCGCCACCTGCGCGAGGGCGTCGGCGGGGCGGATGTTTCACGTGAAACAGCGGCCGCCCCGGGAGCCGCGCCACCACGGCGGAGCGCCCCCGGGAACCCGACGGACGCCCGTACCGTCACAGGGACAGGCCCGGACACCACCCGGACGGTTCTGGAAGGAGATGCGAGCACCCGATGACGGCACCCTTCTCCTCCCCCGGGACCCCTGAGACCCCCGACACCCCGGAGACCCCCGAGCCCACCGGCACGCCCGGGACCGCCGGCGCCTCCGGGGACGGCACCGGGCACCCCTCGGTGGACGAGCTCGCCGACCTCGCCGAGGGCCTGGTCGAGTCCGCCGACGCCGCCGCGGCGCTCCACCGCCACCTGGACGGCTGCGCCGAGTGCCGCGCGACCGTCGACGCGCTCGGCGAGGTCCGGGCGCTGCTCGGCGCCGTCGAGACCCCGCCGATGCCGGCCGACGTCGCCGCCCGACTGGACGCCGCCCTGGCCGCGGCCGCCGCCTCCACCGAGGCGGACCACGCCGAGACCGACCACGTCGAGGCCCCCGAGCGGCCCCAGGAGGCCCCCGCCCCGGCTCGCCGGACCTCCGGGCCGACCGCGCCCCCGCGGGCCGCCACGGCCCCCGCCGCGCCGCCCGCCCGGCCCGCCGGCGCCACCGGCCCCGGCCGGTCCCGCCCCCGGCGCCGCCGCCTCGCCCTGCTGCTCGGCGCGGCCACCGCGCTGGCCGCGATCGCCCTGGGCGGCTCCCTGGTGCTGCGCGACACCGGTCCGTCCACATCCGGCACGACGGCCGTCTCGGCGGGCGCCCCGGTCGCCGGCTCCCCCAAGACCGCCCGGACCGAGCACGCCACGGGCGCCGGCACCGTCTACCGCGACGACCAGCTCGCCGCCCAGGTCCAGCAGCTGCTGGCCCGCGCCACCGCCACCGCCCCGGGGCTGCTCCCGACCGGACCGGTCAAGCCCTCCGGCGCCGCGCCCGACGACGGCCGCTCGGAGCTGCCGACCCTGGCCTCGCCGACCGGCTGCCCCGCCCCGGCCGCGGGCACCCCGCTGGCCGTCGACCACGGCAGCTACGCCGGTTCCCCGGTCGAGGTCCTGGTCTACCCGACACCCGGTCGGCCGGGCTTCGTGGACGTCTACCTGCGCTCCCCCGACTGCGGCCAGGTCCTGGAGCGCACGGTGCCCGCCCACTGAGCACGGTGCCGTTCCGCTGAGCCGTCCGGGCGGTCCGACCGTTCCCATGCGATCGACGCCCAACCCGGCACGACGCTCCCACACTGCGGGCACCTGGTACTGATCCGCCTGGGAATGCGAGACACTGGTCAGTCGTTGTCCCGGGCGGCGGAGCAGGACCGCCCTCCCCGCAGCTAACGCGGGTCGCGATGCGAACCAGGAGATGCAGTGAGCGACGTCCGTAACGTGATCATCATCGGTTCCGGCCCGGCCGGGTACACGGCCGCGCTCTACACGGCCCGTGCCTCCCTCAAGCCGCTGGTCTTCGAGGGGGCCGTCACCGCCGGTGGCGCGCTGATGAACACCACCGAGGTCGAGAACTTCCCGGGCTTCCGGGACGGCATCATGGGCCCCGAGCTGATGGACAACATGCGGGCGCAGGCCGAGCGCTTCGGCGCCGAGCTGGTCCCCGACGACATCGTCGCGGTCGACCTCACCGGTGACGTCAAGACCGTCACCGACTCCGAGGGCAACGTGCACAAGGCCCGCGCCGTGATCGTCACCACCGGCTCCCAGCACCGCAAGCTGGACCTGCCGAACGAGGACAAGCTCTCCGGCCGCGGCGTCTCCTGGTGCGCGACCTGCGACGGCTTCTTCTTCCGCGACCAGGACATCGCGGTGGTCGGCGGCGGCGACACCGCCCTGGAGGAGGCGACCTTCCTCTCCCGCTTCGCCCGCAGCGTCACGATCATCCACCGCCGGGACACCCTGCGCGCCTCCAAGGCGATGCAGGAGCGCGCCTTCGCCGACGAGAAGATCCGCTTCGAGTGGGACAGCGCGGTCGAGGCCATCCACGGCGACCCGAAGCTGACCGGCGTCACCCTGCGCGACACCACCACCGGCGAGACCCGCGAGCTGGCCGTCACCGGCCTGTTCATCGCGATCGGCCACGACCCGCGCACCGAGCTGTTCAAGGGCCAGCTGGAGCTCGACGCCGAGGGCTACCTCAAGGTCGAGGCCCCCTCCACCCGGACCAACATCCCGGGCGTCTTCGGCGCCGGTGACGTCGTGGACCACACCTACCGCCAGGCCATCACCGCCTCCGGCACCGGTTGCTCCGCCGCGCTGGACGCCGAGCGCTACCTCGCCGCGCTGGACGACCTGGAGACCCAGGCCGCCGCCGTGGCGGTCTGACCCGCACGCCACCGACTGATCCCCCCGCGGGGGTGTGCCCCGTGTTCCCCGTGGAACACCCCCGCTCCGGCCAGGCAGAAACAGAACGGGCCCGCCCGTTGTTCACCTGGCAGCAGCCCTCACCGTCCGAACCCGAGGAGTTCCCGTGGCCGGCGCCACCACCACCGTCACCGACGCGACGTTCAAGGCCGATGTCCTGGAGAGCGACAAGCCCGTCCTGGTCGACTTCTGGGCCACCTGGTGCGGCCCGTGCCGCCAGGTCGCCCCGATCCTGGAGGAGATCGCGGCCGAGAACGGCGACAAGCTGACCATCGCCAAGCTCGACGTGGACGCGAACCAGGTCACCGCGGCCCAGTACAACGTCATCTCGATCCCGACCCTGATCCTCTACAAGAACGGCGAGCCGGTGAAGTCCATCACCGGTGCCCGTCCGAAGGCCGCGCTGCTGCGCGAGCTGGACGGCCTGATCTAGCTCCTCCGAGCGGTCGAATCGACGGCGGCGGGCTCCCCGGGTGGGGGCCCGCCGCCGTCGTTCACAGGACGGGTTCGGAACGCCCGTCTCAGAACGGCCGCAGCGCCGGCTCCTTGCGCGCCCCGCCGAGCAGCCGCTCCAGCGCCACCTCCACGTCCCCCCGCCAGGAGAGCGTGGTGCGCGCCTCCAGCCGCAGCCGCGGGTAGCGGTGGTGCGGCCGGACGGTCTTGAAGCCGACCGCCAGCAGGTGGTCGGCCGGCAGCACGCAGCTCGTCGGGGTCCGCCCCGCCGAGCCGAAGGCCTCGATCGCCCGCACCCCGCGCCCCATCAGGTCCTTGGCGACGGTCTGCACCAGCACCCGGCCGAGCCCCTGCCGCTGGTAGCCCGGCAGCACCCGGCTGACCATCAGCTGAACGGCGTCCGGTGAGACCGGGCTGGTCGGGAAGGACTGCGAGCGCGGCACGTAGGCGGGCGGCGCGTAGAGCACGAAGCCGGCCGGCTGGTCGTCCACGTAGACGATCCGGCCGCAGGACCCCCACTCCAGCAGCACCGCGGAGATCCACCCCTCCTTCGCCAGCTCGGGCTTCCCGGACTCCACCGCTGCTTTCCCGCTGACCGGGTCCAGCTCCCAGAACACGCAGGAGCGGCAGGTCGTCGGCAGGTCCGCCAGGTTGTCCAGCGTCAGCGGAGCGATCCGGCGTCCCATCCCCCGCACCTCCTCCTCCACTTCACGGTCGAGCATTCCCCCACGAACGCCGATGGGTGCATGTTTCACGTGAAACAGCGCTCACGTGAAGCATGCACCCATCGGGTATCGACCTCGGTCCGGCTCAGCCCTGCGACAGCCGCAGACCGTCCTCGCCCGGGGCCAGACTGTCCAGGATCCGGTTCAGGTCCTCCACCGAGCCGAACTCCAGCACCACCTTGCCCTTGCCCAGCTTGCCGCCGCGCTGCGACACCTCGACCTTCACCCGGGTGTCGAAGCGGTCCGACAGCCGGCTCGCCAGATCGTTGAACGCCGGGGAGAGCAGCTTGCCCGCCTTCGGCGCCTGGCGCTTCGGCTTCTCCTCGTGGCCCATCAGCGTGACGATCTCCTCGGTGGTCCGCACCGAGAGGCCCTCCGCGACGATCCGCTTGGCCAGCTGCTCCTGCCGCTCGGCGTCCGGCGCGCCCAGCAGGGCGCGGGCGTGCCCGGCCGTCAGCACCCCGGCGGCGACCCGGCTCTGCACGGCCGGCGAGAGCTTCAGCAGCCGCAGCGTGTTGGAGACGTGCGAGCGCGAGCGGCCGATCCGGTCGGCCAGCTCGTCGTGCGTGCAGGAGAAGTCGCGCAGCAGCTGGTCGTAGGCGGCGGCCTCCTCCAGCGGGTTCAGCTCCGCCCGGTGCAGGTTCTCCAGCAGGGCGTCCAGCAGCAGCTTGTCGTCCTCGGTGGCCCGGACGATCGCCGGGATCTCCGTCAGCCCGGCCTCCCGGGAGGCCCGCCAGCGGCGCTCACCCATGATCAGCTCGAAGCGCTCGGCCCCGACCTGGCGGACCACGACCGGCTGGAGCAGACCGACCTCCTTGATGGAGGCGACCAGCTCGGCCAGCTTGTCCTCGTCGAAGACCTCCCGCGGCTGGCGCGGGTTGGGGGTGATCGTGTCCAGCGGCAGCTCGGCGAAGTACGCCCCGGCGACCAGCGCGGGCTGCTCCCGCAGGCTCTCCGCAGCCACCTTGGCCGCCACCGTGCCGCGGCCGTTCGGGAGCACCGACACCGAGGCCGGCGCAGGCGTGGCCGCTGCGGGCTGCGCCGCCCCGTCCTCCGCCGGCGCGGCGGGGCGGATCAGCGCCTCAAGCCCTCGTCCCAGACCCCTGCGACCACTCACCGATTGCCCTCCGTCGTACCGTGCTGTGCCATCGGGGCCTGCTGCCCCGTACCGCTGCCGTCCCGCTGCTGCCCCACCACCGTGGTGCCGCCCGCGCCCACCGCGCGCAGTGCGAGCTCGCGGGCGGCCTCCAGGTAGGAGAGCGCCCCGGTCGAGCCCGGGTCGTAGGTGAGCACCGTCTGACCGTAGCTGGGCGCCTCGGAGATGCGCACCGAGCGCGGGATCGCCGTGCTCAGCACCTCCTGCTGGAAGTGGGTCCGGACCTCCTCGGCGACCTGGGCGGCCAGCCTGGTCCGGGCGTCGTACATGGTGAGCAGGATGGTCGAGACGTGCAGCGCCGGGTTGAGGTGGGCGCGCACCAGCTCGACGTTGCGCAGCAGCTGGCCGAGGCCCTCCAGTGCGTAGTACTCGCACTGGATCGGGATCAGCACCTCCTGGCCGGCCACCAGGGCGTTGACCGTCAGCAGGCCCAGCGAGGGCGGACAGTCGATCAGGATGTAGTCCAGCGGCTGCTCGTAGGCGGCGATCGCGCGCTGGAGCCGGCTCTCCCGGGCGACCAGCGAGACCAGCTCGATCTCGGCGCCGGCCAGGTCGATGGTGGCGGGGACGCAGAACAGCCCCTCGACGTCCACCACCGGCTGCACCACGTCGGCGAGCGGCTTGCCCTCGACCAGGACGTCGTAGATGGACGGCACCTCGGCGTGGTGGTCGATGCCGAGGGCGGTGGAGGCGTTCCCCTGCGGGTCGAGGTCGACGACCAGGACGCGCAGTCCGTGCATGGCGAGCGAGGCGGCCATGTTGACGGTGGTGGTGGTCTTGCCCACCCCGCCCTTCTGGTTGGCGACCACGATCACCCGGGTCGCGGCGGGGCGGGGCAGGCCCTCACCCGCCCGGCCGATCGCCTGGACCGCAGCCTGGGCAGCCCTCGCGATGGGCGTGTCATCGATCTGGTCGACGGTCTCCGAGTCCTGCATGGGGGTCAGTGTTTCACGTGAAACCGGAGCGGCAACAGTCACAGCCCGGCTGCGGCCAAGGATTCCGGAGAGCAAGGAGCGACGTTTCACGTGAAACACCATGCCCGCTTTGTCGGAAATCTGATGGTGCGACACTCCGGTGTCCCCCTGTCGGCCCGCCGGTCGCCCGCCCGTCACCGGAAAGCCGACGGGCGGGCGGCTCCCTCTCCAGGAAGCCACCCGCCCGTGGGTCGAGCGTGTCGAGCGTCACCCGCCTCAGCGGCCGCGGCGCCGTCCGCCGCGGGCGCGCTCGCCGGTGGTGCGGGCGCTCGCGGTGCGCCCGGCCCGGGCCGCCTTGGCCCGCCGGGTGGCGGCCTTCACGCCGCCCGGGCTCTCCCCCGCCTTGACCTGGACCACGCGGGTCGAGGTCTCCAGGGTGCCCTCGCCGACCGAGATGACGCTCCACTCGACCGCGCCCAGCTTGGTCAGCCCGGCCCGCGAGTCCGCCAGCTCCTGCTCGGCGCTGTCGCCCTTGAGCGCCAGCATCTGGCCGTGCGGGCGGAGCAGCGGCAGCCCCCAGCCGGCCAGCCGGTCCAGCGGCGCCACCGCCCGGGCGGTCACCACGTCCACCGCGAGCTTGCCGACCATCTCCTCGGCGCGGCCGCGCAGCACCGTGACGTTCTCCAGCCCCAGCTCCCGGACGACCTCCTCCAGGAAGGTGGTCCGGCGCAGCAGCGGCTCCAGCAGCGTGACCGAGACGTCCGGGCGGGCCAGCGCCACCGGGATGCCGGGCAGACCGGCCCCGGAGCCGACGTCGCACAGGGTGGAGCCGGGCGGCAGCAGCTCGGCGAGCACCGCGCAGTTGAGGACGTGGCGGTCCCAGAGCCGGGGCACCTCGCGCGGCCCGATCAGCCCGCGCTGGACCCCTGCAGTGGCCAGCAGCTCGGTGTAGCGGACCGCGGCGTCGAAGCGATCGCCGAAGACCTCCCGGGCGACGGCCGGCGGCTCGGGCAGCTCGTGGGTCTCGGGCGTCTCGGCGGCCTGCCCCTCGGCGGCCGGATCGACGTCAGCCGCCCCCGGCTGACCGCCAGCCGCGTTCTCCGTGTCCATCTCGACCTCTCCGATCCCCGGATCCACCGACCCGCTCTCCGCACCGTTTCACGTGAAACATCTTCCGCCGGGCGCACGCCCCGCGAAGGGACGACGACCCCGCCCGCACGAGGCGGACGGGGTCGCGTCCGGTGAAGCTCCCCGGCCGCCGTGGCGGCCGGTCCGATCGTGCCGTCGGCCTCAGGCCGGCAGCACGACCACGCACCGCTGGGGCTCTTCGCCCTCGGACTCGCTGCGCAGCCCGGCCGCGGCCACCGCGTCGTGGACGACCTTGCGCTCGAAGGGCGTCATCGGCCGCAGCTTGACCTGCTCGCCGGAGGACTTCGCCTGCTCCGCGGCCTGGGCACCGAGCGTCGCCAGCTCGGTGCGCTTGCGGGCCCGGAAGCCGGCAATGTCCAGCATGAGGCGGCTGCGCTCGCCGGTCTCCCGGTGGACAGCCAACCGGGTCAGCTCCTGCAGCGCCTCCAGCACCTCGCCGTCCTGGCCGACCAGGCGCTGCAGCGCGCGGTCGTTGCCGTCGCTGACGATGGAGACCAGGGCCCGGTCGCCCTCGACGTCCATGTCGATGTCACCGTCGAGGTCGGCGATGTCGAGCAGACCCTCCAGGTAGTCCGCCGCGATGTCGCCCTCCTGCTCCAGGCGGGCGACGAGGCTCTCGTCGGCGCTGGCGGCGGCCTCGGCCTCGACGGCGGAGGTGGTGCCTTCCGTCACTGATGGACTCCTTCGGAGATGAGGCCCAGGTTGGTGGGCCGGGAACGAAGCTCTGGACGAAGCTCCGTCAGGACTTCTTCTTCGGCCGCTGGCCGCCGCCGCGCTTCGGCTGCTGCCGGGTGCCCTGCTGCCGGACCGCACCGGGCTTCGCGCCGGGCTTGGCGGTGCCTTCCTGGGCCGCGGCCGGCTTGGCACCGCCGGTCTCGGCCGGGACGGCGTCCTCGGGCTCCGCCTGGGCCTCCTTGGTCAGGCCGGCGGCCGGCTGGCCGCCGTGCTGGCGCTGGGCCTTGGTCTGCTTGCGGGGCTGCTGGCGCCGTGCCTGCACCGACTCCTCGACCACGGCCGAGGCCGAGGTGGCGGCAGCGGCGCTGATGGCCGCCTTGGACGGGGGCAGCAGGCCCCAGAGCGCGCCCTTGATCTCCGAGCCGTCCGGGTTCAGCCGGCCGGCCTTCTTCAGCCGCGCCTGGCGCTCCTGGAAGGCCTTGCTGCCCGGGGTCGGGTTGTTGTGGATGACGATCAGCTGCTGGCCCATCGACCAGACGTTGGTGGTCAGCCAGTAGACCAGGACACCGACGGGGAAGTTGATGCCCATGACGGCGAACATGATCGGGAAGACGTACATCAGCATCTTCTGCTGCTGCATGAACGGCGTCTTCACCGTGAGGTCGACGTTCTTGGTCATCAGCTGGCGCTGGGTGATGAACTGCGACAGCGACATCAGGATGATCATCACGGCAGTGACGATCTTGACGTTGAGCTCGTCGCTGCCCAGGAAGGTCGCCGAGAGCGGGGCACCGAAGATGTGCGCCTTGCCGGCGCTCACCAGCAGGTCACCGTGGATGACACCGATGTCCTGGCCCTTGGCGACCTTGGCCAGCACGCCGTACAGGGCGGTGAAGAACGGCGCCTGCACGAGGATGGGAAGGCAGCTGGAGAACGGGTTGGTACCCGCCTCCTTGTACAGCTTCATCATCTCTTCGGACTGGCGCTGCCGGTCGTTCTTGTAGCGCTCCTGGATGGCCTTCATCTTCGGCTGGATCGCCTGCATGGCCCGGGTCGCCTTGATCTGCTTCACGAAGAGCGGGATCAGGCAGATCCGGATGACGACCACCATGGAGGCGATGGCCAGACCCCAGGCCCAGCCACCGTCCGGGTCGAAGATGTTGCTGTACAGCGAGTGGAACTGGACGATGATCCAGGACACCGCTGTGTACAGGGGGTTGAGGAAGGAGAAGGTCACCGGTCGGGCTCCTTGGACATGTGGATTGGCCCCGTGGGGCCAATGGTCGCCGGGCCCTCTGGGTCCGGACCGGCGGGGGTCGTGGTCACCGGCTGTCCGGGGGCGGACCGGCTGCTCAGCCAGTCTCGCAACCGCCGGTGCCACACCGGATGCTTACGCGGCGGGACGTGATCGACCCCGCCGGGCGTCCACGGATTGCAGCGCAGGATGCGCCAGGCGGTCAGCCCACCGCCCTTCACCGCCCCGTGCACCTTGACGGCCTCGAAGCCGTAGTGCGAGCAGGAAGGGTAGTAACGGCAGACCGGACCGAGCAGTGGGCTGATGGTCCACTGGTAGACCCTGATCAGACCCATCAGCAGGTACTTCATCGCCCTGCTCCCGTCGGCGCCGTGGCGGCGGGCTCCACCCGCAGCAACCGCTTCAGCGCCGCGTCCAGATCGCGTTCGAGATCCTGGTACGGGGCGGTGGCGGCCTGGGGCAGCGCACGCACCACTATCAGGCTACCGGCGGGCAGCCTGGACAGACGATCACGAACGAGGTGCCGCAACCGGCGCTTGACCAGGTTGCGAACGACCGCCGGGCCGACGGCCTTGCTCACGACGAAACCCGCACGCGCCGAAGGAGTCCCCTCGGCGACGTGCGGGCGGGAGTCGCTGGTCCGGTCGGCCTGCCCCTTGGGGTCGTCCTCTCTGGCGAGATGGACGACCAACAGGGGCCGGCCGGCCCGGCGACCGCGTTTCACCGCGGTCGCGAAGTCCTGGCGCCGCCGCAGCCGATTCTCGGAGGGCAGCACAACAGACTCTGTCGTGGATCAGGCGGACAGGCTGGCGCGGCCCTTGCCACGGCGGGCGGCCAGGATGGCGCGGCCGGCGCGGGTACGCATACGCAGCCGGAAGCCGTGGGTCTTCGCGCGACGACGGTTGTTCGGCTGGAAGGTGCGCTTGCTCACTCGGGGGCTCCTGAGGTGAATCGTAGGATGACGGGGAATCGCTTGGCCGTCACCGTGCGTCCGCGTGATCTCCCCTGATTCGGAAATCCGGCCCGTCCCCCCAGTTCGGCTGGGGTTTGAGGCAATCCACGGCGCCCGTGCTGCGCGCCTTATGGAGCGGGTGGACCCGCGGACATGCGGCAGCGGCCATCGACAACTCGACCTGGTTACGGTACGCGGGACGGGGCGCGAGGGTCAAACCAGCCGCTCCGACCCCCGGTTTCCCACAGCCTGTGGACAACGACTTGATCCGGCTCTGTTCGCTGACTACCGTTGCAGAACTTGTCTGGTTTGTTCTTGGAAAGCGTGCACCAGTGGCTGATGTCAACAGCGACCTTGTCCCGGTCTGGGCAAGGGTCGTCGAGCGGCTGGTCAGCGACCCGGACGTCGGCGAGATGGACAAGCAGTGGGTGCAGCGCACCCAGCCGATGTGGATGATGCACGACACCGCGCTGCTGGCCACCCCCAACGAGCGCGCCAAGCAGGTGCTGGAGGGCCGGCTGCTGCCGCAGCTCACCGAGGCCCTCAGCCGCGAGCTCAACCGCCCGGTGCGGATCGCCGTGATGGTCGACGCCAACGCCGTGCCGACCACCCCCGCGCCCGCCCCGCAGCCCCCGGCCGAGCCCTACCCCGGCCCGGCCGAGGAGGACAGCGGCGACTACGGCGGCCAGGGCTACCCGCAGCCGTACGAACCGGACTACGAGCGGCCCCGCTACGACACCGGCGGCTACGAGCAGCGCCCCGCGCCGTACGGCGGCCCGGCGGGCGCTCCGGCCTGGCCCGGCTACGGCGACCAGGGCTACGGCGAGCAGGGAGGTGGCTACCCCGCGCAGGGCGACGGCTACCAGGACCACGGCGCCGGCTACCAGGAGCAGCCGCCCGCCTACCGCGACGCCGAGGAGCCCGCGCCGCGCCCGGCGCCGCGCCAGCTGCCCGGCGGCCCGCCCGCGACCACCCAGGGCGACCTGTTCGGCGGCGCCTACGGCCCCGGCCCGAACGAGCAGCCCCGCACCGGCGCCGGCCGCCGCTCCACCGGCTCCCGCCCGACCGGCGGCCGTCCGGCGGAGAAGGCCGTGCCGGAGCGCGCCACCGACCGCCCCGCCGTCCCCGGAGTGCCCGCCCCGCCCGGCGCTCCCCCGGCCGGCGGCGCGCGCAAGGACGAGCCGGCCGCCCGGCTGAACCCCAAGTACCTCTTCGACACCTTCGTCATCGGCGCGAGCAACCGCTTCGCGCACGCGGCGGCGGTGGCGGTCGCCGAGGCCCCGGCCAAGGCGTACAACCCGCTCTTCATCTACGGCGAGTCCGGGCTGGGCAAGACCCACCTGCTGCACGCCATCGGGCACTACTCGCGCAGCCTCTTCCCGGGCACCCGGGTGCGCTACGTGTCCTCGGAGGAGTTCACCAACGAGTTCATCAACTCGATCCGGGACGGCAAGGCGGACACCTTCCGCCGCCGCTACCGGGACATGGACATCCTGCTCGTGGACGACATCCAGTTCCTCGCGAGCAAGGAGTCCACGCAGGAGGAGTTCTTCCACACCTTCAACACCCTGCACAACGCGAACAAGCAGATCGTCCTCTCGTCGGACCGGCCGCCCAAGCTGCTGACCACGCTGGAGGACCGGCTGCGCAACCGCTTCGAGTGGGGCCTGATCACCGACGTCACCCCGCCGGAGCTGGAGACCCGGATCGCGATCCTCCGCAAGAAGGCGATCCAGGAGCAACTGAACGCCCCGGCCGACGTGTTGGAGTTCATCGCGTCCCGGATCACCCGCAACATCCGGGAGCTGGAGGGCGCCCTGATCCGGGTCACCGCCTTCGCCAACCTCAACCGGGCGCCGGTGGACCTGGAGCTGGCCGGGATCGTCCTCAAGGACCTGATCCCGGGCGGGGACGAGGACGCCGGGCCGGAGATCACCGCGCAGGTCATCATGCAGCAGACCGCGGCCTACTTCGGGCTGGGCGTGGACGACCTCTGCGGATCCTCCCGCAGCCGGGTGCTGGTGACGGCCCGCCAGATCGCCATGTACCTCTGTCGGGAGCTGACCGACCTCTCGCTGCCCAAGATCGGCGCCCAGTTCGGCGGCCGCGACCACACCACGGTGATGCACGCGGACCGCAAGATCCGCTCGCTGATGGCCGAGCGGCGGTCGATCTACAACCAGGTCACCGAGCTCACCAACCGCATCAAGAGCTAGTCCCCGGCAGCGGGTTCGGAGGGCGTCAGGAGCGATCCTGGCGCCCTTTTGCCATATCCACAGGTGTGCGTCGCACGCCGGCGGGGCAGGTATGCGTTCGACGGACGCTTCGCCAGTCCACAGCCCGCGCCGAACATCTGACCGGTGATTCGAAAACCGGGGCCGCGCAGGGCCTTTGTCCACAGGGCGGGCGCCTTCCCCACAGTCCACAGGCCGGGGAGTCCGGAGTTATCCAGAATTCGTCCACAGGCTCCTCGCCGCTACGCTCTTCCGCGCAGGTCAGGTGCCTGTGGACTTGTGCACAACGGTTATCCACAGGGTGTGGACAATTGACGGGCCGCCAGTGGGCCGTCCGGGTTATCCACCGCTTGTCCCCAGGGCGAGGCCGGTTATCCCCAGGTTGTCCACAGCGGGGTCCACAGTTCGACAACCTTGGGGCCCCGTTCATACCCTGGTGTGAAAGGCGTCACGTAAAGTTGACCGGCGCCCGTGGATAACCGGGCCCGGATCTGGGGACAGTCCTGGGGATAACCTGTGGATACCGAGCGTGGCCTGTGGGTAACGCTCCGCCGTCCACAGCGCGGCCTGCCCGTCCACAGCCGCCGTCCACACCCACTGTGGACAAAAATCGGGCCCTGACCTGCGGAAACGGGGTTATCCACGGTTTCCACAGGCCCTACTACTACCACTACACATTTAGACCTCGGACTTGCTTTCCAAGTGGGTGGGCCCGAAATCTGTGGACAACCGCTCCCCGACATCTGTTCGGGCTTGCTTCCGCCCGTCTGCCCCGTCTGTCGGCGGAGTACGTCAGACTGTCCTCGGCGACTGGAAGCGGAGTGGCAGAGCTCGGCGGACAGCCGACCGACGATCAAGATCAGACGAACCAGAGTGCGAGCGGGAGCGCTCGATCCAGGAGGCGGTTACCGGTGAAGTTCCGGGTGGAGCGTGACGTCCTCGCGGAGGCGGTGGCCTGGGCTGCCCGCAGCCTCCCGGCACGGCCGCCGGTGCCGGTGCTGGCCGGCCTGCTGCTGACGGCGCAGGACGGCAGCCTGGCGCTGTCCGGCTTCGACTACGAGGTCTCGGCCCGGGTCGAGCTGGAGGCCGACATCGAGGAGGCCGGCACCGTCCTGGTCTCCGGCCGGCTGCTGAACGACATCTCGCGCAACCTCCCCAACAGGCCTGTGGAGATCTCCACCGACGGCCAGCGGGTCAGCGTGGTCTGCGGCAGCTCCCGGTTCACCCTCCCCACCCTCCCGGTGGACGAGTACCCCGCGCTGCCCCAGATGCCGACCGCCACCGGCACCGTCTCCGGTGACGTCTTCGCCTCCGCCGTCAGCCAGGCCGCCGTGGCCGCCGGCCGCGACGACACCCTCCCGGTGCTCACCGGTGTCCGGGTCGAGATCGAGGGCGACCGGATCACCCTGGCCGCCACCGACCGCTACCGCTTCGCCGTCCGCGAGCTGCTGTGGAAGCCCGAGCAGTCGGACATCTCCGCCGTCGCCCTGGTCCCCGCCAAGACCCTCCAGGACATCGCCAAGTCCCTGGGCAGCGGCGACAACGTCTCGATCGCGCTCTCCTCGGGCGGTGCCGGCGAGGGCCTGATCGGCTTCGAGGGCGCCGGCCGCCGCACCACCACCCGGCTGCTGGAGGGCGAGTTCCCCAAGTTCCGCAGCCTCTTCCCGACCGAGTTCAGCGCGGTCGCCGCGATCCAGACCCAGCCCTTCCTGGAGGCGCTCAAGCGCGTCTCGCTGGTCGCCGAGCGGAACACCCCGGTCCGGCTGAGCTTCGAGCAGGGCGTGCTGACCCTGGAGGCCGGCTCGGGCGACGACGCCCAGGCCACCGAGCGGGTCGACGCCGACCTGGAGGGCGACGACATCTCGATCGCCTTCAACCCGGGCTACCTGGAGGAGGGCCTCAAGGCCATCGACTCCGCCTACGCCCAGCTGAGCTTCACCACCCCGACCAAGCCGGCCCTGCTCAGCGGCAAGGCCGCGGTGGACGCCGAGGAGGACAAGGCGTACCAGTACCTGATCATGCCGGTCCGCCTCTCCGGCTGACGGTCCCGCGACCACCCACAGGCTGTGGACACAGCCTGTGGACGGCCTCCCCCGGTCGGCCCGACCACGGGGAGGCCGTCGCCGTTCAGCGCGTAGGCTCAGGCCTGTGCGGCAACGGCGCCGCCGGCAGGCACGTCACCACAGGTAAGGACTTGGTCATGGAGCTCGGCCTCATCGGTCTCGGCAAGATGGGCGGCAACATGCGCGAGCGGATCCGCCGCGCCGGCCACACCGTCATCGGCTACGACCGCAACCCGGACATCTCCGACGTCGAGAGCCTCCAGGAGCTCGTCACCAAGCTCCAGGGCCCGCGCGTGGTCTGGGTGATGGTCCCGGCCGGCGCCGCCACCCAGGCGACCGTGGACGAGCTCGCCGAGCTGCTCTCCCCCGGCGACGTGGTGGTCGACGGCGGCAACTCCCGCTGGACCGACGACGTCAAGCACGCCGAGGCGCTGGCCGCCAAGGGCATCGGCTTCGTCGACTGCGGCGTCTCCGGCGGCGTCTGGGGCCTGGAGAACGGCTACGCCCTGATGTACGGCGGCGACGCCGAGCACGTCGCGAAGGTCCAGCCGGTCTTCGACGCGCTCAAGCCCGAGGGCGACTTCGGCTCGGTGCACGCGGGTGCGGTGGGCGCCGGCCACTTCGCCAAGATGGTCCACAACGGCATCGAGTACGCGATGATGCAGGCCTTCGCCGAGGGCTGGGAGCTGCTGGAGGCCGCCCCCGAGGTCACCGACGTGCGCGAGGTCTTCCGCAGCTGGCAGGAGGGCACCGTGATCCGCTCCTGGCTGCTGGACCTGGCCGTCCGCGCCCTGGACGAGGACGAGCACCTGGCCAAGCTGCGCGGCTGGGCCGCCGACTCCGGTGAGGGCCGCTGGACCGTCGAGGCCGCGATCGACCACGCGGTGCCGCTGCCGGCGATCACCGCCTCGCTGTTCGCCCGCTTCGCCTCCCGCCAGGAGGACTCGCCGCAGATGAAGATGATCGCCGCGCTGCGCAACCAGTTCGGCGGCCACGCGGTCGAGTCCAAGTAACTCGAGAGTCTGTCCACAGAAGGCGAGCGCAGTCCACAGCCATGCACGTCGCGCACCTGTCGCTCGCCGACTTCCGGTCGTACGCCCGGGCCGAGGTTCCCCTCGACCCGGGCGTGACGGCCTTCGTCGGGCCCAACGGCCAGGGCAAGACCAATCTGGTCGAGGCGATCGGCTACGTCGCCACCCTGGGCAGCCACCGGGTGGCCACCGACGCCCCGCTGATCCGGCTGGGCGCCGAGCGGGCGGTGATCCGCACCTCGGTGGTGGACCGCGGCCGCTCCACCCTGATCGAGCTGGAGCTGACCCCGGGCAAGGCCAACCGGGCCCGGATCAACCGCTCCGACAACGTCCGCCCGCGCGACGTGCTGGGCCTGCTGCGGACGGTGCTGTTCGCCCCCGAGGACCTCAGCCTGGTCAAGGGCGACCCGGGGGAGCGCCGCCGCTTCCTGGACGAGCTGCTGACCGCCCGGGCCCCCCGGCTGGCCGGGGTCCGGCAGGACTACGAGCGGGTGCTCAAGCAGCGCAACGCCCTGCTGAAGACCGCCGCGATGGCCCGCAGGGCCGGCGGCGGCAAGGGCGCCGACCTGTCCACCCTGGAGGTCTGGGACGGCCACCTGGCCCGCGCCGGCGCCGAGTTGACGGCCTTCCGGATCCAGCTGGTCACCGCCCTGCAACCGCTGGTGGCGGCCGCGTACGGGCGACTGGCGCCCGGCGGCGCGGAGACCGCCCTGGAGTACCGCAGCTCCTTCGAGGGCGAGCTGCCGACCAGCCGGGAGCAGGCCGAGGAACAGCTGCTCCAGGCGTTGCAGGCGGTCCGCAAGCAGGAGGTCGAGCGCGGGCTCACCCTGGTCGGCCCGCACCGCGACGAGCTGGGGCTCAGGCTCGGCCCGCTGCCCGCCAAGGGCTACGCCAGCCACGGCGAGTCCTGGTCGTACGCACTCGCGCTGCGGCTGGCCTCGTACGAGCTGCTGCGCTCCGACGGCGGCGAGCCGGTGCTGATCCTGGACGACGTGTTCGCCGAGCTGGACGCGGCCCGCCGGGACCGGCTGGCCGAGCTGGTGGCCGACGGCGAACAGGTGCTGGTCACCGCGGCGGTCGCCGAGGACGTGCCGAAGGCGCTGGCCGGTGCCCGGTTCTCGGTCGCCGACGGCGAGGTGCACAAGGTCACCGGCTGACGGCGGCCGACCGCCACCTCGCCGCACGGCACTGTCCGGGCCCTCCCGTACGCTGGATCGTTCAGCGTTGTCCACAGGCTGGGGAAAGGAGATCGCCGTGAGCGAGCCGGCGGAGCCCTCCCCCCGACCGGGCGGTACCGAACCGACGGGTGCCCAGCCGACCGGGGCCGACCTGGCGCGCTCGGCGCTGCGGGCGGCCCGCGCCCAGGCGAAGCAGCGCGGCGAGCAGGTGCAGCAGAAGCGCGAGGCGAAGCGGCACGGCCTGCGCAGCGGCGCCCGCTCG
The DNA here is from genome assembly GCF_040302625.1 of Kitasatospora sp. NPDC097643. Classification (NCBI taxonomy): domain Bacteria; kingdom Bacillati; phylum Actinomycetota; class Actinomycetes; order Kitasatosporales; family Streptomycetaceae; genus Kitasatospora; species Kitasatospora sp. NPDC097643. Next base: position 38,986 of record NZ_JBEOSA010000054.1, on the reverse strand, counting down.
GACGGCCGCGACCCGGTCCCGCTGGGCGCCGCGCTGAACCGGCTGCTGACCGAGCGGGGCTGGGAGTCCTCGGCCGCGGTCGGCGGGGTGATGGGCCGTTGGCCGCAGATCGTCGGCCCGGACATCGCCGCGCACTGCCACCCCTCCTCCTACGACGACGCCGAAGCGGTGCTCACCGTGCAGTGCGACTCCACCGCGTGGGCCACCCAACTTCGCTGGTTGGCACGGCAGTTGGTGGCCCGCCTGAACCACGAGCTGGGCCACGGCACGGTTCGGGTGATCAAGGTGCTGGGCCCGGCCGCGCCCGCCCGCGGCTACGGCCGGCTGCGCGCGCCGGGGAGCAAGGGCCCCGGCGACACCTGGGGCTGACCGTGCCGGGGGTGCGCCGTCGGGAGCGCTGTGCGGACCACGATCTTCCGGAACCCCTGACAGCCCTTCCAGGCGCTCTGGGCCCCCGGGTCGAGTATCGGGACATGTGCAGAGGGGATTCAGGGCGGCATATCTGCCTTCAAGGGCTGCCAAACGCCCATCTCTGTCAGTCGTACCGGTAGACTGAGAGCCAAACACTGTTGCTAGTGGCAACCGAGTCGAAACGCCGTGGTCGCACGCCCGCCCATACGGGGTGGGGATGCGGCCCGTGCTGTGCCAGAGAGGGCGCTTCGTGGCCGATTCCGGCAACCCCAGCCAGACCCCAGACCAGACCGACCAGGCTTCCTACACCGGGAGCAACATCCAGGTGCTGGAAGGCCTCGACGCCGTCCGCAAGCGCCCCGGCATGTACATCGGCTCGACGGGCGAGCGCGGCCTGCACCACCTGGTGCAGGAGGTGGTGGACAACTCCGTCGACGAGGCGATGGCCGGGTACGCCGACACCATCGACGTCACGATCCTGGCCGACGGCGCGATCCGCTGCGTCGACAACGGCCGCGGCATCCCGGTGGACATCGTCCCCGGCCAGGACAAGCCCGCCGTCGAGGTCGTGCTCACCGTCCTGCACGCGGGCGGCAAGTTCGGCGGCGGCGGCTACGCCGTCTCCGGCGGTCTGCACGGCGTCGGCGTCTCCGTGGTGAACGCGCTGTCCACCCGGCTCTCCGTGGAGATCGACAAGGACGGCCACCGCTGGTTCCAGGACTACAAGATGGGCGCCCCGACCGGTCCCCTGCACAAGGGCGAGGCCACCGACCGGACCGGCACCACCGTCACCTTCTGGGCCGACCCGGACATCTTCGAGACCACGGTCTACTCGTTCGAGACGCTCTCCCGGCGCTTCCAGGAGATGGCCTTCCTCAACAAGGGCCTGTCGATCTCGCTGACCGACGAGCGCCCCGAGCACGTCGACGAGAACGGCCAGCCGCTCACCGTCACGTACAAGTACGACGGCGGCATCGCCGACTTCGTCGCGCACCTCAACTCCCGCAAGGGCGAGCCGGTCCACCCCTCGGTGATCGACTTCGAGGCGGAGGACAAGGACAAGGCGATCTCGGTGGAGATCGCGATGCAGTGGAACTCCTCGTACACCGAGGGCGTGTACAGCTTCGCGAACACCATCCACACGCACGGCGGCGGTACCCACGAGGAGGGCTTCCGCGCCGCGCTGACCGGCCTGGTCAACCGTTACGCGCGGGACAAGAAGCTGCTCCGCGAGAAGGACGACAACCTCTCCGGCGAGGACATCCGCGAGGGTCTGACCGCGATCATCTCGGTCAAGCTCGGCGAGCCGCAGTTCGAGGGCCAGACCAAGGACAAGCTCGGCAACACCGAGGCGAAGACCTTCGTCCAGAAGGTCGTCCACGAGCACCTGAACGACTGGCTGGACCGCAACCCCAACGAGGCCGCGGACATCATCCGCAAGTCCATCCAGGCCGCCACCGCGCGCGTCGCCGCCCGCAAGGCCCGCGACCTGACCCGTCGCAAGGGCCTGCTGGAGTCCGCCTCGCTGCCGGGCAAGCTCTCGGACTGCCAGTCCAAGGACCCGTCCGAGTGCGAGATCTTCATCGTCGAGGGTGACTCCGCCGGCGGCTCGGCCAAGCAGGGCCGTGACCCGCGCACCCAGGCGATCCTCCCGATCCGCGGCAAGATCCTGAACGTCGAGAAGGCCCGGATCGACAAGGTGCTGCAGAACACCGAGGTCCAGGCGCTGATCTCGGCCTTCGGCTGCGGCATCCAGGAGGACTACGACGAGGCCAAGCTCCGGTACCACAAGATCGTCCTGATGGCCGACGCCGACGTCGACGGTCAGCACATCCGCACCCTGCTGCTGACCCTGCTGTTCCGCTTCATGCGGCCGCTGGTCGAGGCCGGGTACGTCTACCTGGCCATGCCGCCGCTGTACAAGATCAAGTGGGGCAAGGACGACTTCGAGTACGCCTACTCCGACCGCGAGCGCGACGCGCTGATCGCCGCCGGGGTCGAGGCCGGGCGCCGACTCCCCAAGGACGACGCGATCCAGCGCTTCAAGGGTCTCGGCGAGATGAACGCCGAGGAGCTCCGGGTCACCACCATGGACGCCGAGCACCGGCTGCTGCTCCAGGTCACCCTGGAGGACGCCGCCCGCGCCGACGAGCTGTTCTCCGTGCTGATGGGCGAGGACGTCGAGGCCCGTCGCTCCTTCATCCAGCGCAACGCCAAGGACGTCCGCTTCCTGGACGTGTGACGCCGCCCGACCGGCAGCGAAGCACGTACCAGTCCGCGTGAAAGGAAACTGACCACCAGTGGTCGACGACAACCGTCCCGACGGCGAACAGCCCGAGACCCCCGAGGCCGCCGAGGCCACCGCCCAGGCGACCATGCGCATCGAGCCGGTCGAGCTCGAGACCGAGATGCAGCGCTCGTACCTCGACTACGCGATGAGCGTGATCGTCAGCCGTGCGCTGCCCGAGGTCCGCGACGGCCTCAAGCCGGTGCACCGCCGCGTGCTCTACGCGATGTACGACGGCGGGTACCGCCCCGAGAAGGGCTACTACAAGTGCGCCCGCGTCGTCGGCGACGTGATGGGCAACTACCACCCGCACGGTGACACCTCGATCTACGACACCGTGGTCCGCCTGGCCCAGCCGTGGTCGCTGCGGATGCCGCTGGTGGACGGCAACGGCAACTTCGGCTCCCCGGGCAACGACCCGGCGGCGGCCATGCGCTACACCGAGTGCAAGATGATGCCGCTGGCCATGGAGATGATGCGCGACATCGACGAGGAGACCGTCGACTTCGCGCCCAACTACGACGGCCGCTCGCAGGAGCCGACCGTCCTGCCCGCGCGCATCCCCAACCTGCTGGTCAACGGTGCCACCGGCATCGCGGTCGGCATGGCCACCAACATCCCGCCGCACAACCTGCGCGAGGTCGCTTCCGGCGCGCTCTGGGCGCTGGAGCACCCGGAGGCCTCCAACGAGGAGCTGCTGGAGGCTCTGATCGAGCGGATCAAGGGCCCCGACTTCCCCACCGGCGCGCTGATCGTCGGCCGCCGCGGGATCGACGACTACTACCGCACCGGCCGCGGCTCGGTCACCATGCGCGCCGTGGTCGAGGTCGAGGAGATCCAGGGCCGCCAGTGCCTGGTGATCACCGAGCTGCCGTACCAGGTCAACCCGGACAACCTCGCGCTGAAGATCGCCGACCTGGTCAAGGACGGCAAGATCGCCGGCATCGCGGACGTCCGCGACGAGTCCTCGTCCCGCACCGGCACCCGCCTGGTGGTCGTGCTCAAGCGCGACGCGGTCGCCAAGGTCGTGCTCAACAACCTGTACAAGCACACCGAGCTGCAGACCAACTTCGGCGCCAACATGCTGGCCCTGGTCGACGGCGTGCCGCGCACCCTGTCGCTGGACGCCTTCATCCGGCACTGGGTGAACCACCAGGTCGAGGTCATCGTCCGGCGCACCACCTTCCGGCTGCGCAAGGCCGAGGAGCGCGCCCACATCCTGCGCGCGCTGCTCAAGGCCCTGGACGTGATCGACGAGGTCATCGCACTGATCCGGGCCTCGGCGAGCGCCGACGCCGCCCGCAGCGGCCTGATGGCCCTGCTGGAGATCGACGAGCTCCAGGCCAACGCCATCCTGGAGATGCAGCTGCGCCGCCTGGCCGCCCTGGAGCGCCAGCGGATCACGGACGAGCACGACGAGCTTCAGCGCCGGATCGACGAGTACAACGCGATCCTGGCCTCGCCGACCCGCCAGCGGGAGATCATCTCCGAGGAGCTCACCGCGATCGTCGAGAAGTACGGCGACGAGCGGCGCTCCACCCTCATCCCCTCCGACGGCGACCTCTCCATCGAGGACCTCATCGCCGAGGAGGACATCGTCGTCACCATCACCCGTGGCGGCTACGTCAAGCGGACCCGCTCCGACCTCTACCGCTCGCAGAAGCGCGGCGGCAAGGGCGTGCGCGGCGCCCAGCTGAAGCAGGACGACATCGTCGACCACTTCTTCGTGACGACGACCCACAACTGGATCCTGTTCTTCACCAACAAGGGCCGGGTCTACCGCGCCAAGGGCTACGAGCTGCCGGACGCCGGGCGCGACGCCCGCGGCCAGCACGTGGCCAACCTGCTGGCCTTCCAGCCGGAGGAGCACATCGCCCAGGTGATGGCCGTCCGCACCTACGAGGACAAGCCGTACCTGGTCCTCGCCACCCGGGCCGGCCTGGTGAAGAAGTCCCCGCTGAAGGACTACGACTCCCCGCGCTCCGGCGGCCTGATCGCGATCAACCTGCGCCAGGACGAGGAGGGCCGGGACGACGAGCTGATCGGCGCCGAGCTGGTCTCCCCCGAGGACGACCTGCTGCTGGTCTCCAGGAAGGCCCAGTCGATCCGCTTCACCGCGACCGACGACGCCCTCCGGTCCACCGGCCGCGCCACCTCCGGCGTCAAGGGCATGGCCTTCCGCGAGGACGACGAGCTGCTGTCGATGAACGTCGTCCGGCCCGGGACGTACGTCTTCACCGCGACCGACGGCGGGTACGCCAAGCGCACCGCGGTGGACGAGTACCGTGTCCAGGGACGCGGCGGCTACGGCACCAAGGCGGCGAAGATCGTCGAGGGCCGGGGCTCGCTGGTCGGTGCGCTGGTGGTCGACGACACCGACGAGATCATGGCGATCACCCTGTCGGGCGGGGTGATCCGTACGAGGGTTTCCGAGGTTCGTGAAACCGGACGTGACACCATGGGCGTCCAACTGATCAACCTCGGAAAGCGCGATGCGGTCGTGGGCATGGCCCGCAACGCGGAGGCCGAGGACGAGGAGACGGCGGAGGACGAGGTCACGGACACCGCGTCCACCGAGACGGCCGAGGGGACGGGGCCGGCGGTCGGCGACGACGCCGAGGCCTGAACCGAACCCCGGGCCGGTGCCGTGGCGTCCAGAGAGAGGACGCGACGGCACCGGCCGCCGACCAGTTCCGGGCAATCCCGCCGGGCGCTGGATGACGAGTGACGAAGCAGGGCGGTGCCGCCGCCCTGGTGGGAAGTGCGGGAGGACCAGGTGAGTGGAGCCACGGGTGCTGCGGGAGGACCCTCCGGCGGCCGTCCGGGCGCGCAGGGCGGGGGTGCGTACGGCGTGCCGCAGCCGCCGGCCGAGCACTCGGCCGCGTCCACCTCGCTGATGCCACCGGTCGGCGCGGCGGGCCAGAGCGGCGGGACGTACGGCGGCCAGGCCACGCCCCCGCCGCCGGGCACCCCGGCGCCGGGCGCGGGCGGCTTCTCGCAGCCGACCACGTACGCCAAGGGGCAGCCGACCCCGGCCCGGGGCACCCGGACCGGGGGCGCCACCCCGCCCGGCGGCACGCCCGTCCCCGGGGCGGCGCGCCGCCCGGCCGCCGCGCCCGCGGCCGCCGGCCCGGGTCTCGGCCGGACCCGCAAGGCCCGGCTGCGGGTGACCAAGGTCGACCCGTGGTCCGTGATGAAGGTCAGCTTCCTGCTGTCGCTGGCGGTCGGGATCATCATCATCGTGGCCGCGGCGGTGCTGTGGATGACGCTGGACTCGCTCGGCGTCTTCGACTCGCTGACCAAGACCCTCAAGGACGTCACCGGCTCGGACAGCAACGGTGGCATCAACCTCATGGACTACGTGGGCTTCGGCAAGGTGATGACCTTCACCGCGCTGATCGCCGTGGTCGACGTGGTCCTGCTGACCGCGCTGTCCACGCTCTCCGCGTTCATCTACAACGCCGCGGCCGGCTTCACCGGCGGCGTCGAGCTGACCCTGGCCGAAGAGGACTGATCCCGGCCGGATCCTGACCCTCGGTCACCCTTCCGTCGCCAGGCGGAATGCACGGGCCCCGCAGGCTGTTCCAGCCTGCGGGGCCCGTCGGCATTCGGGTGACAGCCGGCTCCCCCCGCGGCGTGCCGCCTGGCAGCGGCCCGGCCGGGTGAGGTGAGGTTCCGCAGGACGGCTGGACGGAGGCGCGCGGTGGCGAAGCTCGCAGGTCAACTGGTCGAGGCCCTGGAAGAGCTGTTGGGGCTCCCGGCACCGCTGCGGGTGCAGGCCTGGGACGGCAGCGTCGCCGGGCCGCCCGGGGCGCCCGCCGTCGTGCTGCGCAACCGCCGGGCGCTGCGCCGGCTGCTCTGGCAGCCGGGCGAGCTGGGCCTGGCCCGGGCCTACGTCTCCGGTGACCTGGACATCGCCCACGACTCCGACCTGTACGAGGTGCTGTCGGCGGTCGGCCGGTTCGCCGAGCTGCCGGAGGTCCGCCGGCTACGGCTGGGCCCGCGCGAGGCGCTCGGGGCCGGGGGCCGCCGGGCCCTCGCGGCGCTGCTGCGGGCCGGGGCGCTGGGCCCCGAGCCCACGCCGCCCCCGGAGGAGGTCAGGAGGGCCCAGGGGCGGCTGCACAGCCGCAACCGGGACCGCGCGGCCATCAGCCACCACTACGACGTCGGGAACGACTTCTACGGGCTCGTGCTGGGCCCGTCCATGGTCTACTCGTGCGCCTACTGGACGCCCGAGTCGAAGAGCCTGGAGGCGGCCCAGGAGGCCAAGCTCGACCTGATCTGCCGCAAGCTCGGCCTGCGGCCCGGCCTGCGCCTGCTGGACGTCGGCTGCGGCTGGGGCTCGCTGCTGCTGCACGCGGCCCGGCACTACGGCGTCACGGCGGTCGGCGTCTCCATCTCGCGGGAGCAGGTCGCGCTGGCCCGCCGGCGGGTGGAGGAGGCCGGTCTGGCCGACCGGGTGGAGATCCGGCTCCAGGACTACCGGGAGATCGACGACGGCCCGTTCGACGCGATCTCCAGCATCGGGATGGCCGAGCACGTCGGCTCCGAGCAGTACCGGGTCTACGCCGAGGGGCTGTACCGGCTGCTGGTGCCCGGCGGCCGGCTGCTCAACCACCAGATCGCCCGCCGCCCCGACCACCCGGGTGAACCGCACCGCACCAGCCCCTTCATCGACCGCTACGTGTTCCCGGACGGCGAGCTCTCCCCGGTCGGTTCCACCGTGGCCCGGCTGGAGGAGGCCGGCTTCGAGGTCCGGGACGTCGAGGCGCTGCGCGAGCACTACGGCCTGACCCTGCGCGAGTGGGTGGCCAACCTGGAGGCGCACTGGTCCGAGGCGGTCGGGCTGGTCGGCCGGGGCCGGGCCAGGGTCTGGCGGCTGTACATGGCCGCCAGCGCGCTCGCCTTCGAGCAGAACCGGATCGGGGTCAACCAGGTCCTCGCCGTCCGCGGCACCGCGGAGGGCTCCTCGGGCCTGCCGGCCACCCGCGAGGAGTGGCTGCTGCGCCCGGCCGCGCGGGCGCCGAAGCAGGTCGCGGGGGTGCCGGCCGCGAGCCGCGCCGATACGGATTTGGGAGATCGGCCGCCGGTCCGCTAATCTTTCAGTGCGGCAAGGGCCTATAGCTCAGACGGTTAGAGCGCTTCCCTGATAAGGAAGAGGCCACAGGTTCAAGTCCTGTTAGGCCCACCACCGCGAAGGGCCCGGAGTGATCCACTCCGGGCCCTTCGACGTTTTCGCGGATCGGCCGGCTTCCGGTACGCTCTCTGTCCAGAGAGGGCCTATAGCTCAGACGGTTAGAGCGCTTCCCTGATAAGGAAGAGGCCACAGGTTCAAGTCCTGTTAGGCCCACCTCCCCGAAGGGCCCGGAGTGATCCACTCCGGGCCCTTCGACGTTTTCGCGGGCGGGCCGCGCGGGCCGACCGTACGACAGGAGGTACGGCGTCAATCCTCCGGTCCGACCGCCGGGTTGGCGGCAGCGGTGGCTGGTCACGATTGGGACACCGGTGTGTATCATCGGCCGCGTGGGCAGTCTGGCACCCGGCCGCCCATGCGTGATCGAAACAATCTGGACTCGTCGGCCCGGTCAGTCCGGCCGGAGCACCGGCTCTTGAGTCCACCAACGCAAGAAGGACGAGGTCCCGCGGTGAAGAAGCTTCTCCTGGTCGCCCTGGTCGCCCTCGGCGGCTTCTTTGTCTACCGTCAGGTCCAGGCGGACCGCGCCGAGCAGGACCTGTGGACCGAGGCCACCGACCCGGTCCCGGCCGGTCGCTGAGCTCCGGGCGATCTGACGATCGACGATCTTCGGAGGCGCTGACCGCGCCTCCCGGGTCCGCCGGGCCGGTCACCAGACCGGGCCGGCCGGGCCCAGGCACCGCCCGGTCCCGCCTCGGCGGGTTCGGTCGGCCCGGGGGAGGCGCTGGGAAACGCGCCGGAACCCGGTACGCTAGTGCCCGTCGGCACCCGCGGTGCCGTCGAGGGGCATTAGCTCAGTTGGTAGAGCGCTGCCTTTGCAAGGCAGATGTCAGGAGTTCGAGTCTCCTATGCTCCACAGCTTTTGGCAGCCGATCGGCCGCTGACCTGAATCCGGGTCAGCGGCCGATCGTCGTTTCCGGGGCCCGGCGCGGGGCGCCGGAGCCGGGTCAGTGCGGCTTGCGCGGGTCGTGCGGCTTGGGGCGGTCGTCCTCGGCGGGCTTGCCGGGCGGGGGACCGGGCTTGGGGGTGGCCGTCCCGGCGCCGGGCCCGGCGGATCCGGACGGGGAGTCGCCCGAGCCGCTCGTGGGGTTCGCCGAGGGGTCGGCCGAGGGGTCCGGCGGGTTGTCCTCGGGGTTGTTCGTGGGAGTGCCCGTGGGGGCGGAGCCGTTGACCGGGGCCGCGGAGCCGGCGGCGTGGGCACCGGGGGGCTGGGCCCGGTCGGACGGGGGTTCGACCAGCCACTCCGGGTTGCTGTGTCGGCGCCACCACTGCCAGGCCAGGACGCCGCTGCCGATCGCCACCGCGCCGGCCACGGCGAGGCCGGTGGCCCAGCCGTTGTGCTGTTCCTTGCGGACGTTCCGGGCGGCGAGCTCGCTGATCTCGGCGGAGGTGACGTGCCCCTGGAGGGCGGTCAGCGCGGCGGCGCCCCGGGTCTGGGCCTCCTGGGCGACCGGGACCACGACGGCCCGGGTCTCCTCGACGACCTGGACGACCCTGGGGCCGACCGTGGTGCGGGCCTGGCCGGCGGCGCGGGCGGCGGACAGGCGGGCCGCCAGGGCGGCCTCCTGGGCCCGGTGGAAGGCCTTCAGGACGTTCTGCTGGGCCTCGGGCGGCAGGCTGGCGAAGGCGTGACCGAACTGCGGGGCGACATGCCTCTCGTACTGGACCCGGAGGCCCTGGGCGGCCTGAGCGGCCTTCGGCCCGAGGGCGTCCAGGGCGGGGCCCAGACGCGCCTTGGCACCGTCGGCGAGGTGCGCGGCGGTGTCCCGGGTCTTGCTGGCCGTCTCACGAGCTGAGTCCAAACGGGTCACGGGTCTCTCCTCCTGGGTGGCGTCCTATATGCACATATCCACCTGAATGCTGATCATGCATCCTGATTTGTCCGATGGCATTCCGGAGTGGGCCGTACGCGCGGGGCGGGCCGCAGTAGGCTGGCGGCTCCGGTGGGCGCGCATGGGAAGGGAAGCCGCTGATGGTCCCCGACGAGCCGAGGACGCCGACCGACGGGGCCCGGGGGTCCGGGCCCGGCGACGGACTGCCCGGGTGCTACCGGCACCCGGAGACGGCCACCGGTGTCTCCTGCACCCGCTGCGAGCGGCCGATCTGTCCGCGGTGCATGGTCGCCGCCTCGGTGGGCTTCCAGTGCCCCGAGTGCGTCAGCGGCGGGAACGCCCGGGCGCGGCGGGCCACCACCCGGTACGGCGGGGCACCGGTCTCGGACGACGCGCTGGTCACCAAGATCCTGATCGGGATCAACGTGCTGGTCTTCGTGCTGGCCGCCTACGTGCTCGCGCCGCGGCTCGGCCAGGTCTGGGCGCTGTACAGCGTCGGGCGGTCGGTCGTCGGCGGCCCGGACGGCGTCGCGGACGGCGCGGACCAGTGGTACCGGCTGCTGACCGGCACGTTCCTGCACCTCCAGTGGTGGCACATCGGGATGAACATGCTGGCCCTGGCCTGGTTCGGCCCCGGGCTGGAGGCGGCCCTCGGCCGGCTGCGCTACCTCGCGCTCTACCTGCTCTCCGGTCTGGCCGGCAGCGCCTTCGCCTTCCTGGTGGCGGGCGACAAGCTCATCTCGGTCGGGGCCTCCGGTGCGATCTTCGGCCTGATCGGCGCCACGGTGGTGATGCAGGTCCGGGACAAGGGCCCGCTCGGCCCGGTGCTGGCGGTGCTGATCTTCAACCTGATCGTCACCTTCTCGCAGACGAGGAGCGGCCTGCACATCGACTGGCGGGCGCACCTGGGCGGCCTGGTGGTCGGCGCTCTGGTCGCGGTCGGTCTGATGTACGCCCCGCGGGAGCGCCGGGGCCTCGTCCAGGTGCTGGCGGTGGCGGGCGCGGCGCTGGTGGTGCTGGGGATGGTGCTGATCGGGATGGCCCGCTACGGCGCGTGACGCTCCGCAGGGTTGTCCACAACGGGTGCGGGGTTGTGCACAGGCTGTGCGACGGCCCGGGTGCGGACGACTGTTCTACGCGCGTCCTGCTGTACGGGTCGGTCGTTTCCGGAGCATTGTGCACAGCTGTGGAAAGTCCGCGCCGGGAAAGTTATCCACAGGCTGTGGGGACTTTTCCCCAGTGTGGATAACCATGTGGATAAGCATGACTGTCTGATGGTGTGGACGGCCGGACGGTTTTCCGTCCGTTTCCGGGCACGCGAGAGCGCCGCCCCGGGTCGGAAGCTCCGGGACGGCGGTGTCGGCGGCTCAGGAGGAGCGGCCCGTCACTTCCACTGGGTGGAGACGCCGAAGCCGGCGGCGATGAAGCCGAAGCCGACCAGGATGTTCCAGTTCCGCCAGCTCTCGACCGGGTAGCTGCCGCTGGTCACGTAGTAGGTGACGATCCACACCAGGCCGATCAGGAACAGCGCCAGCATCAGCGGGGCGACCCACCCGCGGCCCGAACTGATCTTCACCGCGGCCGTGGTCGGCGGGGTGTAGTCGGACTTCTTGCGGAGTCGAGACTTCGGCACGAGGAGCTCTCCTGTCGATGCGCTGTGAGACCGCGCAGGGGTGCAGCGGGGGTGGGTCGGGCCGGTGGTGGGCTGTGCGGAACGCTATGGGGACCTCGCCCGCACGTGCCACCGGCGTCCGTTAGCGTAGTGGCTCGGCGGGTCTTAAGGAGATAAGGGTACGGTGCCTAATTTGTCGATTCCCCCTCGGCCGACCGCTACCCGCCGCTCCGGCATCCGAATTGTCGGGCGTGCCCTGACCTGCGCGGTTTTCGCCCTGGCCGGTCTGCTCTTCTACATCAGCGCACAGACCGCCCGCGGCACCGACCTGCGGACCGACAACTCGCTGCTGAGCCTGAGCGACGTGATACGCCAGCGCAGTTCGCAGAACCAGCAGGCGCAGTCCCAGCTGGCCGACCTCCAGGACCGGGCCCAGGAACTCACCCAGCAGCAGAGCCGCGACCCCGCCGACACCGCCCGACTGGACGGCCTGCGGCTGGGCACCGCCCTGGAGCCCCTCCAGGGCGGCGGCGTGACCGTCACCCTCAACGACGCCCCGCCGAACGCCACCGCGCGCATCCCCAACGTCCCCGAGCCCGGCGTCAACGACCTGGTCATCCACCAGCAGGACATCCAGGCCGTGGTCAACGCGCTGTGGCGGGGCGGCGCCGAGGGCGTCCAGGTGATGGACCAGCGGCTGATCTCCACCAGCGCCGTCCGCTGCGTCGGCAACACCCTGCTGCTCCAGGGCCGGGTCTACTCCCCGCCGTACGTGGTCAGGGCGGTGGGCCGCACGGACTCCCTGAAGGCGGCGGTGCTGGACGACCCGACGATCCACACCTACCTGAAGTACGTCCAGGCGTACGGCCTCGGCTGGAAGCTCCAGGAGAGCGGCGAACTGACCCTTCCGGGCTACTCCGGTACCACCGACCTGCGCTCGGCGGGTGGACAGCCGTAACGGAGCGGCCTTCCGGCTGTTGATCCCGGGTCTACTCTTGACCCCAGTCCGCTACGTCGAGGGAGCACCATGTACGCCTGGATCTGGCGTCACCTTCCGGGGAACACCCTGGTCCGGGCCGTCATTTCGCTGCTCCTCGTCCTGGGGGTGGTCTACCTCCTGTTCACGTACGTCTTCCCGTGGGCGGAACCGTTGCTCCCCTTCGGTGACGTCACAGTGGACGGCGGCGACGGAGCCGCGGCCGGCTGACCCGCCGGACCACGCCAGTCCCCCAGCCCGCGTATCCCACGGAGACCGCACGCGCATGACCACCCAGCCCCGCATCCTGGTCGTCGACAACTACGACAGCTTCGTCTTCAACCTGGTCCAGTACCTGTACCAGCTCGGCGCCACCTGCGAGGTGGTGCGCAACGACGAGGTGACGGTCGAGCACGCCGTCCGCCGCGCGGGCGACGAGGGCTTCGACGGGGTGCTGCTGTCCCCCGGTCCCGGTGCGCCGGAGGAGGCCGGGGTCTGCATCGAGATGGTGCACCACTGCGCGCGGATCGGGCTGCCGGTGTTCGGCGTCTGCCTGGGCCTGCAGTCCATCGCGGTCGCGTACGGCGCGGTGGTCGACCGGGCGCCGGAGCTGCTGCACGGCAAGACCTCGCTGGTCGAGCACGAGGACGGCGGAGTGTTCGCGGGCCTGCCCTCGCCGCTGACCGCGACCCGCTACCACTCGCTGGCCGTCCACCCGGCCACCGTGCCGGCCGAGCTGGCGGTCACCGCCCGGACGGAGAGCGGCGTGATCATGGGGCTGCGGCACCGCGAGCTGCCGGTCGAGGGCGTGCAGTTCCACCCCGAGTCGGTGCTCACCGAGGGCGGTCACCGGATGCTCGCGAACTGGCTGGCGGAGTGCGGCGATCCGCAGGCCGTGGACCGTTCGGCCGGGCTCGCCCCGGTGATCGGCCGGGGCTGAGCGGCGTGACCGCGCTGCGTCCGGAGGGGCGTTACCAGCCGGAGGCGGGCCCGTACGGGGACGGGCAGCAGTACGGCGGCGCGCAGTACGGCGATGGAACGTACCCGGCCGAGTACCCGACCCAGCGGATCGACCCGGGACAGCTCCAGCCGCCGTACCCCGGCCAGCCCGGCCAGCCCGGCCAGCCCGGTCAGGGCGCGGCCGAGGACGCCTGGGGGGTGTACGAGCAGGCCGAGCAGCCCGCGGAGGCCGGGCCCGAGTACCCGTGGCTGCCCGACCAGACCCTCCAGCTGCGGCTGCCCACCGTCGGCGGCGCAGCGGCCGCCGAACCGGCCCCGCCCACCGGCGGCCGCGCCGAGCGCCGACGGGCCGCCCGGGGCCGGACCTCGGTCCGCTCCGGCGGCGGCCGGCGCCGGGCGAGCGGCCGGGCCGGCGCCGGGCGGGTGCGGCCCAAGGAGTCCAAGGCCGTGGTGGCCGCGCGGTTCGTCGGCGAGCTGTGCATCACGCTCGGCGTGGTGATGCTGCTCTTCGTCTCGTACCAGCTCTGGTGGACCAACGTGCAGGCCGACGCGGCCGCCGACGGCGCCCGCAACCAGCTGGAGCAGCAGTTCGACGCCGCGGCCCAGGCGCCGCCCGCCGCCCCCGGGCAGCCGGCCCCGGACCCGGCCAAGCCGGAGGCGTTCGCGCCGGGCAAGGGCTTCGCCATCATCTACCTGCCCAAGCTGGGGCTGAAGTTCCCGATCGCCGAGGGCACCTCCAAGTCGGCGGTGCTCGACAAGGGCCTGGTCGGCCACTACACCGGCACCGGGATGCCGGCCGACAAGGCGGGCAACTTCGCGCTGGCCGCGCACCGCAACACCCACGGCGAGCCGTTCCGGTACATCAACGAGCTCGGCAAGGGCGACAAGGTCGTGGTGGAGACGGCCACCGCCTACTACACCTACGAGATCACCGGCGGGATCCCGGAGACCTCCCCCAACAACGTGAGCGTGATCAAGCCGGTGCCCAACGGCGCCGGGTACGGCGGCGCCGGACGGTACATCACGCTGACCACCTGCACCCCGGAGTTCACCTCCAAGTTCCGTCTCATCGTCTTTGGCAAGATGATCGACGAACGGCCGCGCAGCCAAGGCAAGCCGGCCGCGATCACGGGCGGGTAGCCGCCCGGAGGCCCGGCACGGAGGGGGAGCACCGGAGATGACGGAGCAGAGGGCGCAGTCGGCGGATCCGGCCGGGGAGGCCCTCCCGCGGCCCGAGCCGGAGCCCGCCCCCGGTCCGCCGCCCGCCCGGCGCGGGCGGGGCCGGGCGCTGGCCGCCCTCGGCGTCCTCGGCGAGGTCCTGATCACCCTGGGGCTGGTGCTGGCCCTGTTCGTGGCCTACTCGCTGTGGTGGACCAACGTGCAGGCGGACCGTTCGGCGGCCGCGGCCTCCGACCAGCTGCGCGACTCCTGGGCGGCCGGCCCGACCGCAGCCCCCTCGACGGCGGCCCCCGGCGCGACGCCCGCGCCCGGCGCCCCGCCCACGGCCTCGTACAACGCCGGGGACGCGGTGGGCTTCCTGCACGTCCCGGCGATGGGCCGGGACTACCAGGTGCTGATCCGGATGGGCACCGGCGCCGACGTGCTGGACGACGGCGTGGCCGGGGTGTACGAGCAGCCGTACCGCGCCGCGATGCCCTGGGACGAGGCCGGCAACTTCGCCCTGGCCGCCCACCGGGACGGCCACGGCGCCAAGTTCCACGACCTGGACGCCGTGCACAAGGGCGACGCGGTCGTCGTCGAGACCAGGGACAAGTGGTACGTCTACAAGGTCGACAACACCCTGCCGGAGACGTCCAAGTACGACACCGGCATCGTCGCGCCGGTGCCGGCGCGCTCCGGCTACGGCGGCCCCGGCCGGTACATCACGCTGACCACCTGCACGCCGGTGCTGACCTCGCGCTACCGGATGGCGGTCTGGGGCAGCCTGGTGCGGGTGGACGCCGTGGACGCCAAGCGGACGCCGCCGCCGGAGCTGCGGCACCCCTGAGACCCCGGGAAGCTTGCAGAGCGCCCGAGGGCCCGTCGCAGCCGCTGCGACGGGCCCTCGGTCTCGCTCCGGGACGCCCCGGCCCTCAGAACCAGGGGAAGAGGGGCTTAGGGGACGTTCCCCCCTTTGGTGTTGGTGCCGGAGGGTGTGGGGGGGAAGGGGTCGCCCCCTTTGGTCGGCTCGGCCGCCTTGGTGAACAGCTGCACCTGGGTGTTCGGGTCCAGCTGGGTGCCGGCCGGCGGGTTGGTCATCTGGACCGTCGCGTTCGGGTCCTGGGGGCCGAGCACGGTGTAGCCCAGACCGGCCTTGGTCAGGGCCGCGGTGGCCTCCGACAGCTTCTGGTTCTGCAGCGGCGGGACGGTGGCCTTCTCCGGCGCCTTGTAGATGGTCAGGACGACCTTCGAGTTGGCCGGGGCCTTGCTGTTGGCCGAGGGCGTCTGCGAGGCGACGGTGTTGACCTTGGTCGGGTCGTTGGTCGTCGTGCTCTTCGACGCGTCGACCTGGAAGCCGGCCGTCTCCAGCTGGGACTGCGCGGCCTCCTTCTGCTGGCCGACCACCGGCGGGACGGTCTGCTTGGCCTTGCCCTGAGAGACGGTCAGCTTGACCGGGGCGCTCGGGTCGCCGGGTGCGCCGGCCGCCGGGTCCTGGGCGATGACCGTCTCCTGCGGAGCGGAGTCGTCGTCCTTGTACTCGGTGGTGACGTTGGTGAAGCCGGCGGCGGTCAGCGCCTGCGTCGCCTGGTCCTTGGTCTTGCCGGTCACCGGGGGCACGTTCGCCTTGGCCGGACCGGAGGACAGCTGCACCGTGATCGCGGCGTTCTCCGCGACCTGGCTGCCGGCCTGCGGGTTCTGGGTGCAGACCTGGTCCTTCTTCACGTTGCTGTCCGGGCAGGCGATCTTGTCGCCCTCGGTCACCGTGAACTTGGCGCCGCCGGCCGCGGCGGCCGTCTTGGCGTCGGCCAGGCTCTTGCCCACCAGGTTCGGCGCGGCGACCTTCGCGGTCTCCTTCTTGTCCTTCTCGCCGCCCCCGCTGAACATCGCCTGGGCCACGAAGAAGGTGCCCACCAGGACCAGCACGGCGGCCACCGCCAGCACGATCCAGGAGGTGTTGCTCTTCTTCGGCGGCTCCTCCTCGCGGCGGCGGCCGCCCTGGCCGTAGCCGTCGTCGTAGCCGTCGTGGCCGCCGCCGCCCGGGGCGCCGGCGTAGGTCTGGCCGTAGCCGTCGTCCTGGTAGCCGCCCTGGCCCGGGTAGCCGGGCTGCTGGGCGGCCTGCGGCAGCAGGGTGGTCGGGCCGCCGCCGGGCTGCTGCGGCAGCACGTTGGTCTGGCCGTACGGGTCGTGCTGCTGCGGGTAGCCGTTCTGGTCGTAGCCGTAGCCGGCCGCGCCCATGCCGTAGGCGGCCTGCTGGGCGGCGGCCACCGGCAGGCCGTCGAGGAAGCGCTCGATGTCGTCGCGCATCTCGTCGGCGCTCTGGTAGCGGTAGTCCCGCTCCTTGGCGAGCGCCTTCAGCACGATCGCGTCGACCTCTGGGCGCACCTCGGGGTCGAAGACGGACGGCGGCTGCGCCTCCTCCCGGACGTGCTGGTAGGCCACCGCGACCGGCGAGTCGCCGACGAACGGCGGGCGGACGGTCAGCAGCTCGTAGAGCAGGCAGCCGGTGGAGTAGAGGTCGGAGCGGGCGTCGACCTGCTCGCCCTTGGCCTGCTCGGGGGAGAGGTACTGGGCGGTGCCGATGACGGCGGAGGTCTGGGTCATGGTCATCCCGGCGTCGCCCATGGCGCGGGCGATGCCGAAGTCCATCACCTTGACGTTGCCCTGCCGGGTCAGCATCACGTTGGCCGGCTTGATGTCGCGGTGGACGATGCCGGCCCGGTGCGAGTACTCCAGCGCCTGGAGGATGCCGATGGTCATCTCCAGCGCGCGCTCCGGCAGCAGCCGGCGGCCGGAGTGCAGCAGCTCGCGCAGGGTCGACCCCTCGACGTACTCCATCACGATGTACGGGATGGAGATGCCGTCGATGTAGTCCTCGCCGGTGTCGTACACGGCGACGATCGCGGGGTGGTTCAGGGACGCCGCCGACTGTGCCTCGCGGCGGAAGCGGGCCTGGAACGACGGATCCCGGGCCATGTCGGCGCGGAGCGTCTTCACTGCGACGGAACGGCCGAGCCGGGTGTCATGGCCGAGGTACACCTCGGCCATGCCGCCGCGCCCGAGGACGCCGCCGAGCTCGTACCTGCCGCCGAGGCGACGAGGCTCTTCCATAGTTCCGACCCTCTCCCTCACCCGCCGGTGAGGTTGTGACGTAGGTGTCCCCGCACGCTCTGAGTGACGACGCGCGGGCCGCGACCGGTTCTCCGGCCGGACCGTACGTCGCCCCGCGGGCGGCAACGGGCACACCCGCTGCTGGCGGATACGCTACCGGTCGTACCACGCCGGACCGGAGTCAGCCGTCGGCCGATATCAGACCGGTATCCGGACGGGGGTGCCGATCGTGACATTCCACTCACCCCGGCCCCGGGTCGCGGCCGTTCGTCCGCTACTTGCCGAGCGCGGCCTGCATCACCGCCTTGGCGATCGGTGCTGCGAGCCGGCCGCCGCTGATGCCGTCACGGTTGTTGGAGCCGTCCTCGACGACCACGGCCACCGCGACCGACTGGCCGTCGGAGTTCTTCGCCCAGGAGGTGAACCAGGCGAACGGCAGACCGGCGTTGTCCTCGCCGTGCTGTGCGGTGCCGGTCTTGCCGCCGACCTGGAGGCCGGGGATCCGGGCGTTCTTGCCGGTGCCGTTCTCGACCACCGAGACCATCATGTCCTGCATCTTCTGCGCGGTGGCCGGGCTCATCGCCTGGGAGTACTGCTTCTCGGTGTGCTTGGTGATGGTGGTCAGCGAGGCCGAGCGCTCCTGGTCGACCAGGTACGGCTGCATCAGGCTGCCGTTGTTGGCGATCGCGGCGGAGACCATGGCCATCTGCAGCGGGGTGGCCTTGGTGTCGTGCTGGCCGATCGAGTCCTGGGCGGTGCCGTCCAGGCTGGCGCTGTCGGGGAAGATGCTCTTCTCGGAGCGGACCGGGACGTCCACGGTGCTGTTGAAGCCGAACTTCTCGGCCTGCGCCCGCATCTTGTCCTTGCCGAGGTCCGCGCCGATCTTGGCGTAGACGGTGTTGCAGGACTGGTCCATCGCGGACTTGAGCGTGGCGTTCTCGCAGCGCTCGTTCGGGCTCTCGTTCTTCAGCTCGGTCTTGGTGCCCGGCAGGATGTACGGGTCCGGGGTCTGGGTCGCGTCGTCGATGTTCTGGTACAGGCCGTTCTCGAGCGCGGCGGTCGCGGTGACCAGCTTGAACGTCGAGCCGGGCGGGTACGTCCCCTTGAGCGCCCGGTTGGTCAGCGGCTGGTTGGGATCGGCGTTGAGGTCGTTCCAGGCCTTGGTCGCGGAGTCGTCGAAGCCGGTGATGGTGCCCGGGTCGAAGGACGGCGTGGAGACCAGGGCGAGGATCGCGCCGGTCTTCGGGTCCAGTGCGACGACGGCGCCCTTCTTGTTCCCCATGGCGTCGTAGGCGGCCTTCTGGACGGCGGCGTTGACCGTTGTGACGACGTCGCCGCCCTTCTTCGGCTCGCCGGTCAGCATGTCCAGGGTGTTGCGGAAGAACAGCCGGTCGTCGGTGCCGGCGAGGAAGTCGTTCTCCACCGCCTCCAGACCGACGGCCCGGAAGGACGAGTTGTACCCGGTGACCGGGGCCCACATCGGGCCGTCGACCCAGGAGCGCTTGTACTTGAAGCGCAGGCCGTCGACGAAGTCCGACTTCGTCACCGGCTGGCCGCTGGCGATGATGTTGCCGCGCGGGTGGGCGTAGCGGTCGTAGAGCGCGCGCTTGTTGTTCTTGTTGGAGGCCCAGGAGTCGGCCTGGACGCCCTGTACCCAGTTGGTGCGCACCATCAGGGCCAGGATCAGCACGAGGCAGAAGATCGAGACCCGGCGGATCGGCTTGTTCATCGGGCGGGTCCTCCCTGGCCCTCGGTGGTGGGGGCCGGTTCGGCCCCGGGTCGGCGGGCGCTGTCGCTGATCTTCAGCAGGATCGCGACCAGTGCCCAGTTGGCGACCACGGACGAACCGCCCTGGGCGAGGAACGGCATGGTCATACCGGTCAGCGGGATCAGTCCGGTGACCCCGCCGGCGACGACGAAGACCTGGAGCGCCATCGCCGACGACAGGCCGACGGCGAACAGCTTGCCGAACGGGTCGCGGGCGGCGACGGCGGTGCGCAGGCCGCGCTGGACCAGCAGGCCGTACAGCAGGAAGATCGCCATCAGGCCGGTCAGCCCGAGCTCCTCGCCGAACGAGCCCAGGATGAAGTCGCTCTTGGCGGCGAAGTCGATCAGCCAGGAGCGGCCCTGGCCGAGGCCGGAGCCGGTCACCCCGCCGGAGCCGAGTGCCATCAGCGACTGGCCGATCTGCTCGGTGGCACCCTTCGGCGGGTTCGGGCCGAAGGCGGCCATCGGGTCGAGCCAGGCGTCGATGCGGACCTTGACGTGGCTGGCGGTGGACGCGACCGCGACCGCGCCGCCGACCGACATCAGCAGGCCGAACAGGATCCAGCTGGTCCGTTCGGTGGCGACGTAGAGCATCACCACGAACAGGCCGAAGAACAGGAAGGACGTGCCGAGGTCGTTCTCGAAGATCAGGATCAGCAGGCTGAGCAGCCAGATCACGATGATCGGGCCGAGGTCGCGGCCGCGCGGCAGGTAGAGGCCCATGAAGCGGCGGCTGGCCAGGGCCAGGGCGTCCCGCTTGACCATCAGGTAGCCGGCGAAGAACACGGTCAGGATGATCTTGGCGAACTCGCCGGGCTGGATGGAGAAGCTGCCCATCCGGATCCAGATCTTCGCGCCGAAGTCCTCCGCCCGGGCCGGGAAGAAGGCCGGCGCGGCGAGCAGGACCAGCGCCACCACCATCGAGATGTAGGTGTACCGCTGGAGGACCCGGTGGTCCTTCAGGAAGACCATCACGGCGATGAACAGGGCGACCCCGAGGGCCGACCACATCAGCTGGTTGGCCGCGGCGGGGTAGTTGTTGTGCAGCAGCTTCCCGGCCTTGTCCAGCCGCCAGATCATCACCACGCCGAGCCCGTTGAGCAGGGCGGCGATCGGCAGCATCAGCGGGTCCGCGTACGGCGCGAAGCGGCGCACCAGCAGGTGCGCGACCAGCGCCAGCGAGCCCATGCCGAGCCCGTAGCCGAGCATCCCGCCGGGCAGTGCCGCGTCCATCGCGAGGCCCACGTTGGCGTACGCCAGGACCGGCAGCAGGACGGCGAAGGCCAGCAGCGCCAGCTCGGTGTTGCGCCGGTTCGGCGCCCCCTGCGGCGAGATGGTGGTGTTGCCCCGGCGCCGGGGGCCGGGGCGGTCGGCCCCGGTCCGGCGCTCGCCGGACCGCCCGGTGGAGCCGCTCAGGTCGTAGGTGCTCACGTGGTGACCGCTCCCTGACGGCCGGCAAGCCCGCGCCGGGCGGGCCTATGTCGGATCACGGACGTCACTGCTTCGGGCAGGAGTCGGCCTTGCTGCGCTCCTCCTCGGTCAGACCGGGCAGGTCGCCGGGGGTGCTCGCGGCCGGGGTGGTCGCGTTCGGCGTGGGCGCGGTGGTGCCCGGCGCCGTCGGGGCCGGGGTGGCCGAGGGCGTGGGCGTGGTGGTCGGGGCGGGTGCCCCGGCCGCCGGGCCGCGGGTCTTCTCGCCCGGGGTGGGCGAGGTCACCGTGAACGCGGCGTGGGTGGCCTGGGTGGGCGCGGTGGTCGGGGCAGCGGCCGCGGCGCCGGCCGCGGTCGGGTTCGCCTGGGTGGCCCGTGCGTCGGCGACCTTGCGGCACAGCTTGACCCAGCCGTCCAGCTCCTGGACGGTCGTGTTGGCGTCGTTCAGGCTGCCGACCGAGATCGTCTTGTTGACGTGGCCGCGCTGGTCCTGCGGCAGGTACTTGAGCTCGACGTCCTTGTACGTGGTGTGCACCGAGGACAGGCTCAGGCCGGCCAGGCTCTGGTTGAGGCCCTGGTAGACCGCGACGTGGTCGCCGTCCTCGCCGACGTAGTACTGGTCCTGGGTCCACTGGTAGCCGAAGAACCCGGCGCCGCCGAGCAGGCCGAGGGTGACCAGGACGGCGATCGAGACGGTCAGGCCCCGGCGCTTGCGCCGGCGCGGCCGTCCGCCGCTGCCGCCCTCCTCCTCGTCGAACTCCTCGGTGCCGTACACCGAGGGCTCGGCCGCGGGGTAGCCGTACCCCTCGGTGTAGCCCTCGGCCGGGCCGAAGTCGCCCTGGGCGGCGCCGTAGCCCTCCTGGTAGCCCTCGGCGGGGCCGAAGGCGCCCTGCGGGGCGCGCCCGAGGCCGGCCGCGCGGCCGGCCGGGGTGTCGGCGATCGAACGGTCGGCGGCGGCCGAGGACGGCGGGGTGTCGGCGACCGCGCCGACCACCACCGGGACGTCGTTGAACTGGCTGCTCATGGTGTCCGTGGCGCCGACGTCGATGACGTCCGCCACGATGCAGGTGATGTTGTCCGGACCGCCGCCGCGCAGCGCGAGCTCGATGAGCTCCTGCACGGTCTGCTCGGGCGCGTAGAAGCTGCCGAGGGTGTTCTGCAGGGTCTGGTGGCTCACCGGGCCGGAGAGGCCGTCGGAGCAGATCAGGTAGCGGTCACCGGCCCGGACCTCGCGGATCGACAGGTCGGGCTCGACCTGGCCGCGGCCGTCGAGCGCCCGCATCAGCAGCGAGCGCTGCGGGTGGGTCTCGGCCTCCTCCGGGGTGATCCGGCCCTCGTCGACCAGGCGCTGCACCCAGGTGTGGTCCTGGGTGATCTGCACCAGGGCACCGTCGCGCAGCAGGTAGGCGCGGGAGTCGCCGACGTGCACCAGGCCCATCCGCTGGCCGGTCCAGAGCATGGCGGTGAGCGTGCAGCCCATGCCCTCCAGCTGCGGGTCCTCCTCGACCATCTGCCGGAGCCGGTCGTTGGCGCCCTGGACGGCGTCGCCCAGCAGGGTCAGCAGGTCGGCGCCCGGCACGTCCTCGTCCAGGCGGACGATCGAGCCGAGCACCTCGGAGGACGCGACCTCGCCGGCCGCGGCGCCGCCCATGCCGTCGGCCACGGCCAGCAGCCGCGGCCCGGCGTAGCCGGAGTCCTCGTTCCCCTCCCGGATCAGTCCCTTGTGGGAGCCGGCGGCGAAGCGCAGCACCAGGGTCATGCGACCTGTGCCCCCCTCTGGGTCATGGACGGGATGCTGTCCCTCATGCGCTGACTACTTCCGCAGTTCGATGACGGTCCTGCCGATACGGATCGGCATGCCCGGCTGGAGCGGGGTGGGCGCGGTCAGGCGCTGCCGGTCCAGATAGGTGCCGTTGGTGGAGCCTAGATCCTCGACCGTCCACTGCCCAGTCTGATCCGGATAGATCCTGGCATGCCGGGACGACGCGTAGTCGTCGTCCAGCACGATGGTCGAGTCGTGCGCGCGGCCGAGCGTGATGGTCTGGCCCTGCAACGCGACGGTCGTGCCGGCCAGCGAGCCCTGCACCACGACGAGCTGGGTCGGGGCGCCGCGACGGCGGCCGCCGCCCTGGGTCTGGCCCGCCGCGGCGGGGGCCGGGGCGGCCTGCGCGGGGCGGCCGGTGGCCACGGTGGTGGCGGCGCTGCTCGCGGCGGCGGCGTTCGCGCCGCGGCGGGACGGGCGCGGGTTCACCTTGGTGCCGAACAGGTCGCTGCGGATCACCTGGATCGCGACGATGACGAACAGCCACAGCACGGCCAGGAAGCCCAGCCGCATGACCGTGAGGGTCAGTTCTGACACGGCCGGCCCGCCCGTCGGTGAGTGAGGCGCGCGAACAACTCGGACACTACCCTTCGACCTGTCGGTAGACGATGGTGGTGGAGCCCACGACGATGCGGGAGCCGTCGCGGAGCGTAGCGCGCTGGGTGTGCTGTCCGTCCACCACGATGCCGTTCGTGGACCCCAGGTCGAGGACCATCGAAGGGGTGCCGGGGCGGATCTCGGCGTGCTTGCGGGACACCCCCGGGTCGTCGATCCGCACGTCCGCCTCGGTCGAGCGGCCGAGGACGCAGGCCGCG
The DNA here is from genome assembly GCF_040302625.1 of Kitasatospora sp. NPDC097643. Taxonomy (NCBI): domain Bacteria; kingdom Bacillati; phylum Actinomycetota; class Actinomycetes; order Kitasatosporales; family Streptomycetaceae; genus Kitasatospora; species Kitasatospora sp. NPDC097643. The sequence continues at coordinate 15,613 of NZ_JBEOSA010000054.1, read as the reverse complement.
CCGGAGATCTGGTGGCGGGCGCCGTTCACCTCGATCCAGCGGCGGACCGAGGTGCCGTGCCCGGCGCCGGGGAAGGCCCGGACGTTGCCGCCGGCGGGCGAGGGCGGACCGGCGGGCATCGCCGGGGGCGCGGCCGGCGGCGGGGGCGCGCTGAACTGGCCGCCGCCCGGCTGCTGCCACGGTGCGCCGGGGGCGGGGGCGGCCGGCTGGCGGTCGTAGCCGGGCTGCGGCTGGGCGTAGCCCGGCTGGGCCTGCTGCGGCTCCTCGGCGGCCAGGGTGCGGCTGCGCACCCGGTACAGGCCGGTGTCCAGGTCGTCCGCCTTCTCCAGGTTCACCTGGAGCGGGCCCATGAAGGTGTACCGCTGGGCCTCCGCGTACTCGCGGACCATGCCGGCCAGTTCGGTGCCCAGCTGGCCGGAGTAGGGGCTCAGCCGCTCGTGGTCGTGCGGGCTCAGCTCGACGATGAAGTCGTTCGGCACGACGGTGCGGTCGCGGTTCCAGATGCTCGCGTTGTTGTCGCACTCGCGCTGCAGCGCTCCGGCGATCTCCACGGGCTGGACCTCGGACTTGAACACCTTGGCGAAGGTGCCGTTGACGAGACCCTCAAGTCGCTGCTCGAACTTCTTCAGCACTCCCATGGGGCACCCCCTTCCAGGGTTCGTTCGCCTGCCTGCCGACCGGTTCCCCCGGGGGAACCGGCCACGCCTACTTGCGGTACTTCCGTACTGATCGTATCCACGCCGGGCTCTTCCGTACGGTTCCCGGACCGCGTCGTGCCCGGGGGTGGGCTCGGACACACAGGGTGACGCATGTCGGGTACGGCACGCCAGGTGTGCCCGCCCCGGCGGCCTCCGCCGGCCCGCTCGCCTGTTCGTCGCCCAGCCGTTCGGATGCGTTCGGTGTCCACGGGAAAGGGATTCGGAGCCACCGCCCAGGTCGTGCTACTGTTTTCCACGTCGGAAGGGCCGCCCGAAAGGGAAGCCGGTCGAAGAAGCGCGAAGACCACATGGTATCGAGCGGTTCGGATGATCGGTCGGCAATGAGGACAACACCCATGCGCGGGTGGCGGAATAGGCAGACGCGCTGGATTCAGGTTCCAGTGCCCGAAAGGGCGTGGGGGTTCAACTCCCCCCTCGCGCACAGCGAAGCCCCGCAGATCGAAAGATCTGCGGGGCTTTCTCGTTCTCCCCCGGGCCCCTCCCGGTCCCGCCGGTGCCGGCCCCCGGCGGGACGCGGTCGGTCAGGACCGGGTGGCGGGGAGTTCGGCGCGGACCTCGAAGCCGCCGTCCTGGGTCGGGCCGGCGATGAGGCTGCCGCCCAGGAGCTGGGCGCGCTCGCGCAGGCCGACCAGGCCGTGGCCGCCGCCGGGCAGGATCTCGGCCGGCCGCCCCGGCGGCGCGTCGTTGCGGACCTCGACCCGCAGCCGACGCCCCTTGGCCCGGACCTTCACGTGCACGGCCGCCTCCGGGGCGTACTTGGTGATGTTGGTCAGGGCCTCCTGGACGGTGCGGTAGGCGGCCCGCTCGACCGCCTCCGGCCACGGGCGGTCGCCGGGGTTCAGCTCGGACTCGGCGGTCAGACCGCTCTCCTCGATCAGCCGGGGCAGGTCGGCCAGCCGGGGCTGCGGGGCGAGCGGGGCGTCCGGGCGGGGGCCCCCGGTGCTGCGCAGCACCCCGACCATCTGCCGCAGTTCGTCCAGGGTGCGGACGGACAGCTCGCGGATGGTGCGGGCGGTGTGCGCGGCGGCCGGGTCGCCGGTGCTGACCTGGAGCGCGCCGGCCTGGATGCTGATCAGGCTGACCTGGTGCGAGACCACGTCGTGCATCTCCCGGGCCAGCCGGCCGCGCTCGCTGATCAGCACCCGCTCGGCGAGCAGCCGGCTCTCCCGCTCCTGGCCGCGGGTCAGCTCGTCCAGGCGCGCCGCGAGCTCCCGCCGGGTGCGGGCGAGCAGCCCGGTGGCGGCCGGGCCGGCGGCCAGCATGATCGCCTGGATGGCGTCGAGGGCGGTGCCGCGGGTCAGCTCGAAGATCTGGTCGGGCAGCGGCCAGTGGAAGAACTCGACCAGGGTGAACAGGGTCGCGCAGGGCACCAGGACCCGGGGGTTCGGGCGCTCCGACGCCACCGTGTAGACGGCGGTCATCGGGGCGAGCCAGATGTCGTTCACGTAGCTGCCGGGCATGGTGAGCAGCAGCACCGTGACCGGGAAGCGCCGGCGCCAGAGCAGCGCGACGGCGGCCAGCGTGGAGAGCGCCACTTGCCACCAGGCGGCGTCCCGGGCCACCAGGGCGGCGTCCAGCAGCGAGTACAGCGCGGGCAGCAGCAGCATCAGCCACGGCGCGGTGCACCAGGCCGGGAGCCGTCTGGACGGCAGCTGGTCGGCGGCCGTCATGCCCCGTCGCCGGGCTTCGGCCGGACCAGCCCGGCCCGGTGGGCGAGCACGGCCGCCTGGACCCGGTTGGCGGCGCCGAGCTTGCCGAGGATCGCGCTGATGTGGTCCTTGACGGTGCCGGTGCCGAGGAACAGCCGGTCGGCGATCTCGGCGTTGGACAGGCCCTCGCCGAGCAGGGCCAGGACGTCGAGCTCCCGGCCGGTGAGGGTGCGGGCGAGCGCGCTGGCGTCGGCGTCCGGGCCGCCGCCGTCCACATAGCCGCCGATCACGGTGCGGGTGACGGTCGGGGAGAGGATGTTGCCGCCGGCCGCGAGCACCCGGACGGCGTGCACCAGCTGCTCGGGGGCAGTGTCCTTGAGCAGGAAGCCGGCGGCGCCGGCCCGCAGCGCGGTGCCGATGTACTCGTCGCTGTCGAAGGTGGTGAGCATCGCCACGGCGGGCGGGTCCGGCAGTGCGCGCAGCCGCCGCAGCACGGAGATGCCGTCGAGGTCCGGCATCCGGATGTCGAGCAGCACCACGTGCGGGTGCAGCCGCTGGACGTGCTCCTCGGCCTGTCCGCCGGAGCAGTCGCCGACCACCTCCAGGTCGGGGGCGGAGCCGACGATGAGGCCGAGGCCGGAGCGGACCAGGATCTCGTCGTCCACGATCAGCACGCGGGTGGTGGTGATGGTGCCTCCTCGGTTCTGGCGGCCGGGTTTCGGGCGGTCCGCGTGGGTCGATTCGAGGGTAGGGGTAGCCGGGGCGGGGTGCCGAACGCTCGGGGGGTGAGGACCCCCGCCGTTCGGCGGGGGTGGGAATCCGCTACCCGGTTCACGCAATTCTCATGACGGGTGGGGAACCATGGAGTTGGCTGCCCTTTCGTCGACCTGCTCCTCCTCACGGCGGGCGGCCGCGACGAGGGCCGCCGGTCAGTCCGTCGGGCCCGTGCGGGCGCCCGGCGCCGGGCCGTTTGCGGATGCGCCCCACCATCTGATCGTTTGGAATTGAGCTGTGTCGTCCACTGTGAAGTCGGAGCCGTCCGCCACGTCCACCGGGCCCCGGCGCGTCGGCGTGCTCGACCGCTGGCGGCCGAGGGCCGCCTCGGCGTGCGTCTGGTACCTCCGGCTGTTGGCGCTGCTGAACGTCGCGACGGTGTTGCTGGTGCCCTTCCGGGACCAGGTCACCGAGCACAACGAGGGTGAGTACTTCACCCCGTACCTGATGACCTCCGGCCTGGCCAGCGCGGTGCTGTCGGTCTTCCTGGCCGTCGCGATGCGGCGGCGCAAGCGGGCCGCCTGGATCTTCAACATGGCGTTGGCCGGCCTCTTCGCGGTGCTGTACCTGCTGGCCATGGCACTGCCCGACGAGCGGTTCAACCGTCACCCGCTCAACTACTTCTCCACCGTGCTGACCTGCCTGTTCGTGCTGGCGCTGCTGGTCGGGCGGAAGGAGTTCACCTCCAAGGGCGACAGCTCCAACCCGAAGACCGCGGCCGCCACCTTCGTCGGCGGGCTGATCTTCGGCGGTGGCCTCGGCGCGCTGCTGGTCTGGGCGACCAACGAGCTGAGCGGGGCGGACTTCTGGGACCTGTACCGGTACTCGGTCGGCCGGATGATCACCATCACCCCGTCCGAGCACCTGCGGTCGGTGATCGCCGCGCCGACCTGGGTGAACGCGGTGATCAACGCGATGGGCGCGGTGCTGTTCCTGCTCGTGCTCTACGTGGCCTTCCGCAGCCCCCGGGGCAAGGAGCTGCTGACCGCCGAGGACGAGGCGCGGCTGCGCGAGCTGCTGGACAAGCAGGGCGACCGGGACTCGCTCGGCTACTTCGCGCTGCGCCGGGACAAGGCGGTGATCTTCTCCCCCAGCGGCAAGGCCGCGGTCACCTACCGGGTGATCGGCGGCGTCTCGCTCGCCTCGGGCGACCCGATCGGCGACCCGGAGGCCTGGCCCGGTGCGATCGACGCCTGGCTGGCCGAGGCCCGCGAGCACGCCTGGGCGCCGGCCGTGTCCGGCGCCTCCGAGGAGGCCGGGGTGATCTACGCCCGGCACGGGCTGGACGCGCTGGAGCTGGGCGACGAGGCGATCGTCGAGCTGGACGAGTTCTCGCTGGACGGCCGCGCGATGCGGGTGGTCCGGCAGGCCTACAACCGGGTCAAGCGGGCCGGTTACACGGTGCGGATCCGCCGGCACGAGTCCATCCCCGAGGGCGAGATGGCCGAGCTGGTGGCCAAGGCCGACCAGTGGCGCGACGGGGCGACCGAGCGTGGCTTCTCGATGGCGCTCGGCCGGCTCGGCGACCCGGGCGACGGCCGCTGCGTGATGCTGGAGTGCCACGACGGCGAGGGCGAGCTCAAGGCGCTGCTGAGCTTCGTCCCGTGGGGCCCGGACGGGCTCTCGCTGGACCTGATGCGCCGGGCCCGGGACACCGAGAACGGCCTGATGGAGTTCATGGTGATCGAGCTGCTCCAGCGGGCCGAGGAGGTCGGGCTGAAGCGGGTGTCGCTGAACTTCGCGATGTTCCGGTCGGTCTTCGAGCGGGGTTCGCGGCTCGGCGCCGGCCCGGTGCTGCGGCTGTGGCGCTCCGTCCTGGGCTTCTTCTCGCGCTGGTGGCAGATCGAGTCGCTGTACCGCGCGAACGCCAAGTACCGGCCGATCTGGATGCCCCGCTACCTGCTCTTCGAGAAGAGCAGCGAGCTGCCGCGGATCGGCATCGCGAACGCGCGGGCCGAGGGCTTCATCGTGGCGCCGAGCCTGCCCGCCCTGTTCCGGCGCCGGCACGCCGGGGCCGCCGTGGTGGCGCCCCGGGTGCCGGTGGCGGCGCGGGACGGGAAGGGGTAGCCCTCCGCCGGGGGGCGGAGGGGGCCGGATGACGACCGGACGACGAGACGTCGGACGGCCGGATGGGGGTGGGCGGGGGGCCGACTTCTCCCCCCAGAGGATGACCCCGATCCCCATCCATGCCGATGTGGATTTGTTAAGCGGCTTCTAATGTTGGAGTAGCTGAGAAGTTCGGGGATTCGGGAGAAACGGTTGTGATTCAAAGGACCCACGCGGGGGGCGTGCGAAAGGGGCCGCTGGCGACTGCCAGAACGGCCGCTGTCGCCGAGTGGGGAACGTTGTTCGGAACGGTCCGGAACGCGGTGGTGCGCAAGAAGTTCGCCGCCGTTCCGCTGGCCACCGCGGCGACGTCTCTGATCCTGCTGTTCAGCATCGTCCAGCACCTGCCGGGCGGAGAGCGTTTCGTCAATCACATCGGGGTGGTGAAGGCGGCCCTGCCGCTGGAGGTCTCGCTGCTGCGGACCCCGCTGTCCCTCTACGTACCGGCCCTGGACCTGCCGGTCTGGGGCGCGCTGGCCCAGGTGTTCGTGGTCTTCGGCATCGCCGAGATCGTGCTCGGCCGGCGGATGACCCTGGTGGTCGCCTACAGCTGCACCCTGGCGGGCACGCTGTTCGCCCGGGTCGGCGTGGCGATCGGGCCGGACCACCTGTTCGGCTTCCCGAAGTGGGTCGCCTACGTGCGGGACACCGGGCCGTCGGCCGCGGTGGTGGCGCTGGCGATCTGCATCGCCTTCCGCTGCCGGGCCTGGTTCACCGCCTCCCTGGTGGTGGCGCTGATGGTCGGCGAGGCGGTCGTGCTGCCGAACCTGGCCGGTCTGGAGCACGTCGTCGCGGTGGTCACCGCGCTGCTGATCGCCGTCTCGGTCGAGGTCTTCGGGGACTTCTGGCCGCGGGTGCTGGCCGGGGTCGGTGCCGCCACCTCGGTGGCCACGGCCGCCTCCCGGGAGGTCGCGGTCGAGGCCCGGCGCCGCCAGCCGGCGGGCGCCGTCATCCCCTGAGCGAGTCTCCACCAGGCCTGCCGGCCGGGTGCGGGCCGGTCCTCCTGCCCGTACCCGGGCGGCGGGCCGCGTCCGTACCCGGGCGTCAGGCCGGCGGCAGCGGGAGCTCGAACCAGACGACCTTGCCCACCGCCTTGCGGGCGGTGCCCCAGCGTTCGGCGAGCTTGGTGACCAGGGTCAGGCCGCGGCCGGTCTCGCCGAGCTGCTCGGCCGGCTCCAGCGAGGGCAGGTTGTGGTTGTCGTCGCTGACCTCGACCAGCAGCTTGTCCACCCGGATCAGCTGGAGCCGGACCCGGTCCCGGGCCACCCGGACGGCGTTCGTGACCAGCTCGCTCACCAGCAGTTCGGTGGTGTCGCTGAGCCCCTCCAGGTGCCAGCCGGCCAGCTGCTCGCGGACCAGCGAACGGGCCCGGCGGACCTCGCGGTGGTCCACGGTGAGGTCCCAGGTGGCCACCTCGGACGGGGCGACCCCGTCGAAGCGGGCCACCAGCAGGGCGACGTCGTCCTTGCGGTCGTCCGAGTGCAGCCGTTCCAGGACCACGTCGCAGGCCTGCTCGGGGCTCTGCTGCGGGTCGATCAGGTTGCCGCAGAGCGCGGCCAGGCCGGCTCCTATGTCACCGCCCCGGACCTCGACCAGGCCGTCGGTGCAGAGCACCAGCATCGAGCCGTCCGAGACGTCGATGGTCTTCGCGACGAAGGGCACGCCGCCGACGCCGATCGGTGCGCCGGCCGGGATCTCCAGCAGCTCGCCGGTGCCGTCCGGGTGGACCAGCACCGGGGGCACGTGGCCGGCGCTGGCCAGCTCGCAGGTCCGGTTGATCGGGTCGTAGACCGCGTACAGGCAGGTCGCGAGGTGGTCGTCGCCGAGTTTGTGGGCCAGGTTGTCCAGGTGGCGCAGCAGCTGGCCGGGCGGCAGGTCGAGCGCGGCGAGGGTCTGCATGGCCGTCCGGAAGCGGCCCATCGCGGCGGCCGAGTGCAGCCCGTGGCCCATCACGTCGCCGACCACCAGGGCCACCCGGCTGCCGGGCAGCTGGATCGCGTCGAACCAGTCGCCGCCGACCTCGGCCTTCGGGTCGCCGGGCAGGTAGCGGTGGGCGATCTGCACGCCGGGGATCTGCGGTGGGCGGGTCGGGATCATCGAGCGTTGCAGGGTGGTGGCCACCCTGGACTCGGCGCGGTGCAGCCGGGCGTTGTCCAACGAGAGCGCGGCGCGGACGGCCAGCTCCTTGAGGGTGGCGGCGTCGCTCTCGTCGAAGGGGGCGCGGTCCGGCAGCCGGAGCAGCTTGAGGATGCCCAGCACGGTGCCCCGGGCGGACAGCGGCACGACCAGCATCGAGCGGCCGGAGACCACCGGGGCCAGCCGGGCGCCGCCGAGCGCGATCGCGTAGTCGACCGCGACGTCCTCGCTGACCACCGGCACCAGGACCGGCTGGTTCAGCTGGAGGGCCATCCCGGGCGGGGTGCGGCGGGGCATGCTGACCAGCGAGCCCTCGGCGAGCACGTGGTCCCAGGCGTCGCCGGACTCGTTGTGGACCAGGGCGACCCGGCGCAGCATGGTGTCGTCGTCCGGGCGGGCGACGGGCAGCTCCGAGTCGGAGATCAGGCCGTCCACCAGGTCGACGCAGGCGAAGTCGGCGACCCGGGGGACCAGGACCTGGCAGAGCTCGTGCGCGGTGAAGCCGAGGTCCAGGGTGGTGCCGACCTTGCCGCCGACCTCGTTCAGCAGTGCCAGCTGCTCGCCGGCCTGCCCGTTGGTGAGGAACGGGCCGAGCCGCCCGGCCGGGGGCGGGCCCTCGGCGCTCGCGGGGGCGGGGACGGTGGTGCTCGGGGTCTGGTCGGCGCGGGGGGCCGGGCGCCCGTTGGCGGACGGCTCGACCGTGGACGGCTCGACGGCGGCCTGCTCGATGGCGGCTCCTCCTCCGACGGGGGACGGGACGGACGGGGTGCCCGCCGGGGCGCCGCCGACGGCGCCCGCGGGCTGACTGGCGGGCCGCTCGGCGGCCTCGCGCTGGGCCGGCAGCGGGCCGACCGGGCGGCGCCCCGCCGGGGACTGCTCGGGCTGCGGCGGGCCGAGCCGGGCGGCGCGCTGCTGGGCGGTCGGGTAGCGGCGGCCGATCCCGGCGGCCGCGTGCGCGGCGCCCGCCTGCGGGTCGGCGGGCAGCACCGGCAGCACGGTGGCCGGGTCCAGCCGCAGGGCGGGCAGTCCGGCCTGGTCCAGGACGTCCAGCAGCTGCGCCCGGCGGTCGGCCGAGCCGCCCGGCAGCAGCCGGACCAGCTGCTCGGGGACGGGCCGGCCGGGCGGGGTGAGGGCCGCGGCCAGCCGGTGGAAGCCGCCCCGGGCGGGCGGGGTGGCGGCGAACGGCAGCTGCCGCTCGCCGAGCGCCAGCCGGGGGCCGGCGGTGCGCAGCGGCCGGGCGTCGGCGGCGAGGGCGAGCAGACCGCCGGCCGGGCCGGGCAGCGGGTAGGCCCACCAGAGCACGTCGCGCAGGTGGTCCTCGCGGTCGGTGACGGGCATCTGGCCGGCCCACGGGTGGCCGTCGGCGGTCAGCGCGGCCAGGGTGTCCAGCGCGTCGCAGCGGCGGCGGACCGCGGCGGTGTGCCCGGGGGCGCCGAGCGGTTCGACGGCGGGCAGCAGGCCGCTGGCCGGGCGGTCGTTCGCGACCTCGGCGCGGTGTCCGAACAGTTCCTCGGCGGCCCTGCTCCACTGCGCGATCCGCCCGCCCCGGTCGACCAGGACGAGGGCGAGCCGGACCAGGGCGGCCACGCCCGCCGGGTGGTCACCCGGTACGGCCCCGGCGCCCGCCGGACGCGGTGTGGAGTTGGACTCGGCCACCATGGATTCGGTCTGCTCCCGCCTGGCCGCCACGCCTGGAGGCGGCCGTCTCTCCGGAGGAAGGCACGCTGTGCGGATACCAGCGAAGCACGGACCGGGCCGGGCTCGATACCGAAACGGGGAGATTCGTCAGGATCGGTTGCGTGTCGCCCGCCGAGCGCCGGTCCGCACTCCTCGTTCACCCGCTCGGGCCCTGGACGCGCGGGGGTAGGGTGGCAGGCCGGGCCGCCCCACGGCGCGGTTCGTACGAACGCAGACGGCCGGACGAGACAGAGGCGAGAAGTGACCGCGCAGAGCCCCGTCCGCTGGACGGACCCGGAGCAGCAGCAGCTGGAGGAGCAGGTCGCCGCCGCCGAACTCGCCTGGCTCAGCATGGACGTCGACGTGCAGACCCTGCGGGTCGAGATCGACAACTTCGCGCTGATCCACCACCAGCTGCTCGGCCCGCTCTACGCCCGGCTGGACGAGCTGGAGGCGCTGGTCGCCGAGGCGGTCGCGGTCCGGACCGGGCGGCCCGAGGACGTCCGGCGGGCCGCCGAGGCCCGTCGGCAGGTCGAGGAGCTCCCGGACCTGGACGCGCTGTTCGACTCCGTCCGGGAGCGGTCCGGGGAGGACGCGCAGGCGCCCGCCCCGCCGCCCGCCGCGCCGGCCCGGGTGCGCCCCGGGCGGGAGGCCCAGCGGATCTACCGCGAGCTGGTCCGCCGCGCCCACCCGGACCTCACCACCGACCCGGACGAGCAGCGGCGCCGCGAGGCCTTCCTGGCCCGGGTCAACGAGGCCTACGGACTCGGCGACGCCGCCGCGCTGGAGGGCCTGGCCGCCGAGTGGTCCACCGCACCCGAGGCGGCCCCCGCGGTGGACTCCCCCGACAGGCTGGAGTGGCTGCGCCGCCGGCTGGAGTGGCTGACCGGCAAGATCGCCGAGACCGCCACCGAGCAGGTCCGGCTGGAACGGACCCCGATGGGCCAGCTGCTCGCGCTCGCCCCGCAGGACCCGGACGGGCTGCTGGAGCAGCTCGCCGAGGAACTGCTCGCCAAGGCCGCCGCCCAGCAGGCCGAACTGGAGCGTCTGTTGGGCGACAATGGCATGGATCCCACGCACCCCCAGGAGAACCAGACGATGTTCGCGCAGATCCCCTCCGTCACCGCCGCCGCCGTGCCCGCCGACGCCGCCCTGCTGGACGTGCGGGAGCAGGACGAGTGGGACGCCGGTCACGTGGACGGCGCGCTGCACATCCCGATCGGCGAGGTGATCGCCCGGATCGGCGACCTCCCGGACGAGAAGCTGTACGTGCTCTGCCGGGTCGGCGGCCGCTCCGCGCAGGTCGTCCAGTACCTGGTGCAGCAGGGCCGGGACGCGGTCAACGTGGACGGCGGGATGTACGCCTGGGAGGGCGCCGGCCGTCCGATGGTGAGCAGCACCGGCCAGGACGCCTACGTCCTCTAGGCCCTCTCCAGGCCTCTCCGGGCCCGTCCGGGCCTGTGGCACCCCCGGCCCGGTAGGGCAGGATGGGCGCGCGACCGAGCCGGTACGGGACCGGCGGCGCCCAGCGGTGAGGGGGGAGAGCGCGCATGACGGAGGAACCGGACCGTCCGGCCGACGGCCGGGCCTGGTCGGCGCCCGCCCAGCTCGTGCTCGGCCTGGCCGCGGCGCTGCTGCTGGCCGGCACCGGGCTCTTCCTCGGCGCGGTGTTTCTGCACGTCGCGCCCGCCAACTCGGTGTCCCGGCAGTACCGGGCCGAGATCGACGGCGTGGTGTACCCGGAGTTCGAGCAGAACTGGAAGCTGTTCGCGCCCAACCCGCTCCAGCAGAACGTCGGCCTGGACGCCCGGGTGCGCACCGTCGCCGACGGCGGGGCCACCCGCACCCACGATTGGACCGGGCTCACCGCGCAGGACCTCGCGGCGATACGGGGCAACCCGGCGCCCAGCCACGTCGACCAGAACCTGCTGCGGCGGGCCTGGGACTTCTACGACGGCTCGCACAACCCGCAGGACGAGACGCTGACCAACACCCGGGGCAAGCTCGCCGAGCAGTACCTCAAGCGGATCGCGTTGCAGCGGATCGGCCGGGAGGTGGACGGCGAGCGGATCCTGGAGATCGAGTTCCGGGTGACCACGGCCACCGTCCCGCCGCCGACCTGGAGCGGCGAGGCCGTGCCGCCCGCGCCCAAGGTGCGGGAGCTGCCCTGGTGGCCGGTGGGCGACGAGGACTACCGGGGGCTCTCGTGACCGAGGTGTCGCCGCCGGTGGCGGTGGATCCGGTGACGGTGGATTCGGTGGCGGCCGAGCCGGTGTCGGTGCAGCCGTCGGAGTCGGTGGAGTCGGTGGAGTCGGTGCCGGAGGCCGGGCTGCTGGACGGCATCCCGCGCCAGGGCGGCCGGCCGCCGGCACCCGGGCGTGCGCCGGTCCGCCTGGGGTCGGTCCTGGCGGAGGCGGCCGGCCGGGCGATGGCGGTGTTCACCGGGCGCCCGCTCGGGCGGTACCAGGCCGCCGTGGTGCGGATCGGCTTCGGGCTGGTCTGGCTCGCCTACCTGCTGCGCGAGTGGCCCAACCGGCGGGTGCTGTACGGCGACCGCTCGCCCTGGTCGCCGGAGCTCGCCGAACGGCTGCTGGCCGACAACGGGGCGTTCACCGTGCTGCCCTGGTTCGACGGGCGGCCCTGGTTCGAACTGGTCTACCACCTGGGGATCCTGGCCGCCGTCGCGGTGGTGCTCGGCTGGCGCACCAGGGCCGGCACCGTGCTGTTCCTGGTCACCGTGCTGTCGCTGCAGAACCGGAACGTCTTCCTCGGCGACGGCGGCGACAACGTCGTCCACCTGATGGCGGTCTACCTGGTCTTCACCCGCTGCGCCGAGGTCTGGTCGCTGGATGCTCGACGGGCCGCGCGCGGGCCCGGCGCAGGGCCCGGCGGGGTGGTGCTCTGGGTGCTGCTCGGCGCCGCCTTGACGGTCTGCCAGCTGGGCGACTTCTCCGGCGGCAGCCTCAGCTGGACCTCCCGGACCTTCCCGTACGTCGGCTGGGCGCCGCTGTTCTGGGGGCTCTGGGCGGTGGCCGGGCTCTGGTGGCTGATCGGCCGGCTGCGGCCGGACGGCGAGCCGCGGGCGGTGCTGGACGCGCTCGCGACCATGGTGCACAACTGCGCGATGCTGGTGATCGCCGCCGAGGTGGTGCTGATCTACGCCACGGCCGGCTGGTACAAGGTGCAGGGCTCGCGTTGGCAGGACGGCACCGCGCTCTACTACCCGCTGCACCTGGACTACTTCGCGCCCTGGCCGGGGCTCTCCGCGCTGGTCGGTTCGGCGCTGCTGCCGGTCTTCCTGATCTCGTACGGCACCGTGATCGTGCAGGTGGCCTTCCCGTTCACGCTGCTCAACCGGCGGGTCAAGAACGTGCTGCTGGCGGTGATGATGGCCGAGCACGTGGGGATCGCGGTGCTGCTCGGGCTGCCGGTGTTCTCGCTCGCGATGATCGCGGCGGACGCGGTGTTCCTGCCGACCGGCGCGCTGCTGTGGCTGGGGGCGCGGGTGGGGCGGATCCGGTGGCGGAGGTCGCCGGCCGGCTAGGGCGGGCCGTGCCCTAGGGTGTTCGGTATGTCCTGGTTCGCCGCTCTTCGTGACACCGCGCGAACCGGACTCACCCTCGACCGGGCGCTGACCGACCCCAAGCGGGCCGCCCGCGGGGCGGTGGCCGTTGGCCTGGTGCTGCTCCCGGTCCTCGCCCTCGGCGGGCCCTCGCTCGCCACCTCGGCCGCGATGGGCGCCTTCATCGCCGGAACGGCCACCTTCCAGCGCAGCTTCCGCCCCCGGGCCAGCCTCGCCGTCGCGGCCGGCCTCGGGCTCGGCACCAGCACCTTCCTCGGCTACCTCGCCGCCGGGGTGGCCGGCCTCTTCCCGGTGCTGCTCGCCGTCTGGGCCTTCGCCGCCGGACTCGCCTGGGCGATCGGCCCCACCGCCGGGGTGGTCGCCGCCAACACCGTCTCGGTGATGCTGATCGTCGTCCAACTGCCGGTCAGCGCCCTCGCCGCGCTCGGCCACGGACTGATCTGCGCGCTCGGCGGCGTCGTCCAGGCCGCCGTCATCACCCTCCGGCCGATCGGCAGTTGGACCGCCCAGCGGGACGCCCTCGCCGACGCCTACGCCGAACTCGCCGACTACGCGCGCCGCTTGCGCCAGGACCCGACCGCGCACGTCGACCCGGCGCCGTTCATGACCGCCCGGCACGCCGCTGCCCTCACCCCCTGGCAGGACCGCCACCGGCCGCCCGAACTGCGCGGGCTGCGCGGTATCGCCGAACGCATCAGGCCCACCCTGGCCGCACTGGCCGACCCCAAGGTCGGTGCCCCGGCGGAAGGACCCGAACGCGACCGCGCCCGGGAGGTGCTGGCCGCCGCCGCCGAGGCCATGGACGCCCTCGCCCGGGCCATCCGCACCGGCGACCCCGTCCGGCTGCCCCGCTCGGCGGACGCGCTCACGCTGGCCGCCCCGGACGACGCGCCGAAGCTGCGGGGGGCCGCCCGGCGCTCCGCCCGGCGGCTCGGCGGGCTGCTGCGCAAGGCCGCCGACGCCCTCGACCGCGGCGACGAGGACACCATCAGCACCCCCGTGGTCGGAGCCGGTGGCGCCCTCCACAAGCCGCCGCTGTTCCGCATGCTGCCGGTCGCGCTGCGGGCGGTGCGGCGTCAGGCCCGGCCGCGTTCGGCGGTGTTCCAGCACGCCGTCCGGCTCACCGGGGTGGTCGTCCTCGCCTACCTGCTGGCGCGGCTGGCCGGGTTCCACCACGGGTACTGGGCGCCGATGACCGCCGCCATGGTGATGCGGCCGGACTTCGCGCAGACCTACAGCCGCGGGGTCGCCCGGCTGGCCGGCACCGTCGTCGGCGTGGGCGTCTCCACGCTGGTGGTGCAGCTCGCCCACCCGGGCGAGTGGGTGCTGGCCGCGCTCGCCGTGCTCTGCATCGGCGGGGCGTACCTGACGCTGCGGACCGGGTACGCGCTGATGACGGTCGGGATCTCGTCCTACGTGGTCTTCCTGCTCGGGCTCCAGGCCGGGGACCCGCTGGCCACCGCCGTCGAACGGGTCGGGCTCACGCTGCTCGGCGGATCCGTCGCGCTGCTCGCCTACGCGCTCTTCCCCACCTGGCAGACCGCGCGGCTCGGCGAACGGCTCGCCGAATGGCTGGCCGCCGCCGGGCGGTACGCGGCGGCCGTCATCGCCTGCTACGAGAACCCGGCCGCGCCGCGCGGCCGGACCGTGCGCTCGGCGCTGCTGGACTCCCGGGAGGCGCGCTCCGAACTGCTCCAGGCGATCCAGCGGGCCGACGCCGAGCCCGGCCGGCACGAGACCGGGCTGCCCGGGGTGAACCGGCGCCAGATCGACCGGGCCCGGGCGGCGGTCGGACACCTCGGGCGGGTCGCGGTGCTGCTGGAGGCCCACCTGCCGGCCGCCGACGCCGATCCGGTGCCGGGGACGGCGGAGTTCGCGGAGGAGCTCCGGCTGGCCACGGCGCTCGCCGGGGCGGCGCTGCTGACCGGGCGGCCGGTGGAGTTCGCCGAGGTGCGGGAGGCGCAGGCGCGGCTGGAGGAACGGCTGGCGGCGGCGCCGGCGGGGGTGCAGCGGGACGTCGTGCGGGCGGGCACCCGGCTGCTGGGGCAGGCGCTGAGGGACCTGGAGCGGGCGCTGCGGGGACGGGAGGACGTCCAGGGGGTGCCGGAGGGCAGGGCACGGTAGCCGTGGGCCGGGTGGGAGAGTGGGGGGATGGACGACGAGGTGGTGCGGGGCTGGCGGGCGGTGGAGCGGGAGCCGGGGACGGTGCTGCTGGACGGGTTCCACGCGTTGAAGCACGCGCTGCGCTTCGGCGGGGACGTCCGGCGGGTGCTGACGGCCGACCGGGGGGCCTTGCTGGCGCTCGCGGGGGAGCTGGCCGAGGACGTCGCCCCCGCGCTGGAGCGGCTCGCGGAGGAGCTGCCGGAGGCGGCGCTGCGGACGCTGGCGCCCCGGCTGCACCCGACCGGGGTGATCGCGCTGGCCGTACGGCCGTCCGCCGCGGCCAACCGGGCGGTGCTGGCCGAGCCGTCGCGCCGGGCGCCGGTGGTGCTGCTGGAGAACCCGCGAAACCTGGGCAACGTCGGGGCGGTGATCCGGCTGGCGGCCGGGTTCGGGGCCACCGGGGTGGTCACCACCGGGGACCTGGACCCCTGGCACCCGACCGTGGTCCGGGGCAGCGCGGGCCTGCACTTCGCCACGGCGGTCGAGCGGCTCGCCCTGCCTGAGCTGCCCGCCGGGCCGCTGTACGTGCTGGACCCGGAGGGCGCGGACATCCGCACGCTGCCGTTCCCGGACGACGCGCTGCTGGCCTTCGGCACCGAGCGGCACGGCGTCTCGGCGGAGCTGAAGGCGCGCGCCGACCGGCTGGTCGCGGTGCCGATGCAGCCGGGGGTGTCCAGCTTCAACCTGGCGACCAGCGTCGCGATGGGGCTGTTCCACTGGATGTCGGGCCGCCCGCCGTGGCTGCCTCGCAGGACCGGGAACGGGTGGTCGCCGAGCGTGCGGTCAGTGGCCCACCCAGCCGAACC
>NZ_JBEOSA010000053.1:0-63556 GCF_040302625.1 Kitasatospora sp. NPDC097643 | reverse complement strand
CCCGCCCGCGCGCCCCCCGGTGGTGTCCCACGCCCCGGGGCGCCCCGCCGCCCCCCCTGGCCCACCCAAAGTACGGGGCCCCCGCGGCCGTTCGGCGGACGATGGCTCCATGCCGCACAGCATCCTCGGCGTCCCCGCCGTCCTCTGGCCGTCGGCCGGCTACCTGGCCGGCTACCTGGTGATCGGCCTCGCCGCCGCCCGTGAACTGAGGACGGGCGCCGGGGTCGTCGGGCAGTGGACGGCGGTGGTGTGGACGATGCCCGGGTTCCTGCACGCCATGGTGCTCAACCCGCTGCCGGACGGCACCCCGGCCCGCTTCCTGTCGGCCACCGCCGTCGGCGCGGCGGGCAACGCGGTGCTGCTCGCGCTGGTCTCGCACGCGGCGGGGCTGGGCTGAGCCCGGCGGCTCCGGCGGCTCCGGCGGCTCCGGCGGCTCCGGCGGCGACGCGGCTTCGGACGGCGGGGCTGCGGACTACCGGGCCTCGATCGGCTCGCCGGTGTCCTGGTCGATGACGAACACCCGCCGGTGCGCGTCGGTGACCACGGTGATCCGGTCCCGCTCGGTCCAACTCGCCTCCACCAGGAGGGAGTCGTCCGGATCGCCGGGTCCGATGTCGGCCAGCGTCCAGCGCCGCGCGGACCAGCCCTCGCCGGACTCCAGCAGCACCTGCCAGCGTTCCCCGGGCTCCGGCCCGGCGTCGTACGCGCGGTGCACCACCACCAGGGCGCGCTCCGGCCGGGCCGGGGCGGTCTCCCGGCTGCGGGTCTCGGCGGCCGACACCTTGTGCGCGGCGAGCACCCCGAGCAGGAACACCACCGCGGCGGTCACCGTGACCGCCCGGGTGGCCTGCCGCACGGCGGTCCGCCGGTCGCCCAGCCAGGCGGCGGCGATCAGCGCGGCCAGCGCCGCGCCCAGCAGCGGCTCGGGCCGGTTGAACAGGTCGGCGACGAGCATCCGCCCGCCCGACCGGCTCTCCCACTGGCCCTCGGTGTAGAGCAGGACGGCGGCCACCCCGGCCACCGCCAGCAGCCGGACCAGTGCCCGGCGCGTCCTCGGCATGAGTTTGTCCATCGTTCCCCCCGGTCGGATGCGGTCAGAGTTCGGCGAGCAGCTTGCGGCCCTCCGGCCAGTCGCCCAGCCCGGAGTCCGAGTTGAGGTGCCCGAACGCGCCGGGCTCGACGTACCGGGCACCCCAGGACCGGGCGAACAGCCGGGCCCGCTCCGGGGTGACCCACGGGTCGTCGGTGCTGGAGACGACCACCGTGGGGAACGGCAGCGGCGCCAGGGCCACCGGGCGGAAACCCGTCAGCTCGGGGACCTCGGCGGTGTCGACGTCGGCCGGGGCGACCAGCAGCGCACCCCGCACCGCGTCGATCCCCGCGGTGGGCGCGCCGGCCGCCCAGCGGGCCACCGTGACGCAGCCCAGGCTGTGCGCGACCAGCACCACCGGCCCGTCGGCGGCGGCCGCGGCCACCTCGGCGTCCAGCCGGGCCACCCAGTCCGTCGGCTCCGGGTGGTCCCAGTCCGCCTGCTGGACGCGCCGGAAGGCGTCCGGCTCGGCGGCCTCCCACCGGGTCTGCCAGTGCTCGGGGCCCGAGTTCTGGTAGCCGGGTATGGCGAGGAAGGTGACGCGGTCCGGCATGGGCTCCTCCAGGAGGCGATCAACGGCTGGCAGCAGGAGTTTAGGCCGTGTGCCGTCGAGTTGCCGGAGCCGGGCGGTGAGACCGGCGTGCGCGGCCCGTGGCGGGCGCGCACACCGGGTCGTGCGCTGCGGCGCGCCCAGTGCGCCCTGTTGCGAACGGTGGTGCCGGTGCGGGAGGTTGGACCGGGCCCGCGGCCGGAGTCCACCGTCCCGGGCCCGCGCCATGTCTGACGCTCGATCACGTGGAGGGATGTCGGCGATGACATCGAAGATCCTGCTCGTCACCGGGGACGCCGCCGAGTCGCTGGAGGTGTTCTACCCGTACCAGCGGCTGCGCGAGGAGGGCTATCAGGTCGACATCGCGGCACCGACGAAGAAGCGCCTCCAGTTCGTGGTGCACGACTTCGTCGAGGGCTACGACACCTACACCGAGAAGCCCGGCTACACCTGGCCCGCGGACATCGCCTTCGCCGACGTCGACCCGGCCGACTACGTGGCCCTGGTGATCCCCGGCGGCCGCGCCCCCGAGTACCTGCGCAACGACGCGCACGTGCAGCGGATCGTCCAGCACTTCTTCGCCGCCGACAAGCCGGTCGCGCAGATCTGCCACGGCCCGCTGATCACCGCCGCCGCCGGCGTGCTCTCCGGCCGCCGCAGCTCCGCCTACCCGGCGCTGGAGCCGGACGTCCGGGCGGCCGGCGCCGAGTTCGTCGAGGGCGAGGCGGTGGTGGACGGCGTCGTCGTCTCCGCGCGGGCCTGGCCCGACCACCCGGCGTGGCTGCGCGCGTTCATCGAGGTCCTGCGCACCAAGGCCCCGGTCGCCTGACCCCGCCCCACCCCGAGCGCCGCGCCCCCGACCACCACCCCCGGGGGCGCGGCGTTTTAGCTCCGGACGCGCCCCCTAGGCTGACCGGCGACCGTACGGCCGACCGTCACCAGCTGTGACCGGCCGTTGGAACCGGTCGTCACCGGCCATCACCAGGAGGAGCAGACATGGCAGAGCCGCTGATCGCCGCAGTCGGGGGCAAGGAGCCCGCCGTCGACCCGGGCGCCTTCGTCGCGCCCAACGCCGTGATCGTCGGGGACGTGACGATCGGCGCCGGAGCGGGCGTCTGGTACGGCGCGGTGCTGCGCGGCGACGCCGAGTCGATCACCGTCGGAGCGGCCAGCAACATCCAGGACAACTGCACCCTGCACGCCGACCCCGGCTTCCCGCTGGTGGTGGGCGAGCGGATCTCGGTCGGCCACAACGCGGTGCTGCACGGCTGCGTGGTCGAGGACGACGCCCTGGTGGGGATGAACGCGACCGTGCTGAACGGCGCCCGGATCGGCGCCGGCTCGCTGGTCGCGGCGGGCGCGGTGGTGCCGCAGGGCATGCGGGTGCCGCCCGGCTCGCTGGTGGCGGGCGTTCCGGCCAAGGTCCGGCGCGAGCTGACCGCCGAGGAGCAGGCCGGGATCCGGGCCAACGGCGAGGGTTACCTGCTGCTCGCCGACGCCCACCGGAAGATCGAGCCCCGGTAGTCCGGGCCCGGGCCCGGCCGTGGCCCGTCGGCCCCGTGTCGGACGCTCATCTGACCGCGCGCGGGGCAGCCGGGCGCCCGAGGGGCTCGCCAGTACGGCGTCCACGCGCGAGACTGGGTGCATGTGCCGCAACATCAAGACGCTGCGACCGCCCGTGACGCCCGACGCCGGCGCGGAGGACTTCCGGGCCGCCGCCCTCCAGTACGTGCGCAAGGTGTCCGGGTTCCGCGCCCCCGCGGCGCACAACCGCGAGGCCTTCGACCGCGCGGTGGACGCCGTCACCGAGGCCACCGCCCGGCTGCTCGCCGAGCTGGAGGTCCGGGGCGCGCCCGCCCGGGCCGCCGAGGCCACGGCCTAGGCCCGACGGGCCGCCGACCGGGCCGCACCGAACCGGGCCGCACCGACCGGGCCGCGCCGACAGGGAGCAGGAGGCTGGTCATGACCCCCGCCAACCGTTATGTGCTGACGTTCCCCGGCACGCCCGGTACCCAGGCCCCGCAGGACGTCGTCGTGGTGGCCCGCACCAGCGCGACCGGCCCCGGCGGCCACCCGGTGTACGAGGACGCCAGCGGCATCGTCCGGGCCGAGATCAGCGACGCGGGGGAGGTCCGGATGCTCGCCAGCGGCGGTCACCAGACCCCCCACCTCCCGGTGCACGCCCAACCGCTGCCCTGACCACGTGGATTCCGGGAACGGCCCCACCGTTTGGCGCGTCCGGGGCAGAATCGCCCCCATGACCACAGCGAGCTGGCAGGGCACCGTCATCGCCGAGAGCGACGACACCACCGTCGTCGAGGGCAACCACTACTTCCCGGCCGAGTCCGTCCGGGCCGAGTACCTGCGCCCCTCCGACACCACCACCGTGTGCGGCTGGAAGGGCACCGCCGGCTACTACACCCTGGAGGTCGACGGGCGGACCAACCCCGACGCGGCCTGGTACTACGCCGACCCGAAGCCGGAGGCCGAGCAGGTGCGCGGCCGGGTGGCGTTCTGGCGCGGGGTGGAGATCGCCGACTGACGGTCGACGGCCGACCGACGGACAGTCCGCCGACGGCCGTCGTGGGGCGGTCGTGGGGCGGTCGGGGCGTACCGCCGGGCCGCAGGGGGTACCCGACCTGCATGGCATTCTTCCGGAAACCCGGGCGTTTCGGACGCGGCGGACGCGGCGGAAGCCCTGCACGCTTTGGATCCCCCGGGCGCCGCGGACGCCTTGGACGCCTTGGACGACTAGGGCGCTTTGGGCGCCGGACCCCGGCGGGCTCGGCCGCCCCTGCCCCCGCCGCCCCGGGCCGCCTCGCCGAGGAACTCGCCGAGCTGGTCGAGCAGGCCGAGCGCCCCACCGGGGGCCGGCCGCCCGTCGAGGACCGGGTCGAGCGCGGCCGCGCCCAGGCCCTGGTGGCGAACGTGGCGCGGCTGCTCGGCACCGGCGGCCGGGCCGCCGCCAAGGGCGCCGGGTCCGGCGGCCGGACGCTGACCGAGCAGCTGCTCCGGGCCGCCCCGCGCATCCCGGTCCGCGACCTGGCCGCACTGCGCGCCCAGCACCCGGACGCCGCCGACCCCGATCAGCTGGCCGATCTGCTGGTCACCGGCGCGGTCCGGGCCTCCGCCGCGCTCGGCGCGGGCGTCGGGGCCGCGGCGATGCTGCCGGTGCCGCCCGCGATGCCGGTGGAGATCGCCGCCGAGACGCTCGCGGTGGCGGCGGTGGAGGTCAAGCTGATCGCCGAGCTGCACCAGGTCTACGGCCTGCCGGCGCCCGGCAGCACCACGCAGCGGGCCGGGGCCTACCTGGGGGCGTGGGCGAACCGGCGGGGGATCGACACGGGTGGGCTGACCCGGCCCGCCGGGGTGGCGGCGCTGGCGCTGGGCGCCGAGGTGCGCCAGCGGGTCCGCCGTCGGCTGACCCGCAGCTCGCTGCGCCGCCTGCCGTCGATGACGCCGCTGCTGGTCGGCGCGGGCTTCGGCGCGACGGCCAACCGGCGCGACACCCGTCGGCTGGCCGGCCAGGTGCGCGCCGATCTGCGCTCGCGCCCCCCGGCGGACCGGTCCTACTGGGTCGCGGCCGCACCGCTGGTCACCGGGGAGGTCGTCCCGCCGGACCGGTCCGAGTCGGGCAGGCCCGTCCGCGGACGTCGGACCCTGGGGCGTCACCCGCGCCAGCACGTCGGCCCCTGGGACGTCGGCTCCTAGGCCGTCGGGCCCTGGGGCGTCGGACCCTGGGCCGTCCGACCCGCGCTAGGACGTCCCCCGGGCCTCCGGCGGGGCCGGGGCGCCCGCGCCGCGGCCGGCCTTGACCCCGTTCACCATGGCCTGGTGGATGGCCCGCGCGGTGATCTCGTCGCCGGCCGGGACGGGGCTGCCCGCGACGGTGTACCAGTCCAGCGCGCCGGTGTACTGGACGGTCAGCCGCGCCTCGCCGTCCACCCAGGTGGTGTGCACGGTGAGGTCGCCGGAGATGGGCCCGACCTCGGCGGTGGTGACCCCGCCGGGCCCGCTGATGATCGACTGCGTCGTCCAGGTCGCCCACGAGGTGCGAGGGTCCACGGGCGGCCGGGTCTGCGGGCTTCCTTGATCGTGTTCGGTCATGCGCTTATCCTCCCCCGCGGGTGCGCCGCCACCCCGGCAGCGACACCTGCGGTCATGGCGGCCGCCCGGTCCCACCGGGCGGCCGGAGCGTCACAGACGGTCAGCTGTTCAGGCCGGATTCGTCCAGCATGTCCTCGCCCTCCGCCTGGGAGGTGTCCTGCGCGTGCAGGTTCTGCATCGAGGTGATGCCCTCTTCGGGGTCCGCGGCGCGGACGTCCTCGTCGCGGTCGGTGCTCACCTCGGACCGTGCACTCATGTCGGTCATCGCGGGCTCCGTCTCCTCGGCCGGCCCCGGCGTGCCGGGCCTGGCGGCGCGGCGGGGCAGGGTGTGTCTTCGCCCTTCAAGCCTGCCTCCGCCCCGCCGCCGGGGCCAGCCGGGTGGCCGACCCGAGAGGACCGGCCACCCGGCCGCCGCCACGCCGTTCCGACGGCCACCCGGCCGGCGTCACCCCGCCCCGGTCACCAGGTGACGGGCAGTGACCGCAGACCGTAGATGAGCGTGTCCGTCCGGAAGTCCAGCTCGCCCCGCGGCACCGCGAGCCGCAGTCCGGGCAGCCGTCGGAACAGGGTGGCCAGCGCGATCTGGAGCTCGGCCCGGGCCAGCGGCTGGCCGAGGCACTGGTGCACGCCGAAGCCGAAGGCCAGGTGCCGCCGGGCGTCCCGGTCCAGGTCGAGCTCGTCCACCGACGGGTGTCCGGCGCCGCCGAACAGCTCCTCGTCCCGGTTGGCGGTGGAGAGCATCGCGAGCACGCCCTCCCCGGCCCGGATCACCGTGCCGTCCAGCTCGACGTCCTCCAACGCCACCCGGGGCAGCCCGCTGTGCACGATGGTGAGGTGCCGCAGCAGCTCCTCGACCGCGCCGGGCAGCGCCGCCGGGTCGGCCAGCCGGTCGACCTGCTCGGGCCGGTCGAGCAGCAGGGCGGTGGAGAGCGCGATCATGTTGGCGGTGGTCTCGTGCCCGGCGATCAGCAGCAGGATGCCGGTCGAGGCGACCTCACGCACGGTGAGGTCGTCACGCGCCACGAGCCGGCTGAGGATGTCGTCGCCGGGCTGCTCCCGCTTGCGGGCGGCGAGCGAGCCGAGGTAGTCCTCCAGCTCCTCCTGCGCCCGGGCGATCTCGGGCAGCGGGCTCTCGTTGCTGAGCAGGGTCCGGCTGAGGCTCTGGAAGCGGTCCCGGTCCTCGTACGGGACGCCGAGCAGCAGGCAGATCACCAGCGAGGGGACGGGCAGCGCGAAGCCGGTGACCAGGTCGGCCCCGGTCACGCCCGCGGTCATCCGGTCGAGCGCCTCGTCGACGATCCGTTGCACGTCGGGGCGCATCGCCTCCACCCGCTTGACCAGGAAGTCGCCGGTGACCATGCGGCGCAGCCGGGCGTGCTCGGGGTCGTCCAGCCGCAGGAAGCTCGGGTTGGCGGCCAGGATCTCCCGGCGTCCGGGCAGCAGGAAGGGGAACGCCGGGTGGCGCACGTCCGCGCTGAACCGGCGGTCGGAGAGGACGGTGCGGACCTCGGGGTAGCCGGTCACCAGCCAGCAGGCCGCGCCGCCGGGCAGCTCGGCGCGGGTGACGGAGGCGGTGGCGGCGGCCTCGGTGTACGCGGGCGGCGGGTTGAACGGGCAGCCGGTGGCGCGCGGGGCGGGCACCGGGAGGGCGGGGGCGATGGGCGTGGTCGTCACGGCGGGGTCTCCTTGCCTCGCGGGGGTGGGTGTCCGCGGTAGCTCGGGGCGGGCGGGGGAGGCGGTGCTGCCGACCGTCAGGCGCCGCCCTCGGTGGCGCTGATCGCGTCGCTCTCGGTGGCGCTGATCGCGCTGCCCTCGGTCAGGCTGATCGCGTCGCTCTCGGTGAGGCTGATCGCGCCGCCCGGACAGAGCTCGGTGGCGAGTCTGAGGTCGGCGAACTGGTCCGGCCGGAAGGAGGTCTGACGGAGCAGCACCAAACCGTCCCGGTCATCCTGGTCGAAGATCTCCGGGGCGTTCGTGACGCACATGCCGGAGCTACAGCAGCGGTCCCGGTCGACGCTCACCTGCATGTCGGGCACCTCTCACCAGTACGGCGCCGGGTGTCCGGCGGCCACCTCTCGTTGTCATTGCCAACTTAACCGCCGTTGCTCCGTCCACGGAGGGCACGCCCGCGGGATCGCACAGAATGGCCGATTCGGGCCTGCCCGGAAATCCCAAGGGAGGAGGCTGGTTTGACTCGGCGTCATACCGTCGGCGGCCGTCCCCGTCGGGCGGCTCACAGCCCCTCGGCGGCGGCGATCTCCCGGACGGTGGCGACGGTGTCCGCCTCGGCGGCGCTCTTGTCCGGCCGGTAGCGGACCACCCGGGCGAAGCGCAGCGCCAGTCCGGCCGGGTAGCGGGGGCTGCGCTGGACGCCGTCGAAGGCGATCTCCACGACCAGTTCCGGCCGGACCCGCACGGTGTAGGAGTCCCGTCCGGTCTCCCGGGCGAGGAGTTCGGCGGTCTGCCAGGCCAGGGTCTCGTCGGTCAGGCCCTTGAAGGTCTTGCCGAGCATCACCCACGGGCCGAGGCCGGGCTCACCGGCCGCCCGGGCACCCAGGTGCAGGTTGCTGAGGTGGCCGCGCCGGCGGCCGCTGCCCCACTCGGCGGCGAGCACCACCAGGTCCAGGGTGTGCCGGGGCTTCACCTTGATCCAGCCCGCGCCGCGCCGCCCGGCCGCGTAGCCGGCCGCCGGGTCCTTGACCAGCACACCTTCGTGGCCGAGCGCCAGCGTCTCGCGGAAGAAGGCCAGGGCCTGCTCGCGGTCCCCGGTCTCGGCGCGCGCCACCCGCAGTCCGGCGGGCACCGCCTCCGCCAGCGCCGCCCAGCGCTCCCGGCCCGGCCGGTCGACCAGGTCCTCGCCGTCCAGGTGCAGCAGGTCGAAGAAGTAGGCGTTGAGCGGGACTTCGGCGCGCAGCCGGGCCGGGTCGTGGCGGGAGGCGGTGCGCGCGGCGGTCTCCTGGAACGGGCGCGGCCGCCCGTCCGGGCCGAGCGCGATCGCCTCGCCGTCCAGTACCGCCGAACGCAGCGGCAACGCCAGGGCCGCCTCCGCCACCTCGGGGACGCGGGCGGTGATGTCGTCCAGGCTGCGGGTGAACACCGCCACCTGTCCGCCGTCCCGGTGCACCTGGACGCGGATGCCGTCCAGCTTCCACTCGACGGCGGCCGGGCCGGTGCGCTCCAGCGCCGAGGCGACGTCCGGCGCGGAGGCGGCCAGCATCGGCCGCACCGCCCGGCCCACCTCCAGCCGGAAGGCGGTCAGCGCGGGCACCCCGCCGGTCAGCGCCGCCTCGGCCACCGCGCGGGCCGAGCCGCGGAACATCAGCGCCCGGCGTACCGCCGTCGCCGGGACCTCGGCCGCCTTGGCGACGGCGTCGCCGACCACCGCGTCCAGCGCGCCCTGGCGCAGGTCGCCGACCAGCACCGCCCGCAGGAACGCCTGCTCGACGTCGGTCGCCCGCTCGAACAGTGCGACCAGCAGCCGTCGCCGCTCGGCCTGCGCCCCGGCGCCGTGCACCGCGGCGATCCGCTCCAGCTCCCGTTCGGTCTCCCGGACGCCGAGCGAGGCCGTGGCGGCGGGCGGGGGCAGGTCGCGCAGACTCGCCGGGCCGATGCCGGTGCGCAGCCGCTGCGACTCGCCCGAGAGCAGGGCCACCGCCGCAGGGGCCTCGGCCGGGCCCAGCTCACGCAGCTGCTCGGCGAGCAGGGCGGTCTTGGCGCGCCGCCCGGACTCCGCCGCGACGGCGCGGGACGTCAGGGCCAGGTTGCGCAGCCGCATGGGGCTCCTCAGGCTCGTCGGTGGACATCGGTCGACATCGGTGGACATCGGTGGACCTGGACGGGCATTGACGGGCATTGACGGGCATTGGTGGACATCGGTGGACGTCGATCGACTGCGATGGGGTGATCGGATGGGCGTGGGCGTCCAGGATCGGCGACCGGGCCCGCCCCCGCACGGCGGCGCGCTCCCGTCCAGCGCCGGTGTGGAGTACGCCGGCGGGTCCGCTACGCCTCGGTGGCGATCGGCGGGGAGCCGACGGCCCGTCATGCTGACGCCAGTTCGCGGCCCGGTGATCCCGGCGCCGCCCGACGGAGGGAGCCCGAGTTGGCCACCACGACCCGCTGGCAGATCACCGCCCCCGAGCTCGCCGACTACCCCGCCTGGCGTGAACTCTTCCGCGGCTACTGCGAGTTCTACCGGGTGCCGATGCCGGAGGAGAAGGCTGAGCGGGTCTGGTCCTGGCTGCTCGACCCGGAGCACGAGCTGGAGGGCCTGCTGGTCCGTGACGGGGACGGCACGCCGGTCGGCCTCGCCCACTACCGCCCGTTCGTGCGCCCGCTGCACGGTGCGACGGCCGGCTTCCTGGACGACCTGTTCGTGGCGCCCGAGGCGCGTGGCAGCGGCGCGGTGGACCTGCTGCTGGCCAGGCTGCGGGCGATCGGGGCCGAGCGCGGCTGGAACACCATCCGCTGGATCACCGCCGACGACAACCACCGGGCCCGCAGCAAGTACGACCAGGTCGCCACCCGGACCATGTTCGTCACCTACGACATGGCCCCGGACGCGGGCTGACCCCGGGACACCGGCCGTCCCCGGGCCGCCCGGGGGACGCCCGGAGGACGCCCGGGGGGACGTGCGGACGACGCCCGGGACGTCCGCCGATCGGGGAGGGTGGCGGGACCGCCGGACATTCGTTCGGACTTTCTGTTATCGGCCCGCCGCCCCGGGGTCTCCCAGGTGTCGGCACCCGACCGCCGACCCGGACCCCGGCAGAGAAAGCGTGGCCACGTGAACAGCGACGACAGGACGACGATCCTCCCGGTGACCGGTGCGGCGGGCGAAACCTCCGGGCGGACCGGCGGTCGTGCCGCGCGTCGGGCCGCTGAGCGCACCGTGGAACGTCACGGGGGCCGGGGCCGGCGGGCCCGGAGGCGAGGCGGGATCGGTCCGGTCACGGTGGTGGTCGCCGCGGTGGCGGGCACCGGCGTGCTCGCCGCCCTGGCCGGTGCCGGGTACGCGGCGTACGGCGGCAAGCAGAGCGACCGGGACGCCGGCCAGGCCGTCGCCGCGGACGCCCTGATCGCCGCCGAGGTCGGTACGCACGACGGCATCCAGGTCCCGGGGGCCGGGGGCGGCGACCTCGCGGCCGGTCCGGCGTCGACGGTCGACCTGTCCGCCACCGAGCCCTCGGCCGCCCCGACCTCCACCGGCCCGACGGCCACCGCCACCGCCACCGCCACCGCCTCCGTTTCGGCCTCGGCGTCGGGCAAGGCGTCCGCGAGCCCGACCGCCACCAGGACCAGCCCGACCGCTGCCACGAAGACCACC
Source organism: Kitasatospora sp. NPDC097643 (assembly GCF_040302625.1). Lineage (NCBI taxonomy): Bacteria > Bacillati > Actinomycetota > Actinomycetes > Kitasatosporales > Streptomycetaceae > Kitasatospora > Kitasatospora sp. NPDC097643. The sequence goes on along the minus strand of NZ_JBEOSA010000053.1, from coordinate 52,483 downwards.
GCCGCCACCAGTACCCAGCGCACCGGAACCTCCGCCGCCACGTCCACCGCCGCCCCCACCCCCGTGGGCGGCGGCGCCGCCCCTTCCTACGCCCAGCAGGTCGTCGACCTGGTGAACGCCGAGCGCGCCAAGGCCGGCTGCGGCCCGGTCGCCGCCGAACCCCGGCTGGCCAGCGCCGCCCAGTCGCACAGCGACGACATGGCCAACCGCAACTACTTCGACCACGCCAGCCCCGAGGGCTACCACGCCGACCACCGGATCGAGGCGACCGGCTACAGCTGGAGCACCTGGGGGGAGAACATCGCCCGCGGCCAGAAGGATCCGGCCGCCGTGATGGACGCCTGGATGAACAGCCCCGGCCACCGCGCCAACATCCTGAACTGCGCGTTCAAGCAGCTCGGCGTGGGTGTCCGGACCGGCTCCGGCGGCCCCTGGTGGACCCAGGTGTTCGCGACCCCGGCCTGACCGAGCCGTCCCGGCCCCGGGGGTCCGCAGGCTCCGGGCGGGGCCCGTTTTCCGATTCCGCGCAAATTGTTGTTATCTGATCACTCCCCACGAGTCTCCGAGGAGGCAGCGGCGGACGGAACACGGCAAGACGGAGTGCGGACCATGAACGCTGACGTGCAGAACCGGACCGGGATCACCCTGGTACGCGCGGCCCAGGCGGGCGACCGGCAGGCCCAGGAGGCGCTGGTCGCCGCCTGGCTGCCGCTCGTCTACAACGTGGCCGGGCGCGCCCTCGGCGGCCACGCCGACGTCGACGACGTCGCCCAGGAGACCATGATCCGGGCCCTGGACGGCCTCGAAGGGCTGCGCGACCCGGAGTCGTTCCGCTCCTGGCTGGTCGCGATCACCATGAACCAGATCCGCCGCCGCCACGCCGCCGGGCAGCAGCAGCCCACGGTCGGTGGCCTGGACGAGACCTGGGAGGTCGCCGACCCCCGGGCCGACTTCACCGACCTGACGATCCTGCGCCTCGGCCTGTCCGGCCAGCGCCGCGAGGTGGCCGAGGCCACCCGTTGGCTCGACCCGGACGACCGCGAGCTGCTCTCCCTGTGGTGGCTGGAGGCCAGCGGCGAGCTCACCCGCGCCGAACTCGCCGAATCCCTCGACCTGAGCCCCCAGCACACCGCCGTCCGCGTCCAGCGGATGAAGAAGCAGCTCGAAGCCGGCCGGGTCGTCGTCCGGGCCCTCAGTGCCTACCCGCGCTGCCCCGAACTCGCCGAGGTCACCATCGGGTTCGACGGCACCCCGAACTCGGTGTGGCGCAAGCGCATCGCCCGGCACATCCGCAGCTGCGCCAACTGCGACCGGCTCGGCCGTGACCTCTTCCCCGCCGAGGGCCTGCTGGCCGGCCTCGCCCTGGTGCCGATCCCGCTCGACTCGCCCGTCCTGCTGCACCTCCACCCCACGGCCGCCGCCGGCCACGCGGCAGGCCACGCGGCCGGTACCGGCGCCGGGCACGGCGTTGGAGCCGGAGCCGGAGGTGGCACCGGCGGCGGAGCCACGCCCGGAGGCCACGGGGCCGCGGGCGGTGCCGGCCACGGCGGGTCGGCAGCCCATGGCGCCCACGGTGCCCATGGCGCCCATGGTGCCCACGGCGGTTGGAGCGGCCTGGTCCGCAGCAAGGCCGTCCTCGCGAGCGGCACGGCGGCCGTCCTGGCCGTCACCACCCTCGCGCTGGTCTGGCCGCAGTCGACCGAACCGCCGCGACAGGCCGCCCCCGAGCCGAGCACCCCGGCCGCCGCGCCCGACCTCCCGACGGCCACCGCGACCCCGCTGCCCACCTCGGCGGCACCGGTGCCCGTGCCCGTGTCGGTCACCGTCGCGCCCACGCCGACGCCCACCGAAACCCCCACGGCGACGCCCACGCCCACGCCGTCACCCACCGCCACCCGACCGAGCCCCGCACCCAGCCCGGAACGCCAGCTCGTCGACCTGGTCAACGCCGAGCGCGCCAAGGTCGGCTGCGCCCCACTGCGGATCGACCCCCGGCTGCACACCGCCGCCCAGAAGCACGCCGAAGACATGGTCGCCCGTGGCTTCTTCGACCACGTGAACCCCGACGGCGTCCATGCCGACGCCCGGATCACCGCCGCCGGTTACCGCTGGTCCCAGTGGGGCGAGAACCTCGACCGGGGCCCGACCGCCCCCGCCACCGTCGTCTCCCGCTGGATGGACGGCGGCATCCACCAGTCGAACATGCTGGACTGCGCCTTCAAGGACGTCGGCATCGGCCTGGCCAATGGCCCCGGCGGCAGCTACTGGACCCAGGACCTCGGCGCGCCGCTGTCCTGACCCGGGCGCGGCACCGCCGCCAAGCCGGCACCGCGGCCCGGCACCGCGACCCGAACTACGCCGGAGTGATTCCGACCAGACCGTCCGCCGACCCCGTCACGAACCCGGTCGCCTGCCCGACCACGCCGCCCGCGTCCCCGACCTGACCCGGCACCGTGTCCGGCGCGCTCGTCAGCGGCCCGGGCACGCCGTCCTGGCCGCCGACGGCACTGGCGTGCGCGCTGGGCGCGGTGAGCGAGGCCACGACGCCCACGGCGAGCGAGGCAACGGCGAGCATGCTGCGCTTCTTCATACCCACCTCAACGACCCCCGGCCGCCCGGGTTACGCGCCGCCCGGCCGAGCGGTCACGTGACCGGTCGCCCGCCCGACCACCCGGGCCCGCCGAGGGAGGCCCCGGCCCGCCGGACGTCGCGGACCGGCCGGGGCCCTCGGTGTGCCGCCGCCGGCGGTCAGGCCGTCAGGCCCGCCGTCAGCGGTAGAAGGTCCGGCCGGCCGCGCCCGAGGAGACCGACCAGACCTCGGTTATCAGCCCACCGGTGATCCGCAGGGTGTCCGTGCCGCTCCTGGCGACCACGGCGCCCTCGTCATCGGTGAAACTCGCCCGGTACGGCCGGGCCACCAGACCCGAGACCACCCCGTCCACCTCGGCGAGGTCGACCACCGCCTCGCCCTCGGCGGCGAAGTCCAGCTCCTGACGGCTCGCCCGCCAGCGGGCCACGACCCCGGCCAACTGCTCCGGGGTGCGCACCTCGTCGAACGCCTCCGTGTTGGCCTGGGTGTAGCGGAGGGTGAAGTCGGGCGCCATGATCTGCTCGGCCAGCCCGGTTTCGCCGTTCCACATCGCTGTCCACCGGTCGTAGATCTCGATCCCGACCTGGCGCAGCTCGTTGCTCATGAAAATCCCCCGTTCTCTGACTGTGCTGACGACGCTAGCAGGGCCCACTGACAAGCCGTCATTCAGTGGGCCAGAGCAGGGGCGTCGCCCATCACCACCACCGGGTGCAGCGCCGGATCCAGGGCGCGCAGGAGCTCGCGCATCCGGTCGGCGGCCAGCCCGATGCAGCCGTGCGTCGGCCCGCCGTGGTCGACGTGGAGCCAGATGCCGCCGCCGTAGCCGCCACCGCGCGGCCGCCGGCGGTCCAGCGGGGAGGAGCCGGGGACGCGGTTGTAGTCGACGGCGACCACGTAGTCGAAGGACCCGTCGAGCGGTTCGCCCTCGAAACCGGTGCCGGCGATGGTGAAGGCGTCCGAGCGGTCGTACGGCAGGCGGCTGCCCGGGTCGGGCATCCGCCCGCCCGCGTCGCTGAGGGTGAACACGCCGACGGGGGTGCGCAGATCGCCCTCCCGGTGGTCGGTGGTCCAGCCGCGCCGGGCGTTGCGGGCCGGCCAGCCGGCCCCGGCGAGCCAGCCGTCGCCGTCGTCCCGGTACAGCGTGGCGCGGCCGGTGGAGGAGTCGGGTCCGTCGCCGACGACGATCAGGGCCTGTCTGGTCCCGGCCGGTACGGCCGCGAGCAACTGCGGGCCGAGCCCGGGGAGTTGGCGGGGCAGCTCGGGCGGCGCGGGCCGGGCGGCCATGGTCGGCGAGGCGGCCGCCGAGGGCGAGGAGTCAGGCTGGGCGGTCGAAGCGGGGACGGCCGCAGCGGACACCGGCGTCGCCGCCGGCCGGCCCGCCCCGGGCGGCGTGCAGCCGACCAGGACCAGCGCCAGCCCGGCGAGGAGGGCATGACGGGGTAGGGACACGGTGAAGTCTGCTTTCGCGAAGGGGGAGTCGGGGGAGCCGCGTCAGCCGTCGACGCCGGTCGGCGCGTGGTCGGCGCTCTCGGCGGACCGGATCGAGTCGAGCACCTGCTGCGCCACCTGGAGCGTCCGCTCGGACGGCTTCCGGAGGCACGCCGACAGCTCGATCAGGACCGGCTTGCCCTTCTGGTAGACGGTCCGGATGCCGACGAGTTCGCGGTCGCCGCCGCGTGCCGCGCAGTCCTTGGCGAGCGGCGCCTCGGCGAGCGGGGCGGGCGCGGCGCTCAGCTTCTCGGTCAGCCGCGGGTCCGCGAACCGCAGCGTGAGGATGGCGCTGTCGACGGGCGTCGGCGCCATGGAGGGGCAGAGGCTCGCCGACGACGGGCAGGCCGGCCCTCCGTCGAGCGGCAGGTTGGTCAGGTAGCCGATGTCGCCCACGAGGTCGCCGGTCGCGGCTCCCCGGGTGCGCCAGTCCGGTGGCACGTCGACGACCGCGTCCCAGAAGGCCTTGAACCGGATCGGCGTGCCGGTGGCCCCTCCGGCGACCGACGGTGAGGGGGCCGCCGGGGACGCCGAGGGCGAGGCCCCCGTGGCGCCGGGCGTCGTCGGCGCGAGCGCCTGCGGTGAGAGCTCCGTCGGCACGGGCGTCGTCGGCGGGAGCGCCAACGGCGAGTGCTCCGGCGCCGGGGCCAGCGCGGGTGCTGCGGCCAGCGCGGCGGCGACCAGACCGGCGGTCAGCCCGGTCCCGAGTCCGGCGGCCAGCCGACGGCGCCGGGTGCGGGCGGCGCGGGCGAGGATCCGGTCCAGCCGGTCCTCGGGCGCGTCCAGGTCCGGTACGGCCTGGACGGCCTCGTGCAGCAGGATGCGCAGCTCGGCCTCCTCCGCCAGGCCTTCCGGCCCCGGTCCGTCCGGCTCCCGGCCGCCGGCGCCCAGCAGATCAGTTCCGGTCACGGTGTCCCCCGTCCAGCAGCAGTTCCCTGGCCGGCAGCCGGCCGCGCAGCGCGTTGAGTGCGCGGTGCGTCTGGCTCTTGACCGTCCCGGTGGTGCAGCGCAGCACCTCGGCGGTCTCCTCGACGCTGAGGTCCTCGAAGAAGCGCAGCACCACCACGGCCCGTTGACGCGGCGGCAGGGCGCGGACGGCCTGGGCGACGACCTGGCCGAGCACCACCCCGTCGTACGGGTCGTGGCCGGTCGGCGGCTCCGGCAGTTCGCCGTGTGGGAGTTCCCCGGTCCAGCGGCGGCGCCACCAGGAGACGTGGCAGTTGACCAGCACCTTGCGCAGGTACGCCTCGGGCCGTTCGATCGCGATCCGGTCCCACTTCGGCCAGACCTTGGCGAGTGCGGTCTGCAACAGGTCCTCGGCCTGGTGCGGGTCGCCGGTGAGCAGCCAGGCCACCCGGAGCAGTCTCGGGCCGCAGACGGCGACGAACTCCTCGAAGTCCGGTGTCGCGTCCCTCATCCTGCTGCCCCCGCCATGGTGTCCGCGCCGTTCCTGTCAGCCGTGGCGGCCGGGTGGGCCGCGTGCGTGGTGTCCTTCTCACGGCTGCTTGAACGCGGTGGGCGGTGGTTCGGGTTGCCTGCCGGAGGTGACGAATTCACGCCGACTCGACGGGGGCGTGCTGGACGGCCCGCGGGCCGACCGGGACGAAGCCGGGCGGCGGGCGGGCCGTGGGCACCACGATGGGCTCACCCGCCCCGGCGGGCCAGGGCGTGCACGGGGCGCCCGGGCGCACCCGTCCGGCGCGCCGAGGCGTACGGCCGCGACCGGGGCGGGATCCGAGCACCCCAGGCCCAGAGCGTCCAGACCTCAGAGCGTCCAGGCCCAGAGCGTCCAGACCTCAGCGCGTCCAGACCTCAGCGCGTCCCGACCTCAGAGCGTCCCGGAGCCACGCGGCACCTCCGCCCGGACGCCCCGGGCCGCGGCCGTCCCGTCCGGCGCGGCCGCCGCCACGGGGGTGACGGTCCAGTCCGGGTGGCCGGGCATCGGCGGGGTGCGCAGCCCGTAGAGCCAGTCGGTGAGGAAGTCGGTGAGGTCCTCGCCGGAGACCTCGGAGGCGGTGCGCAGGTAGTCCCGGGTGGTGGCGGTGCCGTGCTGGTGCTCGCGGAGGAAGGTGCGCTCGATCCGGTCGAAGGTGTCGGCGCCGACCTTCTCCCGCAGCGCGAACAGCACCAGCGCGCCGCCGGTGTAGCGCTGGCTGTCGAAGAGCCCGGCGGCGTCGGGCGGGGCGGCGACCGGCCCGGAGTCGTGCCGCCACTGGTCGCCCAGCCCGTACAGGTAGCGCATCCGGTCGGTCAGGGTGGTGTAGCCCCAGGCGTCCGGCCAGCCGCGCTCGTACCGGTAGACGAGGCCGTAGAAGTCGGCGTGGCCCTCGTTGAGCCACAGGTCCGCCCAGGTGGCGGGGGAGACGCTGTCGCCGAACCAGGAGTGGACCAGCTCGTGCATCATGTGCGAGCCGATCGCCGCCTCGGGCTGGCGCAGGAAGTTCGGCTTGTAGAGGGTGAGGGTCTGGGTCTCCAGGCCGGTGAACCCGAACGCGGCCGGGTCGTCGGTGTTGGCGGGCAGGATGCCGTACGACTCGAACGGGAACGGCCCCAGGTGGTCTTCGGCCCAGGCGAGTTGGTCGGCGGTGAGGGCCAGCGCCGGTTCGAGGTCGGCCGCGCGGGCGGTCGGGACGACGTCGCGCAGCGGGAGCCCGTGCGGGCCGGTGCGCTCGCGGACGGTGTAGTCGCCGACCGAGACCTGGACGAGCTCGGTGGCCATCGGCTCGCGGGAGGAGTACCGCCGGGTGGTCCGGCCGTCGCCGAGCGGTTCGGTGTCGGTCAACTCCCCGTTGGCGACCCCGAGCAGGCCGTCCGGCGCGGTGACGGCGATGGTGAAGCGGGCCTTGTCGCTGGGGTGGTCGTTGCACGGGAAGACGGTGTGCGCGCTGTCCGGCTGCCCGGCCACCGCGAAGCCGTCCGGGGTGGGCACCCAGCCGGTGTGCGGGAGCCGGGCACGCGGGTCGGCGGTGTACTGGACGGTCAGCTGCGCGGTGGCACCGGGGTGCAGCGGTCGGGCCGGGGTGACGGTCAGCTTCTCGTCGTGGCCGGTGGACTCCGCCGGGCGCCCGTCGACCCGGACGGCGCGCACCCGCAGGCCGAGCGCGTCCAGTTCGAGGTGCGCGAGGGTGCGGGAGGGCCGGACGGTGATCACGGCGGTGGCGTCCACCGTGCGGCTGTCGGGCCGGTAGTCGAAGGCCAGGTCGTACGCGAGGGCGTCGTACCCGGTGTTGCCGAGGGTGGGGAAGACCGGGTCGCCCAGGCCGTCCGCCGCGGCGGTGCCGGGCGCGGCGGCGGACAGCAGCGCCGCGCTGACGGCGAGCGAGAGGGCGAGACGGCCACGGGGCCTGCGCAGGGTGATCACCGAACTCCGGGGTCGTGGCCCCGGAGCGCCGGGGCGGGAGGCCGAGGCCGTGCCGCGGTACGTGTGCGACGCACCAGGCAGGGATGCTAGTGGAGCGGCGGGCCGGTCCGGGCGGGTTTCCGCGACTCGACGACACGGTGTCATCCCCCGGACGGCCCACCGTGCTGGCGCGGCCCCGGGGCGCCGGATAGCGTTCACAGTGCTTCGTCCCCTGACGGACGAGGCCACGGCCGTCGGAGAACCTGGCCAGGTCCGGCGGCCGTTCTTCGTGCCCGCGTGCACCCCGTAGGCTGGCGATCGAGACGACGCCCGCGTACCGGATGCCAGGAGCCGCCGTGACCAGCCCCGATTCGCACGTTCTGGTGATCGGCGAGTGCGTCGCCGACATCGTCCGAACGGACGGCGCGCCGGACCGGGTGCACGCCGGGGGCAGCCCCGCGAACGTCGCGTACGGCCTGGCCCGGCTCGGGCGGCCCGCCGTCCTCCTCACCGAGCTCGGGGACGACGCCAACGGGCGGCTGATCCGGGCGCACCTGGAGTCGGCGGGGGTGACGGTCCGGGCCGCCGCGGTGGCGCGGACGCCGTCGGCCGTGGTGCGGCTGGACGGGCAGGGGCGGGCGGACTACACCTTCGACATCGGCTGGACGCTGCCCCGGACCGGCCCCGCTATCGCCTCCGAGGACTCCTCCGAGGACGCCCCGGCTGCGGTCCACATCGGCTCGATCGCGGCGGTCACCGAGCCGGGCGCGGCGGCGGTACGTGCCCTGGTGCGACGCTGGCGCGGGCGGGCCGAGGTCAGTTACGACCCGAACGTGCGCCCCGCGCTGATGGGCGAGCGGTCGCGGGCCGTCCGGCGGGTCGAGGAGTGCGTGGCGCTCAGCGACGTGGTCAAGGCCAGCGACGAGGACCTGGCGTGGCTCTACCCGGGCGAGCCGGCGGAGGCGGTCGCCCGGCGCTGGCTGGCGCTCGGCCCGGCCGTGGTCGCGGTCACCCGGGGAGCCGACGGCGCCTTCGCGCTCACCGCCGACGGCGGCCGGGCGGCGGTGGACGTCGTCCGGGTGCCGGTCGCGGACACCGTCGGCGCCGGGGACTCCTTCATGGCCGCCCTGCTGCACGCCCGCGCGACCGGCGCGCCGCTGGACGCCTGCCTCGGCCAGGCCGCCACGGCCGCCGCGCTGACCGTCTCCCGCCCCGGCGCCAACCCGCCCTCGGCGGCCGAACTCGCGACCGCCCTGGCGGAGCGGCGGTAGCGGTCCACCACTCGCGGGCGGCTCAACCGCTCTGCGCGGCCCGGCCGGTGAGCTCCTTGCCGTACCAGATCTGGGCGTACGGGCCGGTGCTGTAGGCCGGGATCTCGCGGTAGCCGTGGCGGGTGTAGAGGGCGCGGGCCTCGACCAGGTCGAGGCGGGTGTCCAGGACGATCCGTTCGGCGCCGAGGGCGCGGGCGGCCTCGTCGACGGCGGCGAGCAGCCGGACGCCGCCGCCCGTGCCGCGCAGCTCGGGGCGGACGAAGACGCGGGTCAGCTCGACCGTGGTGGCATCGAGCCGGCGCAGACCGGCGCAGGACCGGGCGGCGCCCTCGTAACGGCCGACCAGGAAGAGCCCCTGCGGCGGCACGAGGTCGTCGCTCGGGGAGTCGGCCAGGCCGGACTCCAGTTCCTCGCGGGTGCCCTCCCGGCCGAGGTGCAGGCGGTAGTAGCGGTTGGCGACGTCGTAGTAGTAGTCGCGCAGCAGCGCCAGCGCCTCAATCGTGGTCACGTCTTCGGCGGTGACGGTCCAGAGGTCGGAGGAGGCGCGTGGCGGGCTGATCGTCATGGGCGCATGATCAACGCTCCCGGGCCGCCGTCGCAAACGGTTTTCGGGGCCCGACCCCGGGCCAGACCCCAGGCCCGGCGCCGCGCCCGCCCCGGGGCTCCCGTCCGGCCGCCGGCTGCGCCGCACGGGTGACGGGGGGATTGGCGGGGGTGTCCCACGGGGGAGCAGTGGACCTATGGACAGACCATCAGATTGTCGCACTAATGGGGATTTGAGGGGGAGTCACCGGAACCGGACCGGCCCGCGCGCCACCGCACGGACCGGCCTGCTGGCCACCGTCTGCCTCTCCGCGATCGCCGCCGGCTGCTCCGGACCGACCGGCCCTGCCCGGCCCAACGCCGCCCCGGCGGCCCCCGCCCCCGCGGCGCAGGTCGCCCCCGCCGCGCCCGGCGAGGCGGCCGGGGCCGCCGCCGACCGCGGGGCGGTCCGCCCGCCCGCGGCCCCGCCGGTGCTGCCGGGGCTGGCCCGCCGGGAGGAGGAGACCAGCAGCGAGGCCGTCGCCCGCCAGGAGTCGACCCTCCGCGCGGCCCTGGAGGCCGCGCACCGCTGGGGCCTGGAGCGCCCGCCGCTCAAGACCCCGCCGCACCCGGCGGTCCGGCCCGAGCTCACCCCCGTGACGGGCGTGAAGCTCAAGGAGGGCCGGCCGCCGGTGGTCTACCGGGTGCCGACCGAGGAGAAGATCGTCTTCCTGACCGTCGACGACGGCGCCGAGAAGGACCCCGAGTTCTCCCGGATGGCCGAGGAGCTGGGGATCCCGCTCAGCGCCTTCGTCGCCGACTACCTCGCCCGCGAGAACTACGGCTACTTCCGCGACCTGCACGCCCAGGGCGTGGAGATCAACAACCACACCATCAACCACCGCAACCTGAAGGTCCTGGACTACGACACCCAGCGCGACGAGATCTGCCGCCAGCAGGACCAGCTGGAGAAGCAGATCGGCGTCCGCCCCCGGCTCTTCCGGCCCCCGTACGGCGAGTACAACGACGACACGCTGCGGGCGGCGGCCTCCTGCGGGGTCCAGGCGGTGCCGATGTGGAACGAGGAGGCCTTCCCGGACCGGATGGAATGGCGCTACGAGGACCGCAGGCTGCACCCGGGCGACATCATCCTCACCCACTTCCGGGGCACCGACATCTGGAAGGCCACCATGCCGGACCTGCTCCGCAAGGTGGTCGACGAGGTCACCGCCCAGGGCTTCTCCTTCGCCCGCCTCGACGACTACCTGTAGCCGTCCGGGCCGGATCAGCCGAGCGAGAGGGCGTCCAGGTACACCCAGGCGCCCTCGTGCCGGACGAACCGGCTGTGCTCGGTGAGCACCCCCTCCTCGCGGCCCTCGGTCCAGTACGCCCGGAACGCGACCGTGCCCTCGGCGTGGAACGCCCCGCCCTCGGTCGTCGAGACCACCTCCAGCCGGGTCCAGCGCAGCGCCGGATCGAAGTCGACCGAGTCGGGCCGGGTGTCCGGGTGCCAGGTCCGCAGCAGGTAGGCCTCGTCCTGGGCGGCGAAGGCGCTGAACCGCGAGCGCATCAGCGACTCGGCGGTACCGGCCGCCGCGGTGCCGCGGTGCAGACGCCCGCAGCAGTCGCCGTAGGCGGCGGGCAGGCCGCACGGGCAGGGGGAGGAGGGCAGCAGCCGCGGTGCGGGGGCGGCGGAGCGGGGCGCGGAACGACGTCGGGACATGCCGTCCATTCTCCCCCCTGGCGCCGGGTGCGCCCCCACGCGGGGTGGGGGCGCACCCGGGCCGCTCAGGCCCGGCGCTTGAAGGAGTAGTTGAACTCCGGGGTGCCGAACTGCCGGTAGATCCGGATCCAGAACGGCATCATCATCTCGGTCCCCCGGGCGCCGGTGATGTCCCCGAGGTCGAGGATCCACTCCGCCGGCCAGCCGAACTCGCCCAGCAGCGCGACCGTTTCGGCCTTGGCACCGGCGTCGTTCCCGGCGATGAACAGGTTGTGCTCCCCGGGCAGCTTCGCCGGGTCGACCATCATCACGGCGGTCAGCGTGTTGAGCGCCTTCACCACCCGGGCCTCGGGGAACTCGCGCTGGATCTGCTCGCCGATGCTGTCGGTGTTGACCGGGTCGAGGGTCAGCTCGCCCTCGGGGCCGAACACCAGCGGGTTGGAGACGTCGATCAGCAGCTTCCCGGCCAGCCGCTCGGCCCCGGCCGCCCGCAGCGCCGCCAGCGAGACCGTGCCGCCGGTCGCGTTGATCACCACCTCGCCGAACTCCGCCGCGTCGGCGAAGGTCCCGGCGTGCCCGTTCGGGCCCGCCTGCCCGGCCCAGGCGAGGCCCTTCTCGTTGTCCTTGGTCCGGGACCCCAGCGTCACCTCGTGGCCGAGTTCGACCAGCTTGCCCGCCAGTGTCTGCCCGACCGTGCCCGTGCCGATGATTCCGATGCGCACAGCGTCTCCGCATGTCTCGTGAAACTCGTGAAACGCGCCCCTCGTGGAGCATGCCGCCGACGACCATAGTTGACCGGGCGTCACCTCGGCAGGACCGTCCCCGGTTCAGGCGCCGAGCGGGGCGCCGAACCAGGCGCGCAGGGACCTGCACGGACCGGCCCCGGCCGGCCCGTGCGGCCGGGGTGTCAGCGCCCGCGCTCGACCACGAAGCCGGGTAGCGCGAACAGGAACTCCCGTGCCTCCTCGGCCTCCTGGCCCGCGACCTCGGGGGCCGCGCCGAGCACCTGGTCGATCTCCCGCTCGGCGGCCTCGACCAGCCCGGCGGCGGCCTGGCGCGCGCTCTCCACGCAGTCGTAGGCCGTCAGCCGCTCCAGCAGCCACCGGACGTCCTCGGCCGCGTCGGGGCCGCGCTGCGCCCTGGTGGCGCTCAAGTAGCCGACCACGCGGGAGTGTTCGGCCGGGGTGCAGCGCTCCAGCAGGTGGATCAGCATCAGGGTGCGCTTGCCCTCCCAGAGGTCCCCGGCGATCTCCTTGCCGTAATCGGCCTCCGTGCCGACCAGGTTGAGCACGTCGTCCTGGATCTGGTACGCCGCGCCCAGGTACCAGCCGAAGCGGTCCAGCCGGTCGGCCCGGGTGGTGGCTCCCTCGGCGACCAGCAGTCCGGAGCGGCAGGGGTAGAGGAAGGTGTACCAGGAGGTCTTCTTGAGGCACATCCGGTAGTAGTCGCCGGGCACCAGCGCGCACGCGTTGTCGCGGATCCAGGCGATCTCCAGCGCCTGGCCCTCCAGCGACTGCCGGCACATCAGCTCGGTCTCCTCGAACAGCCGCCAGGCGAGCTCGCCGCCGAGCGCCCGCCGGTTGGCCATCAGCCGCTGGAGGCCGAGCAGGTTGGTGGCGTTGCCGACGTTGAGCGCGACCTCGACGCCGTACCGGGCGGGCAGGGTCGGCTCGCCCCGGCGGAGCTCGCTGCCGTCTTGGATGTCGTCGTGGATCAGGAAGGCGTTGTGGAACATCTCGACCGTCACGGCCGGGTTGAGGGCGCGGGCCGGGTCGCCGCCGAAGGCCGCGCAGGTGGCGAGGCAGAGCGCGGCCCGCAGCCCCTTGCAGGGGCGGGCCGGGTAGTCGGCGGCCAGCTCGTACAGGTACGGCGGGCTCTGCCCGGGGATGTGTTTCAGGAGTGCGGCCACCGTGCGCTCCCGGTAGCGGTCCAGCACCCGTTCGACCAGCGGGGCCCCGCCGGTGAGCCGTGCCGGGGTCACCCCTCGTGCCGGCCGTCGGTCTCCGGGCCGGCGGTGCGCTGGTGCCCGAAGGCGTTCGCCAGCCCCTGGTTGGCGAAGGCGGGCGCGAGGCTGCTGAGGTTCAGCAGCAGGTCGACGATGTCGTGCGCGCTGGTGGTGAGCTTGCGGGCATGCTCGGCGGCGTCGCCGGTGGTGCCGTCGAGCACCCGGGCGCTCACCGCGTCGATCAGCTCGTGGGTGTTGTCGGAGACCCGGCGCACCAGCTTGTCGAACTCCTGCGGGTCGACCCGGTGTTCACCGCTGACCCGGGCGCCGGCCGCCTTGGCGTCGACGAGTCCGGCGGCGAGCTCGCTCTCCAGGACGGCGGCCGCCTCCATGACCGCGCGCGAGCCCTGCTCGCCCAACTCGCTGAACCGACCGGCATCGGGCATTGGCCGACCTCCAGGTTCGTGCCCCGGGAGGTCCGGGGACACCGTCGCAAACACTGAGCACCGATGGTACACGGCTGTGCGCGGAGCGTGTCCGGGCCGTGGAGTGGTCGGGAGTCCCCCCGGGGGCTCGGCGAGTCGCCCGGCGGCCCCCTCTGGTCACTGATAGTAGTTGCCTGCTTGCGGAGCGAACCGACGCAAGGTGATCCGGCAGGACGGTCCGGGCCGACGGGCCCGACAGGACGTGAGGAGCGGTCATGGGTGGCAGACAGCGTCCGCCGAGAGCGCGGACCCCTCGGCAGGGCAAGGCGGCCGGCGGTGGCCGGCCGAACTCCCGGGCGGACTCCCGGCCGAGCCCCCGGGCGGACTCGACGGTGGAGATCGCCCGGCTGGAGGGCTACCTGGCCTGGGAGGCCGAGGTCGCCGCGGCCGAACGGGACGCCCGCGCCTTCGCCGGGCAGTTCCCGTGGCTGCCCACCGCGGAGCGGGAGAGCCTGGAACAGGCCTACACCGCCGACCGGCTGCGCTACGCCGAGGAGGTCGTCGACCGCGCCGTCGAGCGCTGCCGCCAGCTGGCCGCCCGCTACCGCAGCGAGTGCCGCCGGATCTGCACCCGCTGGGCGGCGCTCTGCCTCTCCGTCACCCTCGCGGCCGCGCTGTTCGCCGTCGTCCCGGCGGCCCTGCGGGGCTGAACCGGACGGACCCGGCCACGACGAGGGCCCGCCGCGCCGGTGACGGCGGGGCGGGCCCTCGTACTGCGCGGCGGCTCAGTGGTGGCCGTGGCCGCTGCTGATCTCCTCGTGCTCCTCGACGGTGGGCTTGGCGATCTGGCTGCCCTCGCCGTAGAAGCCGCGGGACAGCTTCACCCGGGCGCGGGTGAACAGGCCGACCTTGCGGGCCACCCCGTTCTCGTCCACCTCCGGCGGCAGGTCCGCCGGCTGCGGCTGGTCGTGCGCGGTGAGGGTGAACAGCCGGCCCTGCGGCAGCGGGGCGTGCACCTCGATGTACTCGCCGTGCTGGAGCCGGTTGATGACGCCGGTCTCCCGGCCGTGCAGCACCTTCTCCTTGTCCCGCCGCTGGAGGCCCAGGCACCACCGCTTGGTGACCACGAAGACGATCACCGGCAGGGCGAAGAACCCGGCCCGGACCGCGTAGGTGATCGCGTTGATCGACAGGTGGAAGTGGGTGGCCAGCAGGTCGTTGCCGCCACCGGCGAGCAGGATCAGGTAGAGGCTCATCCAGGCGGCGCCGATGGCCGTGCGCACCGGTGCGTTGCGCGGCCGGTCGGCGATGTGGTGCTCGCGCTTGTCCCCGGTGATCCAGGCCTCCACGAACGGGATGCCCCAGATGAAGACCAGCACGAGCGGGAAGATCATCAGCGGGATGAACACCCCGAGGTTGATTGTGTGGCCGCCCCAGACGCTGATCTCCCAGCCCGGCATGACACGGATCAGCCCCTCGGAGAAGCCCATGTACCAGTCCGGTTGGGCGTCCGTGGACACCTGGTCGGGCCGGTACGGGCCGTACGCCCAGATCGGGTTGACCGTGGCGATGGCCGACATCACCGAGACCACGCCGAACACCAGGAAGAAGAAGCCGCCCGCCTTGGCCGTGTAGACCGGCAGCAGCGGCATGCCGACCACGTTGTCGTTGGTCCGGCCGGGCCCGGCGAACTGGGTGTGCTTGTGGTAGAAGACCAGGATCAGGTGTGCCGCGAGCAGGCCCACCATGATCCCCGGGATCAGCAGGATGTGCACGGTGAACAGCCGCGGCACGATGACGGTGCCCGGGAACTCGCCGCCGAAGAAGAAGAACTGCAGGTAGGTGCCGATGATCGGCACGGCCAGGATCGCGCCCTCCATGAACCGGATGCCGGTGCCGGAGAGCAGGTCGTCGGGCAGCGAGTAGCCCATGAAGCCGTCGAACATGCCGAGGAACAGCAGCAGCGCGCCGAAGACCCAGTTGATCTCGCGCGGCTTGCGGAACGCGCCGGTGAAGAAGACGCGCATCATGTGCGTCAGCATCGCGGCGACGAAGACGATCGCCGACCAGTGGTGGATCTGCCGGATCAGCAGCCCGCCGCGGATCTCGAAGCTGATGTCCATCGTCGAGGCGTAGGCCTCGGACATCGGGATGCCCCTGAGCGGGATGTACGAGCCGTCGTAGATGACCTCGGCCATGCTCGGCTTGAAGAACAGGGTCAGCCAGACGCCGGTCAGGATGATGATGATGAAGGTGTAGAGCGCGATCTCGCCCAGCATGAAGGACCAGTGGTCCGGGAAGATCTTGCGCAGGTTGGCCTTGGCCAGGCCGTAGATGCCGAGCCGGCCGTCGGTCCAGTCGGCGAGGGCCTCGGCCGTGTTCGCGGGCTTGGCGCGCGTACTGGTCACCGGTCCCGGCTGCGACTGCTGGTCGGCTCTCACGACGGGCTCCCCGGCGTCCTCGGCGTACCGGGCTGGAGGCCCGCCGACGCGAACGCCGGCCGGCGAAGTGTTGTGATCATGGGACCTCTCGATACGGGACCGCCGGGCGGACCCGGCGCGCGGGCGGGGTGACCCGCCGACCCCGTTGCTCAGGGTGATGGAGCGCTTACTCTGTCATGCTGTCGGCAGGGGGCCGACTGTGCACGTCCATCGGCCCGTCCGGCCGCTCGTGTCGGGCCGGACGGGGGTCCCTGACGCCCGATCGGCTGCCGCCGAGTGGCCGGTGCTGCGCTCGGGTGCCGCTGAACCGTTTCGGCGCGCGCCGTGCGAGGGGGTCCCGCGATCCACGGCCTACGCTGCGCCAATGGTGGATCACCGTGAACTCTTCGAGGACGTCACCGCGGCTCTCGCCCGCGCCGGGTTCGACACCGGGCCGGGGCCGTCCCGGCTGCGGATCGGCCATCGCCCGCAGGGCGTGGTGGTCGGCTGGGCCCCCGGGGGCGCGCCCGACGGATCTGACGGGCCGGGCGGACCTGATGGGCAGGGCGGATCTGACGGGCCGGATGGACCTGACGGGCCGCCGTCGCGGGGTGCGCGGGCCGCGGTCAGCGGGGCGGCGGCGGTCGTGCTGCGCGAGTGCGGCTACCGGGTCACCGAGACGGACGGCGGCGAGCTCCTGGTGACGGCGTCGGCGTCGGCTTCGGCCGGGGCCGAACCGGTGACCGTGCCCGCCGACGGGCCGGTGGACCGGGAGACCGTCCCGGAGCAGTGGTGGGGCTAGGGGGTGTCTTCGGATCATGCCGCGCCGTCCGGCCTGGCGCGGCGGCCCGCCGCACCGGCGCGGCCCTCATACCGAACCCTTACCGCCCCGTGCGGGTGCACCGGAGGGCGGCGAACCTAAGGTTTGCCTAAGCTAAGCCGCAACGCCCTGGACCAGCGATGTCCGGGGCGTTCGGCTGTGCCGTCCCGCCGTCACCCCGGGAGGAGCCCGCTGCATGTGGGATGAGGCGTTTCCCAGCTTCCTGATCGGACTGCGCGAAGGCCTGGAAGCCGGACTGATCGTGTCGATCCTGATCGCCACCCTGGTCCGCTTCGACCAGCGCAACCGGCTGCCGCAGGTGTGGACCGGCGTCGCCGCCGCCCTCGCGCTCAGCCTCAGCTTCGGTGCCGTGCTCACCTTCACCGCCGCCAGCCTCTCCGGCCACGCCCAGGAGGCGTTCGGCGGGGTGCTGAGCCTGATCGCGGTCGGCTTCGTCACCGCGATGGTGTTCTGGATGCGCCGGTCCGCGCGCACCCTCTCCGCCGAACTGAAGGAGAAGGTCCAGGCCTCGCTGGCGCTGGGTGCCGGGGCGCTGGTGCTCACCAGCTTCCTCGCCGTCGCCCGCGAGGGCCTGGAGACCTCGCTGTTCCTATGGACCAACGTCCGTACCGCCGGGGAGTCCACCGGCCCGCTGATCGGCGCGGCCGCCGGCCTGCTGCTGTCGGCCGGGCTGTGCTGGGCGCTGTACCGGCGGGCGCTGCGGATGAACCTGACCCGGTTCTTCACCATCACCGGCGCCGGACTGATCGTCATCGCGGCGGGGGTGCTCGGGTACGGGCTGCGCGACCTCCAGGAGTCCGGGCTGGTCGGCGGCGGCGCCTCGTACGCCTTCGACCTGGGCGGGCGGCTGGACGCCTCCTCCTGGTACGCCACGCTCGTCCAGGGCACCCTCAACCTGACCGTCACGATGACGGTCCTCCAGGTCGTCGGGTACGTGGCGTACCTGTGCATCGTGATGACGCTGTTCGTCGAGGGCCTCCGGGGGAGCGGGGCGGCTCCGACCTCGGCTCCGGCTCCCGCGGCGGGCCCGACGGCTGCCTCGGGAGCGGGCGACGGAGTGGCCGGGGGAGCGCGGAAGGCCGACCCGCCGGGGCGCCCCGGCCGACGGCGGTGGGTGCTGCCCGCCGCGCTGGTGGCCGGCCCGGCCGTGGTGGCCGCGGTGGTGATCGCGGTCGGCGCGGACAAGCCGGCCGGCGCCGCCACCGTCGCCGTCTCCGAGGCGGAGTGCGGTCGGGGGTTCACCGCGCCGGCCCCCGGCCAGCAGGTGTTCCAGATGCACAACACCGGTGACAAGGTCGCCGAGGTCTACCTGGTCAACCCGGCGACCGGCGCGGTCTACGGCGAGATCGAGGGCCTGGCGCCCGGCACCACCCGCGCCCTGACCGCCACCATCGGCACCGGCGACTACGCCTGGCGCTGCGTGCCCACCGGCGGGAGGTCCGTCACCTCGGCCGCCGTGCACGTCACCGGTGGCGGTGAGGTCAAGGCGGTCAAACCCGTCGCCGAGGACGACCTCAAGGGCCCGCTCGACAGCTACAAGCAGTACGTCGTCCAGGGCCTCGCGAGCCTGCGGACCGAGACGGCGAGGCTCCAGGCCGACGTCCGCGCCGGCGACCTGGCCGCCGCCAGGGCCGACTGGCTCACCGCCCACCTGCGGTACGCCTCGCTCGGCGCCGCCTACGGCACCTTCGGCGACCTCGACGGGCGGATCAACGGCCGCCCCGACGGCCTCGCCGACAAGGCCGGGGACAAGGACTTCAGCGGCTTCCTGCGGCTGGAACACGGCCTCTGGCACGGCCGGTCGGCCGCCGAACTCACACCCGTCGCCGACCAGTTGGCCGCCGACGTGGCGAAGCTCGGAGAGGACTTCCCCGGCCAGGACTTCGATCCGGGGGACCTGCCGCTGCGCGCCCACGAGATCCTGGAGAACACCCTCCAGTTCGAGCTGACCGGCGACACCGACCAGGGCAGCGGCAGCAACCTGGCCACCGCTCAGGCCAACCTGGCGGGCACCCAGGAACTGCTGACCGTGCTGCGGCCGCTGCTCGACGAGCGGGACCCGCAGCTGCTCGCCCGGGTCGACGCCGGGGTGAAGCAGGTCGGCGACCTGCTCGCCGCCGCGCACGGGCCGGAGGGCTGGACCCCGCTGGACCGGCTGCCCGCCGACCACCGGCGGCGGTTGAACGGCGCCGTCGGCCGGCTCCTGGAGGACCTCGCCCCGATCCCCGCCCTGCTGGAAATCCGGAAGGCCGCCTGATGACCGACCACACCACCGCCGACCCGGTCTCCTGCCCCGCCCCGCAGGACCGGGCCGCCCCGGAGGGCGGCTGCCCGGCCGGTCCGGCCCGGCGCAGCGTCGTCCGGGCCGCGCTCGGTGCGGGTGCCGGGGCCGCCGCGATCGCCGGGGGCGCCTTCGTGCTCGCCGCCGAGCCGGCCGCCGCCGGGAGCGGCCGCCCGGCCGCCACCGGCACCGTGTCCTTCCACGGCCCGCACCAGGCCGGGATCCTCACCCCGCCCCCGGGCTTCGCGGCCTTCGTCTCCTGCCAGGTGATCGCCCCGGACCGCAAGGGGCTCGAGGAGCTGTTCCGGACGCTGACCGAGCGGATCCGCTTCCTCACCGCCGGGGGCACCCCGCCCGACCTCGGCGTCGGCGCGCCGCCCTCCGACAGCGGCGTCCTCGGCCCGGTCGTGCCCGCCGACAACCTGACCGTCACGGTCGGGGTCGGCGCCTCGCTGTTCGACGAACGCTACGGGCTGGCCAAGGCCAAGCCGGTCCGGCTGGCGCCGATGCGGACCTTCCCCAACGACAACCTTCAGGCCGCCGAACTCCACGGCGACCTCTCGTTGCAGCTCTGCGCCGACCACCAGGACACCGTGCTGCACGCGCTGCGCGACATCGCGCGGCACACCCGGGGCGGCATGCAGGTGCTCTGGCGGATCGACGGCTTCCAGAACCCCGCCCGCCCGGACGGCGCCCAGCGCAACCTGATGGGCTTCAAGGACGGCATCGTCAACCCGGACACCACCTCCGTCCGCGAGACGGACCGGCTGATCTGGGTCGTCGACGGCCTGGGCGAGCCCGCCTGGGCGACCGGCGGCAGCTACCAGGTGATCCGCGTCATCCGGATGCTGGTCGAGTTCTGGGACCGGGTCACCCTCGCCGAGCAGGAGAAGATGTTCGGCCGCCGCCGCGACACCGGAGCGCCGCTGGACGGCCGGCAGGAGACCGACGCGCCGGACTACGGCAAGGACCCGGAGGGCAAGGCGATCCCGCTCAAGGCGCACATCCGGCTCGCCAACCCGCGTACCGCGGACACCGACAACTCCCGGATCCTGCGCCGCGGTTACAACTACGACCGGGGTGTCGACCCGGCCGGGAACCTGGACCTGGGGCTGGTGTTCTGCTGCTACCAGCAGGACGTGGTGCGGCAGTTCGAGGCGACCCAGACCCGGCTGGTCGACGAGCCGCTGGTGGACTACATCTCGCCGGTCGGCGGCGGCTACTTCTTCGCCCTGCCGGGGGTGCGGGACGCCGCCGACTGGCTCGGGCGGGGGTTGCTCGGCGCCGCCGGACAGGCCGACGTCACCTGACGATCCGTCAATTATCCGCCGACTGTCCGTCAGCTATCCGTCAACTGCCCAGGGTGAAGCCGATCACCGTGCCGCCGCCGGGCCGGTTGGCGGCGAAGGCGGTGCCGCCGTGCGAGCGGGCCACCTCGTGCACGATGGCCAGGCCGAGCCCCGAACCGGGCAGGCTGCGGGCGGCGGTGGCCCGGAAGAAGCGGTCGAAGACCCGGTCCAGGTCGGCCTCCTCGATCCCCGGCCCCCGGTCGCGGACCTCGACCCGGGGGCCGCGCACCACCACCTCGATCACCGCCGTCCCGGCCGGGTCGAACTTGGCCGCGTTGTCCAGCAGGTTGGCCACCGCGCGGGCCAGCGCCTCCGGCCGGGCGGTCACCGTGGTCTCGTCCGCGTCGACGGTGATCTCCCGGCCGTTGCGCCGCCGGGCCTGGGCGGCGGCCTCCCGGACCACCCCGGCCAGCACCAGTGCGATCGGCTGCTCGTCCGCCTTCTGTTCCGCCGCGAGCGCCACCAGCTCCTCCACCAGCAGCGTCAACTCCTTGGCCTCCTCGGCCAGATCGGCCATCAGCGCGGCGCGCTCGGCGGGCGGCAGCCGGTCCAGGCTGGGCAGCACGGCGAGATTGGTGCGCAGGCTGGTCAGCGGGGTGCGCAGCTCGTGTCCGGCGTCCTGGACGAGCCGGCGCTGCTTCTCCCGGGCGGTGGCCAGGCGCCCGAGCATCCGGTCGAAGGCCCGGCCGAGCCGGCCCACCTCGTCCGTCCCGGTGGCGGGCACCGGGACGTCCAACCGGCCGCTGGCGGCGACCAGTTCGGCCACCTCGGTGAGCCGGAGCAGTCGGCCGGTGATCCGGCGGGCGAACAGCCAGCCGACCCCGCCCGCGCCCACCGCGACCACCGCGACCACCGCCACCGTGCGCAGCCGCAGGACCGACAACAGGTGCTCGGTGTCCCCGAGCTGCTGGACGAGCTGGACGGCGCCGCGGCCACCGCCGAGCGAGACCACGGCTACCCGGTAGGTGTCGCCGTGGGCCCGCCGCAGGTCGGCCGTGGTGCGGCCGGGGGCGTCGGCCCGGGCCAGGCCCTGGTCGCCGGGGGCCGGGGGCAGGTCGACGCGGGCGGTGCCGGGCAGCACCGCGCCGTTGGCGTCCAGCGACTGCGCGGTGACCCGGATCGGGCGCAGCAGCTCCTCGCTCAGGCCGCTCGGGCCGTTGAAGTCGCCGGGGAAGAGCTTCTCGCGGACGACCTGCTGGTGGACCGCCTGGACGGCCGCGGTGAAGTCGGCGGTCTCGTCGTCGCGGATCAGCCGGGCGGCCGCGCGGTAGCCGAGCGCGCCGATCAGCACCGCGATCAGGGCGGCCATCGCGGCGAAGGCCAGCGGGACGGTGGTGCGCAGGCCGGGCATGCGCAGCCAGGGCAGGCGCAGGCCAGGCACGCGCGGCCAGGGTAGGCGCGGCCCGGGCCTGCGCAGGCGGGGCGTGCGCAGGCCGGCGGTGCGGCGGGGGCGCCGGGGGCCGGTCACCGTTCGCGCAGCGTGTAGCCGACGCCGCGGACGGTGTGGATCAACGGTGCGAGGCCCGGGCGGTCGAGCTTGCGGCGCAGGTAGCCGATGAACACCGCGAGGTTCTTCGAGCCGGGACCGAAGTCGTAGCCCCAGATCCGCTCGTACACGGTGGCCTGGTCGAGCACCGCGCCGGCGTGCCGGGTCAGCAGCTCCAGCAGGTCGAACTCGGTGCGGGAGAGTTCGAGCTCGTGCCCGTCCCGCCAGGCGCGCCGGGCGCCCGGTTCGATCCGCAGGTCGGCCACGGTGAGGACGTCCTCGGCGGGCTCGGGCGGGTTGCGGCGCAGCAGGGCGCGCAGGCGGGCGAACAGCTCGTCCACGTCGAAGGGCTTGACCAGGTAGTCGTCGGCTCCGGCGTCGAGGCCCGCGATCCGGTCCGGGACCTCGACCCGGGCGGTGAGCATCAGCACCGGGGTGCGGTCGCCGGCCGCGCGCAGCCGGCGGCAGATCTCCAGGCCGTCCGGGGCGGGCATCATCACGTCCAGGACCAGCAGGTCGGGGCGCTGCTCGGCGAGGGCGGCGAGCGTCTGGGCGCCGTCCACGGCGGTGCTCACCCGGTAGCCCTCCAGTTGCAGGGCGCGGCTGAGGGAGTCGCGGATGGCCCGGTCGTCCTCGGCGATCAGCACGGTGTGGGTCATGGCTCCGATTCTTCCTGGCGTGCTCACGACGGTTTCGGGCGGGGCGGGTTGGGTTGGGCCGTGGGGCGGGTTGGGCCGCGGGGTGGGGGCAGGGCGTGCGCCGGGGTCGGGAGCGGGGTCGGGGGCGGGTGACGGGGTCAGGCGGGGACGGCCGCGTACCGGTGGGCGAGGGCCGCGGCGGTGTCGGCGAGGCGGGCGCGCAGCTCCGGCGGGGCCAGCACCTCGACATCGGTGCCGAGGGCGAGGAAGGCGGAGTGCGCGTGGTCGAGCGATTCGATCGGCAGCACCGCCCGCACCCGGCCGTCGGGCTCGGGCGTGCCGGTGGCCTCGGCGGCCCGGGCGGCGGCGGTGCCCAGCCGGGCGGCCGCGCCGGGGGCCAGCAGGACCTCGGCCTCGCCGCGGTGCAGCCGGGCGTGGAAGTCCGCCTCGTAGGCGCGCCACCAGCCGGCCAGGTCGAAGCCGTCCGGTGGGGTGAAGCCCTCCGCCAGTTCCCTGAGTTCGAGGATCTGGTCGACCCGGAAGGTGCGCGGCCCGGGCCCGGCGACCAGGTACCAGCGGCCCGCCTTCAGCACCAGACCGTACGGCTCCAGCCGCCGGTCGACGTCGGTCGGCGCCTTCCAGCGGCGGTAGCGCGCCTGGAGCACCCGGCCCCGCCACACCGCGTCCGCGACCTGCGCCAGGAACGGCACCTCGTCGTCCTCGGCGTACCAGCCCGGCGCCTCCAGGTGGAACCGGGCGCGCATCCGGTCGGCGTCCGCGCGGAGGGCGGGCGGCAGCGCGGCGCGCAGCTTCAGCTGGGCGGCGGCCAGGGCCGGCCCCAGCCCGAGGGCGGCGGCCGGGCCGGGTAGCCCGGCCAGGAACAGCGCCTCGGCCTCGCCCGCGTTGAGCCCGGTCAGCCGGGTGCGGTAGCCGGCCAGCACTTGGTAGCCGCCGCCGTGGCCGGCGTCCGCGTACAGCGGCACCCCGGCCGCCTGCAACGCCTCGACGTCGCGGTACACCGTGCGGACCGAGACCTCCAGCTCCTCGGCGAGCCGCTGGGCGGTCATCCGGCCGTTGGTCTGGAGCAGCAACAGGATCGACAACAGGCGGCTGGACTTCACTGACACACGATGTCAGGGGAGCGGCCGTAGCGTCCAGCCATGCCCTTCCAGGAAGACCTGCTGCCGGCGTTGCCGGCCCTGTTGTCCGTCGGGACCGGCGGACGGCACGTCAAGCGCCACCACGTGCCGTCCCGCGCCGGCGGGATGGAGCCCGCCGTCGAGCAGGCCGACCTGGCCCCCGCCGCCATGACTGGAGACCATTCGTGAACGACTTCGACTTCCTCACCGGCACCTGGGACGTGGTCAACCGCGCCCGCGCCGACTTCCTCGACCCGGACAGCCCGTGGGAGGAGTTCCCGGGCATCACGCGTGGCTCGCGGCACTTCGACGGGCAGGCGAACCTCGACGAGATCGAGTTCCCGACCAAGGGCTTCACCGGGCTCACGCTGCGGCTCTACGACCCGGAGCGCGAGGAGTGGTCGCTGTACTGGTCGAGCACCCGCACCGGCCGGCTGTTCCCGCCGGTCGTCGGGCGGTGGACGGACGGGGTGGGCGAGTTCCACGGGGACGACGAGTACCAGGGGACGCCGATCCGGGCGCGCTACCGCTGGTCGGGGGTGACGGCCGACGCCGCGCACTGGGAGCAGGCCTTCTCGACCGACGACGGCGCGACCTGGGTGACCAACTGGACCATGGCGTTCTCCCGGCGGTAGCGGGGCGAGGCCGGTCGGCGGGTGCGCACGCCGGGTTCCTGCTCCGGGTTGCTGGGCAGGGTTCCTGCGCCGGGTCTTTGCGCCGGGTTTTTGCGCAGGATTCCCGCGCTGATTCCGCACGCCGGTTCTCACGCTGAGTGCACCGCTTCCGCAGGGTGCTTCGTGGGCGTACCGTGGCCACACGGCGGCGTGCCCGGCAGGTCGGCCGCCGGGTCCGAGTCGGCACGCCCTGCCGGAGGCCGCGATGGCAGACCGGATGGCCTTCCTCACCACCCCGCGCGCGGAGCGGGCGCGGCGGGACGCGCAGGAGCGGGTGGGGGACTGGCGGGAGGTGTACCGGCCCGGCGCGCTGCTCCCGCTCGTCGGCGGGCAGGCCGGCCGGTGCATGGACTGCGGCCTGCCGTTCTGCCACCACGCCTGCCCGCTCGGCAATCTGGTGCCCGAGTGGAACCGGCTGGTGGCGGACGCGGACTGGCGGGCGGCGGCAGCGCGGCTGCTGGCGACCAACAACTTCCCCGAGTTCACCGGGCGGCTCTGCCCGGCCCCCTGCGAGAGCGCGTGCGTGCTCGCGATCGACGCGGCCGCCGTGACGATCAAGAACATCGAGCTGGCCATCGCCGACCGGGCCTGGGACGAGGGCTGGGACCGGCCGCAACCGCCCGAGCGCCGCAGCGGGCACCGGGTCGCCGTGGTCGGCTCCGGCCCGGCCGGGCTCGCCGCCGCCCAGCAGCTCACCCGGGCCGGACACCGGACCACCGTCTACGAGCGGGCGGACCGCCCCGGCGGGCTGCTGCGCTACGGCATCCCGCCGTTCCGACTCGAGAAGCACCGACTGGACCGGCGGCTCGACCAGATGCGGGCCGAGGGCACCGCGTTCCGCACCGGGGTGCGCGTCGGGCGGGACGTCTCGGCCGGGGAACTGCGGGCCGGGTGCGACGCGCTGGTCGTCGCGGTGGGCGCCACGGACTGCCGGGACCTTCCGGTGCCGGGGCGCGACCTGCCCGGGGTGCATCCCGCGATCAGCTATTTGACCTGGGCGAACCGGGTCGACGAGGGCGACCGGCCGGACTCGCCGGTGTCCGCCCGCGGGCGGCACGTGGTGATCGTCGGTGGCGGGGACACCGCGGCCGACTGCCTCGGGACGGCGCTGCGCCAGCACGCGGCGTCCGTCACCCAGCTCGACATCAATCCGCGCCCGCCCGGCCGCCGGTCGGCCGGGCAGCCCTGGCCGGTCCACCCCAAGGTGTACCGGGAGACCACCTCGCACGAGGAGTCCGGCGCCACGGCAGCCGGGCCACGGGTGTTCGCCGCGACCACCGTCGGCTTCGAGCCCGGCCCGGACGGGCGGCTCGCCGCCGTCCACTTCGCCGAGGCCGAACCGGCCGACCGCAGCCCGCGGCCCGGCACCGAGCGGACGATCCCGGCGGAGCTTGCGCTGCTCGCCCTCGGCTTCACCGGGCCCGAGCCGGAGCCGTGGCTCACGGCCCACCTCGGGCTGGCCATCGGCCCGGACGGGGCCCTCGTCCGGGACGACGACTTCGCGACCGGGGCCGAGGGTGTCTTCGTCGCGGGCGACGCCGGGCGCGGGCAGTCGCTGATCGTCTGGGCCGTCGCGGAGGGGCGGGCGGCGGCCGCGGCGGTCGACCGCTACCTGCGGGGCGACACCGAACTGCCCGCCCCGATCCGGGCCTCGGCGCGGGCGCTCACGCTCTGAGCGGAGTCCGGGGGTGGGGTTCTCCCGGGGGTGGCCGGGTGCTCGCTCCGTGGTCGGGCACCCGGCCGGGGCGCGGGGTGGTCAGGCCCGGGGCATCAGGCCCGGGGTGATCAGGCCCGAGGTGATCAGGCTCGGGGTGATCAGGCTCGGGGTGATCAGGCCCGGGGTGATCAGGAGAGGCCGAGGACCGAGAGGGCGGTGGTCCAGTCGGTGGCGATGGCCTGCTGGGCCGGGACGAGGTCCACCTGGTGGTTGCAGACGGCGCGGTAGAGCTTGTACTCGACGGTGTCCTTGTCGCCCGCGGTCTGGTCGGCGGGGCCGGTGGAGTAGCGGGGCTCCGGCCAGAGGTTGCGCGGGTCGGTCGGGTGGCCGCCGAGGGAGAGGGGGATGTGGTGGTCCTCCTCGTAGTCCGCGGTGTCGGTGTCGGCGTAGCCGTACTGGGCGATCTGCTGGATCTTCAGACGGTTGGTGTAGCTGGTGGAGGGGCGGATCGAGCTGCTGTAGCCGCCGACGCAGATGGTGTCGTCGATGGTGTCCTGGGTGACGTCCGGGTTGGTGGCGCCCGGGGTGCAGACCGGGTCGGGCAGCGGGAGGTAGGCCTGCGAGCAGGTCGCGGCGAGGGTGGTGCGGGTGGGGGTCTTCGCGGCGGTGTTCGCGGTGGCGGCGTGCGCGGTGCCGCCGGCGGTGAGGGCGGCGGTGGCGAGCACGACGACGGCCATGGCGGGGGCGAGGCGGTGGGGGCGAGGCATGGGTTGAGGGCTCCCTGACGCGGGCTCGGCACCGGTCGCCGAGCGGTGTGTCCATGTCACCACTGATGGGTCTATGCGGGTAGACCGGCGACGGTAAACAGTTGACGAAGCGTTGGTCAGGAGTCCGACGGCAACTCTTTGCTTGACGCCCCGTCCGGTGTGGTTTTCGGGCGGCGGGCTGGACTCAAGCTGACTACCCGGTTACGGGGTTGCTCGGGGCGGGGTCGCTTGGGATGGGGTTGCCCGCCCCGGGCTTGCTCGGGGCGGGCGGGCGTCGGCGCGGGCTCAGAACAGCGGGAGCCGGCGCAGGAACACGTCGCTGGCCCGGTTGGTGTCGCCCGCGACCAGACCGCCGTCCTCCGAACTGAACACGACCGTGGTGCCCAGGGCGTCGACGAAGGGATCATCCGAGTTCCCGGCGCTCTGACTGCCGTCGGCGGCCAGGCTGACCCGTTCGGTGCGGCCGGTCCACAGATCGCGCCGGAAGACGTCCCGGGCGTTGTTGGTGTCCCCGGGGACGAGGTTCTCCGCCGTCGAGCTGAAGTACACCCAGCGGTTGTCCGCCGTCATGCGCGCGTTGGACGAGTCGCCGGCGGTCTTGGTGCCGGGCAGGCCGACGCTGACCAGCGTCTCGGTGTCCTCCTCCAAGTCCCGGACGTACACCTCGAAGTGGTGCGACCACGGGCTGCCGCCGTCCGGGACCGGCGACGAGAAGACGGCGAACCGGCCGTCGGGGCTGAGCGCGGGGGTGGCCGCCCCGCGGTAGCCGCCCGCCCCGTCCGGGCTGGCCAGGCGGGTCTCCTCGGCGCGCAGGTCGCGGACGTAGAGGGGGTAGAACCGGGGCTTGAGGATCTCCGGGTGGGCGTCGTGCCGGAAGGAGTCGCGGACGAACTCCTCGTCGGAGGCCCCGGCGGCGAGCTGCGCGGCGGCGGCCGGGGCGAGCGCGCCAGGCTTGTCCTGCCCGACGATGTTGGTGGCCTTGGAGATGAAGCCGACGGACCCGCCGTCGGCGCTGATCACCGGATCGGCGGAGGAGGCGTTCGCCTCGGCGCCGTCCGCGCCGATGCTGACCAGGCGGGTCCTGCCGGTCCAGCGGTCGGCCACGTAGATGTTGCCGCCGAGCCAGGTGACCGTTCCGGGCGCCAGGTCGGAGCGGTTGGACTGGTAGGCGATGTAGCGGCCGTCCCAGCTGATCGACGGATGGCCGGAGAGCTTGCCGGTCTGCGCCGGCGCGGCCGGGTCGTGGCCGGTGGAGACGAGTTCGGTCCGCCCGGTCCAGCGGTCGTGGACGTAGACGTCCTCGAAGCCCAGGTTGGCGCCGGGCGCGAGGTTGGTGGCGTAGGAACTGAACGTCACGTAGCGGCCGTTGCCGCTGATCGCGGCGTCGAAGGAGTCGCCGGCGGCCTGCGTGCCGTCCGCGCCGAGGTTGACCCGCTCGGTCGCGCCGGTCCACAGGTTGCGGACGAACACGTCGTTCTTGCCGTTGGTGTCGCCCGGCACCAGGTTCGTGGCCCCGGAGGTGAAGACGGCGAGGCGACCGTCCGCGCTCACACCGGCCGCGAACGAGGCGCCGTCGGGCTGCGCCGCGCCGAGGCCGATGGACACCCGCTCGGTGCGGCCGTGCGCCGGGGCGGCTTGCGCGGGCGCGGCAGCCACGACGGCGGTGGCGGTTGTGACGGCCAGGGCGGCTGCGGCCAGTGTGCAGGCGGCGCGAAGCAGTTGGCGGGTGGCTCGTGCCCGGGGCGTGCGGGTGGTGTGGGGCGTGTGGGCGGTGGTGGCCGTGTGGGTCGTGTTGGTAGTGCGGGTCGTGTGGGTCATCTGGTCCCTCCCCTGGGATCGCGCCGTACCGCACCGAGCTCCCCGGCGGCCGGCTCGATGGTGAGCCAACCGTTCGGGGGCCGGGCGGTCAATGGGGGCGGGGGAGGGAGTGACGGATTCGCGTCAACGGGGCATGCGGGGCGTGCAGGGCGGGCTCGGGGGGCCGGTTCGGGCGGGGCGGTTGGGTCGGAGGGGGCTTGTTACGATCATGGAGAGCGCGTCGAGCGCCGGGGCGTCGAGCGCGGGGGCTACGGGTGGAGGGGGCGCGGGTGGACGGGCTGCAGGTGGCGGCAGGCCGGGCGGCGGAGCAGATGATCGAGGTCCGGTACACGCCGACGGCCGCGGACTTCCGCGCGGCGTTCGCGGCACTGGCCCGGCGGACGGCGCAGGGTCGACGAGGCCGGGCGCAGCGGTATCTGATCGGTGCGTGCGCCGCCGCCGGCGCGGTGCTGACCTCGGTCGCCGACCACGGCATCCGGCCGCCGGGGCTGGTGATGCTCCTCGTGCTGCTGCTGGTGGCCGGACTGCCCCGGCTCCAGACCTGGCAGGCGGCCCGACTCGCGGCGGGCAAGGGCGAGTTGCGGGTCGTCGTCGGCGCGGACGGGGTGACTGTCGACAACAACGCCACCAGCACCGTGCACATCTGGCCGGAGCTGCCGCACTACCTGGAGACGCCCGGACTGTTCCTGCTGCTGGGCGGCGACGCGAACACCCACGTCCTGGTCCTGCTGCCGAAGCGCGGCACCGAGGACCCGAGCCGCCTCGGTGCGCTGATCGCCCGGCACGCTTCGGCGTGCTGAACGCCGGGCGCGCTGCGGTCCTGGTGAGTGCTGGTGAGCGCCGGGAGTTGACGGCTGCGGAGGGGTTCCCGTTCACCGCGCAGCCGCGCGGGCTTCCTCGACGTGCGGGCTGGTGCACCGGTCGTAGCGCCAGAGTGCGGGTAGCGCGGCGGTGAGGGTGGCGGTGCCGGCGAGGCAGAGGAGACCGCCGGTGCGCAACGCCGCGCGGATACCCTGACGGGCGGCCAGGCTACCGGCCCGGAGGTCGCCGAGGGCGGGTCCGGCGGAGCCCACCAGCAGCTCCAACCCGGCTGCACGGCCGCGGAGTTCGTCCGGAATGGACTGGTTCCAGATGGCGCTGCGGAAGGTGTCGCCGATCCAGTTGGCGCCGCCTGCGACGACCAGGCAGAGCAGCACGGCCCACAGGTCGGTGGCGAGCGAGGCGCCGACCATGGCGGCGCCGACCAGTGCGGCGGAGATCAGGACGGGCCGGCCGTGCCGGTGCACCCGCTCGGTCCAGCCGCCGGTGGCGGCCGCCAGCAGGCTGCCCGCGGCGGCCGCCGAGTAGAGCAGGCCGAGCGCCCACAGCGCGTCCAACTCCTGGGCGAGGAACGGGAACAGCGCAGTCGGAAGGGCGAAGACGGTGGCCGCGAGGTCGGCGAGGTAGGTGCCCAGCAGGTCGGGCCGCCGGGCCGCGTACCGGGCGCCTTCGACGAACTCGCGCAGCACCGGGGCCTCGGCGTCCCGCTCCGAGGGGACGGGCCGGACGCGGGCGAGCAGGGCCAGTGAGAGCAGGAAGGTGCCCAGGTCCACCAGGTACGCCGCCGGGACGCCGGCCCAGGCGATGAGCAGCCCGGCGGCCGCCGGACCGGCCAGCCCGGCGAGGCTCCAGCGCAGCGAGAGCAGGGCGCCCGCCGCCACCAGCTGCTCGTGCGGCACCAGTCGGGGGATCATCGCCTCCACCGAGGGCTGCTGGAGGCCCTGGAGCGCCGCCGCCAGTCCGGCCGCGGCGTACAGCGGCCAGAGCGCGGGCGTGCCGAGCAGCGCGTTGGTCAGCAGTAAGGCGCTGAGCGCGGCGAGGGCGGCCTCGGTGAGCACGGCGACGGCCCGCCGGTCGGCGCGGTCGGCGAGCAGGCCGCCGTAGAGGCCGAAGACGATCGTCGGGAGGAGTTCGACCGCGCCGACCGCGCCCACGGCGAGCGGCGAGCCGGTGAGGTCGGCGATCTGCAAGGGGATCGCCGTCATGGTGAAGATCGAGCCGAAGAGGCTGATCGTGCCGGAGGTCCAGGTCAGGCGGAAGTCGCGGGAGCCGCGCCAGGGTGCGGTGTTGGGCAGGAGTCGGGACCGGAGGCGGTCCGTGCCGGAGGTCATGGAGGGGCTCGCCCTGCTTTCCTTATCGGTGATAAATTCCGAACCGGGAACTTAGCGGCGATAAGGTGGCGGGGCAAGCGAATAGCGGACAAGGGGCGGGCGAGCGGCCGGAAAGGTGGTGCGGCGCATGGCGCTGCAACGGGACGAGGTGGTGCGCACCGCGCTGCGCGTGCTCAACGAGGAGGGCATCGACGGGCTCACCACCCGCCGGCTGGCCCGCGAACTCGGCGTCCAGTCACCGGCGTTGTACTGGCACTTCAAGAACAAGCGGGAACTGTTGGACCTGATGGCGGAGGCGATGCTCGCCGAGGCGCTGCCGCCGGACCGTACCCCCGACCCGGCGCACTGGCCCGACTGGGTCGCCGCCGACGCCCGTGCCAAGCGCCGCGCCCTGCTCGCCTACCGGGACGGCGCCCGGGTGCACGCCGGGACCCTCCCCACCGAGGCGGAACTCCCGGCCGTCGAGGCCCAGTTGAGCGCCCTCTGCCAGGCCGGTCTGCGGCCCCGGACGGCCCTGCGGCTGCTGCTCACCGTCGACCGCTACCTGATGGGCTGGGTCACCGAGGAGCAGGCCTGGCGCCAGGGCGCCGAGGACCGCGCCGGGCCGCCCTTCCCGGACGAGGCGCTGCGCGACCTCCCGCTGCTGCGCGAGGCGGCCGAGGTGCTGCGGATGACCGACCACGACGCCGACTTCGAGTACGGGTTGCGCGTGCTGATCGACGGCTTCCGGGCCGAGGTGGCGCGTGAGGCTGCTGTCGGTGAGTGAGCCGGCGTTCGTGAGTGAGCCGCTGCTCGTGCCTGAGGCGGCTGTTCGCGTGTGGGGCCGCTGTTCGCGGGTGGGGTTGTTGCTCGTGAGTGATGCTGCCGCCGGTGATCCGCTAGCGTGAGCGCCATGCGAACCCTTGATCCTCGCGGCACGGCGCTCGTCCTGATCGATCTGATGGACCGGATCGTCGCCAACTCCCTTGCCCCACGCACCGGGACCGAGGTCGTCGCGGCCTCGCTGGAGCTCGCCGAGGCCTTCCGCAAGGCCGGCGCCCCTGTCGTCGCGGTGCGCGTCGAGCGCCCCAACGTCGCCGAACAGCCGTCCGGGAGCGACCTCGTGGCCGAGGTCGCGGCGGTGGCCGACGAGGTCGTGGTGAAGCGCACGATCGGCGGCTTCCACGGCACCGGCCTGCACGAGTTGCTCCAGGCTCGGGGCGTGGACACCCTGGTCATGGCCGGCATCGCGACCAACCTCGGGGTGGAGTCCACCGCCCGCGCGGCCGGCGACCACGGGTACGGGCTGGTCTTCGTCGAGGAGGCGATGGCCGCGCTCACGGAGGAGGAGCACCGGGCATCCGTCGCGCTCGACCTCCCGCGCTTCGGTGAGGTGGTCGGTCGGGCGGCGGACCTGCATTTCGGCTGATCAACCGTCAGTGATCCGTGGTCGAGGTCAAGCTGTCGATTTTCTGGCGGTATTGCGGTCTGTGGTGCCCGGTGGCGGCGCTTAGCGGTGGTGCTCAGTGCGGTGCCTCGCGTAGCGCGTCGCGCAGCCGTCCGCCGTGGGCCGCCAGCAGGCGGGCGGCGGTCGGGGCGTCGACGTCCGCGAGTACGGCCAGGATCGCGTCCTTGGCGCGGCCGTCGGTCGCCGTCAGGGCGCGGCGGACCGTCGCGTCGTCGGCGCCGGTGGCCTCCGCGACGATCCGCTGCGCCCGCTCGCGGAGCTTGGCGTTGGTGGCCCGCATGTCGACCATCAGATTGCCGTACGTCCGGCCGAGCCGGATCATCACGGCCGTCGACAGCATGTTGAGCACCAGCTTCTGCGCCGTACCGGCCTTCAGCCGGGTCGACCCGGCCAGCACCTCGGGGCCGACGACCACCTCGATGCCGAGGTCGGCCTCCGCCACCAGCGCCGAACCCCGGTTGCAGGCCAGCCCGACGGCCAGCGCCCCGGCCTTGCGTGCCGTACGGACCGCGGCCACCGCGTACGGGGTGCGGCCGGAGGCGGAGACGCCGACGACGGCGTCGGCCGGGGTGAGGCCGAGGGCGGCCAGGTCGGCCTTGGCCAGCTCCGGCCGGTCCTCGGCGCCCTCCGCCGCTGCGGCCACGGCGGTCGGACCGCCCGCGATCAGGCCCACCACCAGTCCGGGCTCGGTGCCGAAGGTCGGCGGGCACTCGGCGGCGTCCAGCACCCCGAGCCGCCCGGCCGTCCCCGCCCCGGCGTAGATCAGTCGTCCGCCGTCCGCCAGCCGAGCTGCGACGGCGTCCACCACGGCGGCGATCTCGGTGAGTTGCCCGGCCACGGCGGCGGGGATGGTCCGGTCCTCGGCGTTGATCAGGGCGAGCAGGTCGGCGGTCGGCAGTTCGTCGATGCCCGCCCAGTCCGGGCGGATCGTCTCGGTCGGCGGCCCGGCGGGGCGGGCGGGGTCCTGGTCCATGCGGCCAGCGTCCCCGGGTGTACCGGCCGCGAACCCGGGCAGGAGCCGTAGGGAGGAGGCCGTCGCCATGACCGAACACCGGACGGTCGCCGCGCTGCTGGCCAGGCAGGGCCGCACCTATGCGGAGGAGGCCGGGATCACGCTGCGCGACACACCGTCGCCGCTCTACCGACTGCTGGTCCTGACGGTGCTCTGCTCGGTCCGGATCAGCGCCGCCACCGCCACGGTCGCAGCCCGTGAGCTCTCGGGGGTGGGGCTGCGCACACCGCAGGCGATGGTGGGGGCGAATCGGCGCACGGTCATCGCCGCGCTCGGCCGCGCCCACTACGTGCGGTACGACGAGAGCACCGCCACCGCCCTCGGGCACGGTGCCGAGCTGCTGCTCGAACGCTGGCACGGGGACCTGCGCCGGCTGCGGGAGGAGGCCCGGGGCGAGTCCGAGCGGATCGGCGAACTGCTGCGCGAGTTTCCGCGGATCGGGCCGGTCGGGTCCGAGATCTTCCGGCGCGAGGCCCAGGCGGTCTGGCCCACACTGCGGCCGTACTTCGACGAGCGGACGCTGGCCGCCGCCGGCGAGCTCGGGCTGCCGGTACGGCCCGAGGGGCTGGCCGCCCTGGTCGAGCCGGGCGACCTCGCGCGGCTCGCGGCGGCGCTCACGAGGGTGAGCCTCGCGCCGGACCTGGCACGCGAGCTTGCGGCGGCGTGAGGGGGGAGGGCAGGAGTGTCTGGGACGGGCGGGAGCGATGGGGCGCGGGTGCGGGCCTGGTCGTGGGCGCAGGCGTGGTCGTGGGCGCAGGCGTGGTCGTAGGCGGAGCCTGGTCGTGCGCGTGGTCGTTGAACGCCCGGGCCGTCAGGGCGCCACGACCGGGACCCCGTCCGGGCGGCCGGCGAGGAGCGCGGCGAGGTGGTCGGCGCAGCGGATCGCCGCCTCGGCCATGGCGGTGCGGGTCATGCCGGCGATGTGCGGGGTGAGCAGGGCGTTCGGCAGGCCGAGGAGCGGGGAGCCGAAGGCGGTGTGCTCCCGGGCGAACGTGTCGACGGCGGCGGCTGCGAGGGGGTGGTCGGGGTCGCGCAGCGCGTCGGCCAGGGCCTGTTCGTCGACGATGCCGCCGCGCGCGGTGTTGAGCAGCACCGATCCGGGCCGGAGCAGCGCGAGTTCGCGGCGACCGATCAGCCCCCGGGTCTGCGGGGTGAGCGGCAGATGGACGGAGACCACGTCGCTGCTGGCGAGCAGGGCGTCGAGCGAGTCGGCGCCGCGCAGGGGCGCGGGGGCGGGGCGGCGCGACCAGCTCTGCACGGTCATGCCGAGGGCACGGGCCCGGGTCGCGAGCGCCGAGCCGATGCGGCCCGGCCCGGCGATGCCCAGGGTGAGCTCGGCGAGCCCGGCCGGCGGGGCGGCGGGTGCGCTCCAGCGGCCTTGGTGGGAGGCCTGGTTGAAGGCGGGCAGGCCCCGGACGAGAGTGAGGAGCTGAGCGAGGGCGAACTCCGCGACGGCCTCGGCGTTGGAGCCGGGCGTGTGGGTGACGGTCACGCCGTGGCGGGCGGCGGCCGCCAGGTCGACGTGGTCCGTGCCGGCGCCGGCACGGCCGATCACCCGGAGCGGGCAGGGCAGCGCCGGGTCGGCCGCCGCCGCGAGGAAGTCGGCGCGCAGGGGCACGCTCCCGCGCGACTTGACGGCGTGGAAGCCGGGACCGCGCCGTACCTCGGCGATCAGCGCGGCCTCGTCGAAGGCGTCGAGGTCGGTGAACTCGACCCGGCCGGCCCACGTTGAGGTCGCGCCCGCCCGGTCGTCCACGCGTCGCAGGTTCAGCGTGACGGCGAGGCCGTGACCGAGCAGGCGCTCCAGCTCGCGGTCCAGCAGGTCCCCGGGAGCCGCGTCCAGCACCAGGACCCGTGTCCGTCCCATAATCCCCCCCGTTGATCTCGCCCCGTTCCGTCGGGGCGATCTTAGGACGGGGCTCGGACAGCGCCCCGGGGGAGGAGCGGTGTGGGCGGACCGTCGGGTCGGGTCAGGCCATCCAGAAGAAGACCGCCGTCATCCGTCGTTCCGGAAGCTCGTTGCCGTAGTAGCTCGTCGCGCTGTGGATGAGGTTGGCGTGGTAGAGGAGCAGTTGGTTGTAGCGGTTGGGGACGCGGACGTCCTCGGTGAAGTGGTCGGCGGGCACGTGGCGGGTGCCGAGCGCCTCGACCAGGTTGTTGTGCGGCGCGTTGACGAGGTTGCCGCCGAGCCGGCCGCCGGGGAACTGCTGCCGGTAGAAGCTGGTACCGGCGTCCTTGGGTGCGCCGGGGCTGAGGTAGAGCACGGCGGCGTAGCGGCAGAGCGCGCGCGAGTCGGTGTGCGGGCGGGACTCCGACTCCCCGGCGCCGACGACCTGCACGCAGTTGTGGTTGAGCGTGCCGCCGCCCGGGGTGCTCTGGACCCAGAGCCGGGACGCGCCGGTGGCCTTGCGGACCAGGGCCTCCACGCGGGCCAGTTCGTCCGGTTCCAGGCCGGGCATGGTGCGCAGGCCGGGCCAGGCCTCGGGACGGTACGGGTAGCCCTCGGTCCAGTCGCCGCGGGCCAGACAGCGTTCGCGGACGGCGTCGGGATCGGGCAGGACGTTGTCCAGGACCCAGTAGTCCCGGCCGCGGGTGGGCTTGCGGTACGGCAGGACCGGCAGGGTCGTGGGCCTGATGGGCTGTGAGGGCATGCGCCGACGATAGGGGCGGTAGTCGTCAACCTTCTGCCGTGAGCAGGTCAACCTTTCGTCAAGTGCCTCCTGTGTCTGGTGGGCTCTTCGGATGGTCCGTCGGGTGGCCCTCCGGGCTGGTCGGGGTGTCGGTGGTCGGGTTCGGCTTCGGGTTCGGGGGCGTGGGCCGTCCGGTCCGGGGCTCCGGTTGTCGGGTTCAGGGAGCCGGGCGGACGGCGAAGGTGCCCAGGGCGGTCTCCAGTCGGTCGAAGGCGCGGACCGCCGAGGGGCGCACCGCGGCGGCGACGGTGGTGGGTTCCTCGCCGGCCAGGATCCGGCGGAACACCTCGCTGAACACCGCGCGGTCGACGGCGGCGAGCAGGCCGGCGGCGACCCGGCTCTCGAAGTCGACGTCCTCGGGGTGTCCGTGGCCCTCGGGGTGCTCGGGGTGGTCGGGCTGTCCGGGGCTCTCGTGGTCGGCGGGGGCCGCCGGGTTGGTGGCCCTGGCCAGGGCCCCGGCGAGGGCCGCCTCACCCTGCTCGTGCAGTTCGCGGAGGCGGGCGACGAGTGCCGGGCTGTCGGTGATGGTGCGGGCGAAGGGTGCGCCGGAGAAGCCGAGCCGGGGATCGTGCCGGTCGAGCCCGGCCAGGCAGTCGCGGCGCAGTGCGGCCAGCGCGGACTCGCCCGGTGCGCGGTCGGCGACCGTCCGGGCGAGCCGGCCGACCAGCTCCTCGTGCAGGTCGAGGAGCAGGTCCTCCTTGCGCGGGAAGTGGTTGGTGACGGTCATCTTGGCGACGCCCGCGGCGGCCGCGACCTCCGCGATGGTCGTCCGGTCGAAGCCCTGGTCGATGAAGAGCCTGGTCGCGGCGTGCGAGATCGCCTCACGGGTGCGGCGCTTGTTGATCTCGCGCAGGTTCGGGGTGGTCTCGGTCATGGGGGGAGCCTAGCGCAGTTCATTGGGTCGAGCACAGTAATTATGCTTGACCTAATCTCTGGGTCCGTCCTAAGTTTTCCTCAGGTGGTCGGAGCGACCGCCGGACGAACGAGCCCGGGGAGGGGTCATGACCGCATCGGTCGGTGGAGCGGCGCGACGGCGCGGTGGTTCGGGTGGAGCGGCCCGTGCGGCCGACCCGGCCCTGCGGCGCGCCGTCTCTGGCAACACCTGATCACTACTCACGGAGGATCCATGTTCACCAAGCACCCCGGCGGTCTTCGCCTGCTCACCGTGCACGCCCACCCCGACGACGAGTCCAGCAAGGGTGCGGCCACCCTCGCCCGCTACGCCGCCGAAGGCGTGGAGGTCCTGGTCGCCACTTGCACCGGAGGGGAGCGCGGGTCGGTGCTCAACCCGGCGATGGACCGCCCCGAGGTCCGGGCCGAACTGGCCCGGATCCGCCGCCAGGAGATGGCGGCCGCCCGCGAGATCCTCGGCGTGCAGCAGAGGTTCCTGGGCTTCGTCGACTCCGGCATGCCCGGTCCGGGCGAGCCGTTGCCGGAGGGCAGCTTCGCCGCCCAGCCGGTGGAGGTCGCGGCGGCGCCGCTGGTCGCCCTGATCCGGGAGTTCCGCCCGCAGGTGGTGGTCACCTACGACGAGACGGGCGGGTACCCGCATCCCGACCACGTGATGACCCACCGGGTCACCGTCGAAGCCTTCGAGGCCGCGGCCGACCCGACGCGGTACCCCGACGCGGGGGAGCCCTGGCAGGCCGCCAAGCTCTACTACCACCTGGCGCTCTCCCGGGCCTGGTTCCAGAGCCTGCACGACGCGATGACGGAGCGGGGCGTCCCCTCGGCGATGGGCGAGCTGCTCGCCGGCTGGCCCGACACCCCGCCCGCCCTCGCCACCACCACGCGGATAGCGTGCGCCGAGCAGTTCGTCGTCCGGGACGCCGCACTGCTCGCGCACGCCACCCAGGTCGAGCCCGGCACGGGGTTCATGGCCCACCCCCGGGACATCGAACGCGAGGTCTGGCCGACCGAGGACTACCACCTCGCCCGGAGCGTGCCGCCCGGTGTCGGCGAGCTGCCCGAGCACGACCTGTTCGCCGGACTCCGGTCAGGGGAGGGGGGCGGATGAGCCACTCGACGGATCCGCGACGGTCCCTGCGGTCAGCACTGGCCGTCGGAGAGCACGAAGTAGCCGGGGCCGGTCTGCTTCAGTGTGTGGGTCACGAAGGTGGTCCAGAGCCCCATGCTCTGGCCCGAGCCGAGTGCGTAGGTCAGGCCGCCGGTCTGGGTGGCCCGGCCGGCCCGCACCTGGCCGTAGTTGGTGTCCGTGAAGCACTGCGGCGCGGCGCCGCCGGTGGTCGCCGTGACCGCCGCCGACCGGGCGCCGACCGTGCCCGTCGTGTCGACCGCGGCCACGGTGTAGCTGTACGCCGTCCCGGTGGCGAGCCCGGTGTCGGTGAAGGACGGACCGGCCGTGGTGCCCACCAGGGCGCCGTCGCGGAAGACCTGGTACGAGACGGCGCCGCCTACGGCCTGCCAATCGAGGGTGATCGAGTCCTGGCCGGATGCGGTCGCGGTCAGCCCGGCCGGGGCGGGCAGACCGGGGGAGGTGGGCCCGGTGCCGCCGTCCAGACCCCAGAACTGCGCGGTGTAGTAGCTGGAGCAGATCGCGTTCAGGAAGTAGCTACCGGTCGCGCCGCACTGGTCCGCCCCGGAGCCGGGGCTGACCGCCAGGCCGTGTCCCATCCCCGGCACGGTGAACAGCGCCACGGTCGGCCGTCCGTCCGGGCCGGCGTACAGCTCCTGGTTGGTGCCGCCCGGCAGGTTGCGCGTGCCGGTCGGGCGCTGGCCGATGCCCTGGGCGTTCGTCCACTGGTCGCGCAGCTCGGTGGCGTTCACGGGCTTGACGACGGTGTCGGCGCTGCCCTGCCAGATCGCCACTCGGGGCCACGGACCGGCGTAACCCGGGTGCGCGGACCGGACTCTGTCACCCCACTGGGCCGGGGCGAGCCCCTGGTCACTGTTCTGACAGCTGGAGGCGGCGCTCTGGGTGGTGGCGCAGTGCGCGGGCAGGCCGGAGTCGATCGCGCCGCCGGCGAACAGCTCGGGGTAGTCGGCGAGCAGATCGGCGGCCATCCCGCCGCCGGCCGACAGTCCGGTGACGAACACCCGATGGCTGTCCGAGCCGAACAGGCTCTTGGCCTTGGCCAGCATCTCGACCACGGACTCCGCCTCACCGGCACCACGGGTGTCCTTGGTGGCGTCGAACCAGCTGAAGCAGGAGAGGCTGTTGTTGGTGCTGTTCGTCTGCGGGAAGACCACAGCGAAGCCGTACAGGTCGGCGTACTTGGTCCATCCGGAGTTGCGGTAGTAGTCCGTGGCGCTCTGCAGGCAGCCGTGCAGGGCGACCACCAGCGGTGCCCCGGTCGGCAGTCCGGCAGGGGTGTAGGTGTACATCGCCAGGTTGCCGGGGTTGGCGCCGAAGCCGGTGACCTGCTGGTAGAGGCCGTTACCGGCGGCGTCGGCCGTGGCGGTCGGGGCAGTGGCCGACGCATAGGTCGGGGCAGTGGTCGGCGTGGCGGAGACGGGCGCGGTGTTGCCGAAGGCGAGGGCTGTGGCTGTCAACAGCGCGGCGGCGACAGGGCGGAGTGGCATCGAGGCTCCAGGGTGGGGGAGGTGTGGGGCCGGACGCCGTGCAGCGTGGCGCGTCCCGGAGGGCCGGACCATGTGACGGGCAGCCGGAGTCCGCCCGCCTGTCATGGCACGGGCCGCCATGGTGCCTCCGTCCCCGCAAGGCCGCCCCGCCAGGCCGTCCCCGTGAGGCCGCCCCGCCAGGCCGTCTTCGCCTAGCCGTCCGGTCTGCTCGGCACCCGTCCGCGGGGCGCCGGGCGGCACTTGAGGGAAGCGTTCGAACAGGGCAGGTTGATCCCATGACGACTCATGAGATCGCCCCCGATGAGAAGACGCTTCTGGATGGCCAGGAGGCGCGTACCCGAACGCACACCTGGACGGCCGGTCCGCCAGTGTCCGCCTTCCCGCATCTGACCGGAGAGGAGATCCTGCGGGAGATGATCGCCGGGCGAATCCAGGAGCCAGCGATCTGCAGCACCATGGGCTTCCACCTGACCGAGGTGCGGTCGGGCACGGCGGTGTTCGAGGGCGAGCTCGGCGACCACCTCTACAACCCGATGAACACCGTGCACGGCGGGTACCTCGCGACCCTGCTGGACTCCGCGCTCGGCTGCGCCGTGCTGAGCCGGTTGCCGGCCGGACTCGGCTACACCACCACCCAGTTGAACGTGCACATGCTGCGCCCGCTGTTCGCCGATTCAGGGCTGCTGCGCTGCGAGGGCGTGGTGCTGCACCTCGGCCGGACGATGGCGACGGCCGAGGCCCGGGTGGTCGGTGTGGAGAACGGCAAGCTGTATGCGCACGCCACCACCACCTGCGCGATCCTGACGCCGCGCCCGGCGGCCTGACTGGTGGCCTGACCAGTGCCGGGCCTCCCGGCCGACCGCCCTGGTGCTCGCGCGCCGACAGGAACGGCCCCGGTCACCGCAGTGGCCGGGGCTGCCCGGACCCGAACGCTAAGCATTTGGAGAGTGAGGAAAGCTGGGCCGTGTGCGATCAGGTAGTCGGCCATCGCGTGCGCCTCCGGCAGCTTCTCGTCCGGTCCTTGGCCACCCGAGGAGATCAGCGCCGGCGGGTTGCCGTGCGCGGCCTGCTTCCCGTAGATCTCCCGGCCCCGGTACTGCCGGCTGGCCAGCAGCGGCGGGATGCGGTCGCCGGCGATCGGCCCGGAGCCGAGGACGACGACGAAGCCCACGTCCCGGCGCGGCCGGTGGCGGCTGTACAGGAAGGCAGGCGTAGCCGACGAAGCAGACGAAGAGGAAGGAGACGCAGCCGACCACCAGGACAACCGTGCCCGCCAGGATGCCAAACCGGTGCGAGCCGGTGGCCAGGGCGGCGGACAGCAACGCGATGACGGCGAGGATGCCGAGCCCGGCGAGCAGTGACAGCAGGTTGGCCGGCCGCATGCCCTCCTTTAGGATCCGGATCCGGTTCCGGTTCAGGCGAAGCGCTCGATGGCCGCGAGGACGGCCGCCGACATCGCCGGGCTCCCGGTGTGCCCGGCTTCGTCGATGACCGTGAGCCGGGCGTCCGGCCAGTGCCGGACCAACTCCCAGGCGGTGTCGAGCGGTGAGCCGAGGTCCAGCCGGCCGTGGATCAGCTCGCCGGGGATGCCGGCCAGCCGTCCGGCGTCGCGCAGCAGCTGCCCGTCCGCCAGGAAGGCGTGGTGCGCGAAGTAGTGCGCGGTGATCCGGGTGAAGGCCATCAGGTCGTCGGCGGGGCGGTCGGTGTAGACGTCCGGCTTGCCCAGCACCTCGTGCGCGACGACCGCGTCCTCCCAGACGCTCCAGGCCCGCGCGGCCGCCCGCCGGACCGGCTCCTCGGGGCTGTTGAGGAGGCGGCTGTAGGCGGCCACCAGGTCGCCGCCCCGGTCGGCGGGCGGCAGGGCGTCGCGGAAGGCCTCCCAGGGGCCGGGGAGGAAGCGGGCGACGCCCCGGTAGAGCCAGTCGGTCTCCTCCGGGCGGGTCATGGTGACCCCGCAGATCACGATCTCCGACACCCGCTCGGGGTGGGCCTGGGCGTACGCGAGGATCAGCGTCGAGCCCCACGAGCCTCCGTACAGCAGCCACTTGTCGATGCCGAGGTGTTCGCGCAGCCGCTCCATGTCGGCGATCAGGTGCGCGGTGGTGTTGTGCTCCAGACCGGTCGTCGGGTTGGCGGCGTGCGGCAGGCTGCGGCCGCAGCCGCGCTGGTCGAACTGGACGAGGCGGTACCGCGCGGGGTCGAAGTACCGTCGCGAGCCTGCCCGGTGGCCGGAGCCGGGCCCGCCGTGCACCACCACGGCGGGCTTTCCGGCCGGGTCGCCGGCGACGTTCCAGTGGATCCGCTGACCGTCGCCGACGTCCAGCAGGCCCTGCGCGTACGGCTCGTGGAGCGGATACAGCTCGGTCATCGCGGAACTCCTCCGTGAACGTCCGGACGCTTGCCCCGCGAGACTACCGGGCGTACTCAGGTGCGGCTCCCCAACCGGGCTCACCCCGGTCGAATGTGACGTTCAGTCACAGAACTCCCTCGACCGCTGCCTGTGCCGCCTGAGCCAGTTGTCGACGTGCACCCGCCCGGGTGGCCTGGGGGCCGGGGGCCGGGATCGGCGGCAGGAACGTCACCTCCGCGACCAGCCCGCGCACCGCGACGACCCGGGCGAGCGAGGTGAGCAGCCCGTCGTCGCCGACGAAGGCGGGCGCGCTGGTCCGCCGCCCGTCCGCCAGCCGGTAGCGGATCGTCACCGGCTGGACGAAGGAGCCGGTGTCCACCGCCGCCTGGAACAGCGCGGGCCGGAAGCGGCCGCTCTCCCGACCGCACCAGGTGGACCCCTCCGGGAAGACGATCACCGGATGGCCGGACCGCAGCACCTCGGCGACCGCCGCCACGGTGTCCGGCAGGGTCCGCAGCCGGTCCCGGTCGAGGAAGACGGTGCCGCCCCAGGCGATCACCGGCCCGATCACCGGCCACCGCCGGACCTCGCTCTTGGCCAGTGAGCGGCCCGGCCGGCCGGCCGCGATCAGCGGGATGTCCAGCCAGGACACGTGGTTGGCCACCACGAGCATCCCACCGCCGACGGCGCCGACCGGAGTGCCGAGCCGGACGGTCACCCCGAGGGAACGCAGCAGGACGCGCGCCCAGAGCCGGATCAGCCCGTCCCGGGCGCCCTGCGGGAGGAGGCGCGCGGGCAGGCTGAGCACGACGCCCGCCGTGACGGCCGCCAGGCAGGCGGCCAGTCGCAGCGCCCGCCGGGGGCACGAGACCGTCGGGGAGGGTTCGGACAGGCAGGTCTCGGGCCGGCAGGGCGCCGTCGGCAGCCAGACGCTCATGCCGGTGTGCCCTGGGGCCGGGCCGGCAGCCCGGACAGGAAGTGCCGCAGGTAGCGGGGGTCGGTGCGCTCCAGCGAGAGCAGCACGTACAGGTCGGCGCAGTTGAAGTCCGGGTCGTACGCGGGCTCGCCGCAGACCCAGGCACCGAGCCGCAGGTAGCCGCGGAGCAGGGCCGGCAGCGCGCCCCGCTCGGCGCGCGGCACGCCGGTGGCGTCCCAGCGCCGGTGCGGGGTGACCCGGTACTCCTCGGGGGCCAGGTACTTGGCGCTGACGGTGTCCCAGACCCGGGCGGCGGTGGCGCCGCCGTCGGCCAGTTCGATCGAGCAGCAGCCGCCGACCCAGGTGTTGCCGGTGTCGGCCAGGTAGCGGGCGATGCCGCCCCACATCAGGTTGATGACGGCGCCGTTGCCCCGGTGGTCGGGGTGGATGCAGGAGCGGCCGAGCTCGACCAGGCCCGGGCGGACCGGCGCCAGCGCGGAGAGGTCGAACTCGCCGTCGGAGTAAAGCCGGCCGGCGCGGCGGGCGGCCGCGGGCGGCAGCAGCCGGTAGGTGCCGACGACGGCGCCCCGCTCGCCCTCCCGGACCAGCAGGTGGTCGCAGAACTCGTCGAACGGGTCGACGTCCAGGCCCTCGACCGGGCTGTGCAGCACGGCGCCGAGCTCGGCGGCGAACACCTGGTGGCGCAGGCGCTGAGCGGCGCGCACCTCGTCCTCGTCGCGGGCGAGGGAGACGGTGTAGCCGGCGGCCGGGGCCTGCTCGTGGCGGGGCACGGGGATCGCCGGGGCGTCGTGGGCGGGGGCGACTGCGGACGGAGCGTACGTGGGGACGGTGGTCATGGCGGACCCT
Organism: Kitasatospora sp. NPDC097643; assembly: GCF_040302625.1. NCBI lineage: Bacteria > Bacillati > Actinomycetota > Actinomycetes > Kitasatosporales > Streptomycetaceae > Kitasatospora > Kitasatospora sp. NPDC097643. Next base: position 9,134 of record NZ_JBEOSA010000053.1, on the reverse strand, counting down.
CCAGGGCAGCACGGTCGGCGGTGCCGTGGATCGCCAGGGCACCGGCCCGGCCGCATCCGTTGGGCCTGGATGCGAACCGGTAGTCCCCGTATGTCTCTCCGGGCCGGTTGGCGTCCACGTGGCCGTTCGGCGGACCGCAGATGTGCAACTGCTGAATGGGACCACCCGTTGCCCCTCGGACACCTGCCCGGCACCGGGCGCTCGCCCGCGAGGGGTAGACAGCGGGGCACGCGGTCCCGAACCCCGCGTGCCCCGGTCGTCGCACTGCGCCTCGGCCTTGGCCATCGGGCCGGCCGGGTGCGCCCTAACTGCCCTGCCAGCCCTGCGGATCGACGCCGCCCGGGACGGCCGGGGCGGGTCCGTACGGCTCGCGGGTGAACACGAAGGAGCCGAGGTCGAGGTGGCTGACCGTGCCGTCGGCGGCCCGGACCACCCGCAGGGTCTCGCCCGCGTAGTAGTTGTCCAGGCCGGTCCAGGTGCCGTCCGGTTCCGCGCGGAACCGGGACTCGCGACTGCCGGCGGCGAGCGCGGTGAGCTCCAGCCCGCGGTCGGCCTTCAGGTGCAGGGTGTAGGGCGAACTGCCCCAGTACCAGGGGCCGGTGAGTGCCAGCAGCTCCTCGTCGACCTCCGGAAGCGGGCGCCAGGGTGCCGGGATCCGGGGCTCGTGTTCGGCGGTGAGCGTGATCAACTGGGCTGCCAGCAGCGGGGAGTTGGCGCCGCTGGTGGCATTGGAGAGGGCGATCGCGGCCAGCCCGTCCGATTCGCTGACCCAGATCCCGGCGGTGAAGCCGGGCATCGACCCGGCATGACCGTACAGCACCCGCCCCTCGTGGCGTCGGAGTTGGAGCCCGAGCCCGTACGTGGCGGTCCAGTCGGCGCTGTCCGGGCCGACGGCGGGGCGGCGCATCTCGGCCAGCGTGTCGGCGGCGAGCACCCGGTCGTCGCCGTCCGCCAGGAAGGCCGCCCAGCGGGCCAGGTCGGCGGCGGTGGACCAGAGTTGTCCGGCCGGGCCCATCAGACCGGTGTCGGTGAGCGGCTCCGGCAGCATGACGTCGGCCCACGGGTGGACGGCGAAGCCCCCGGCGTGCGGGTGCTCGGGGAACAGCGTGGTGCGGTCCATGCCGAGCGGTGTCAGGATCTCGCGGCGCAGCACCTCGCCCCAGGGCTCGCCGCGCAACTTCTCGACGAGCGAACCGAGCAGCGCGTAGCCGGGGTTGGAGTAGTGGAAGCGGCGCCCGGCCGGGTGCTTGAGCGCGTTCTTCCGGTCGAGCAGGTCGCCGACGGCGGGCCGCAGTGAGCCGTCGGTCCGCTCCCACCAGGGCTCGGGCGTCTCGGCGGCGATCCCGGCGGAGTGCGAGAGCAGCTGGGCGATGGTCGCGCCGTCGGCCGGGGTGCCGGGCAGGTGGTGTTCGAGCGGGTCGGCGAGGTCGAGCCGGCCCTCGTCGCGCAGCCGCAGCACCAGCACGGCGACGAAGGTCTTGGTGAGCGAGCCGATCCGGTACTGCACGTCCGGGGTCGGCGCGTGCCCGTCGACCATGCTGCGGGCACCGCTCCAGACCAGTCGCCCGTCCCGGACCACCCCCGCGATCAGGGAGGGGGTGCGCCCCTCGGCCTGGGTGACCGCGATCCGGTGCAGCAGGGCGCGGCGGGTGGTCGGCAGCAGCTCGTCGGGCTGATCGGTCATCTGGTCCTCTGGAATCTCGGGCGGAACGGGGTCGAACGTGTTCAACCTAGTCAGGCCCTGCTCAGTGGATCCACCGGATATCCCGGAACCGGCGCGCGGAGCCCCGCGCGGCTCCCGTGGGACCCCCGCGCGGAGCCCCCCGCCGGGTGCCCGCTCAGGCCGGCAGCGGCGGGAGCTCCGGCCGGTGCAGCCAGACCTCGAAGAGCGGGCCGAGCGGGGCCGTGGTGTACCGGGAGGCGTGGGCGCGCAGGTCGGCGGTGCCGACCACACCGTGCCGGTTGACACTCGTCCAGTCCCGCAGCATCGCGAAGAACCGGTCGTCGCCCAGGGCCCGCCGCAGCGCGTGCACGGCCAGCCCGCCGCGCTGGTACAGCCGGTCGTCGAACATCAGCTTCCGGCCCGGGTCGGCCAGCGTCAGGTCCTGCGGCAGCCCGGCCAGCAGGCCGTGCGCGGCGGCGGCGTGCGTGCCGGCGGTGGGGCCGCCGACGTGCTCGGACCAGAGCCACTCCGCGTACTTGGCGAAGCCCTCGTTGAGCCAGATGTGCCGCCAGTCGGCGATCGAGACGCTGTTGCCGAACCACTGGTGGGCCAGCTCGTGCGCGATCAGCCGCTCGCGCTCCCAGCCGCCGCCGAGGTGGTTGGTCCCGAAGGTGGCGACGCCCTGCGCCTCCACCGGCACGTCCAGCTCCTCGTCCGCGACGACCACCGCGTACTCGCCGAACGGGTACGGTCCGAAGACCTCGGTGAAGTAGGTCAGCATCTCCGGTTGGCGGCCGAAGTCCCGGGTGAACGCGGGCACCAGTCGCTCGGGCACGTAGCCGGTCTGCGGCACCGCCGGGCGCGCGGCCAGCGGCACCGGCTGGTAGTGCCCGATCGACACCGTGACCAGGTACGTCGAGGTCGGCGCGCTCTGCTCGTACACCCAGGTGGTGCTGGACGCCCGGGTGGTGCGGGTGAGCAGCCGCCCGCTCGCCACCACGGTGAACGGCGACGGCGTGGTGACCGCTATCTGGTAGGTCGCCTTGTCGGCCGGCCGGTCGTTGCACGGGAACCAGGACGGCGCGCCGACCGGCTGGCTGGCCACCAGCGAGCCCTCGGTCAGTTCCTCCCAGCCCAGGCCGCCCCACGGGCTGCGCACCGGGTGCGGGTTGCCGGTGTAGTGCACCTCGGCGGTGAACGCGGCCCCCGCCGCCAGCGCCTTCGCCGGGCGGATCCGCAGCTTGCCGCCGCGGTGGGTGTACCGGGCGGCCTTGCCGTCCACCAGCACCCGCCCGATCCGGAACTCCGCCAGGTCCAGCGCGAACTCGGCCAGCGCGGCGTCCGCGACGGCGCTCAGCCGCGCCGAGGCCGCCAGCCGGTTGGGCCCGGGCCGGTAGTCCAGCGCCAGCTCGTAGCGGTGGACCCGGAAGCGGTGGTCGCCGCTCTGCGGGAAGTACGGGTCCGGGGCGCCGGTGGCGGTCGGGACGTGCTTGGGCTTCACGGGGTCGAGCGCTTCCTGCGGGCCGGGACGGGTGGTCACGACGTGGTCTGCCACGCCTCGATGGGGTTGCCCAGCCACCGCGTGTCGGCGGGGACGGACTCGGCGCGCATGACCAGCGAGGCCGGGCCCAGCGTGCTGCGCTCGCCCACCGTGCTGCCGGGCAGCACGATTCCGCCCGGGCCCAGGGTGGCACCCTCGCGGAGGACCACAGTATCCATCCGCATGATCCGGTCGTGGAAGAGGTGGGTCTGCACCACGCAGCCCCGGTTGATGCTCACGCCGTCGCCGAGGGTGACCAGGTCCGCTTCCGGCAGCCAGTAGCTCTCGCACCAGACACCGTGCCCGACGTGCGCGCCCAGCGCCCGCAGCCACAGGTTCAGCACCGGCGTGCCCGGCACCGCGCCGACCAGCCACGGCACCGCCAGTACCTCGACGAAGGTGTCCGCGAGCTCGTTGCGCCACACGAAACCGCTCCACAGCGGGTGCTCCACCGCCCGGAACCGCCCGACCAGCAGCCACTTCGCCGCCACCGCGACCAGGCAGGCCGCCGCGCCGGCCGTCAGCAGCACCACCCCGGAGAGCAGGGCGGCGGTCAGCGGCGAACCGGCCGCCAGCCAGGACAGCACCGCCACGGTCAGCGCACCGAGCGCGCCCGAGGCCAGCACCGGCAGCAGCCGGGCGAGCTCGACCAGCCCGCGCGCCCAGAGCAGGCGGGCCGGCGGCTCGTAGGTGAGGCTCTGGTCGGCCTCGTCCGCCGCGCGCGGCAGCCGCATCGGCGGCATGCCCAGGTACGAGCCGCCCTTCTTCGCCTTCTCCGGCGTCGCCGACAGCACCCCGACCAGGCCCCGCTTGGGCACCGCCCGGCCCGGCGCGGTCATCCCCGAGTTGCCGAGGAACGCCCGCTCGCCGACCTTCGCCTCGCCCAGGCGCACCCAGCCGCCGCCCAGCTCGTACGGGGCCATCAGGGTGTCGTCGGCGAGGAACGCGCCGTCGCCGACCGTGGTCAGGCTGGGCAGCGCCAGCACCGTGGACACCTCGGCGCCCCGGCCGACCCGCATCCCGAGCGCCCGCAGCCACAGCGGCGTGACCAGCCCCGCGTACAGCGGGAACAGCACCTCACGGGCCCGGTCCATCAACTGGGTGACGGTCCACGCCTGCCAGCCGACCCGGCCGTGCAGCGGGTGCACGCCGGGCTCCAGGCCGATGCTCAGCAGCCGGACGGCGGTCACCAGCTGCGCCGCGTACACCGCGCCGTACGCGAGCGTCGCGGGCAGCAGGCCGAGCAGCGCGCCGCCGAGCGCCGCGCCGAGCTCCGCGCCCGGATCGACGAAGCGCGTGAGCACCGCGGCCCCGGCCAGCGCGGGCAGCAGCGGGAGCAGACCCAGCGCCGTGCCGCTGGCGCCGTACAGCGCCGCCCAGCGGGCTCGGCGGACCGGCCGGTCCTTGGGCCAGCTCCGCTCGACGCGGCCCAGCTTCACGGCGGGCGCCCCGCCCCAGCGTTGCCCGGTCGGGACCTGGCCGGTGACGCTGGAGCCGGCCACCACCTGGGCGCGCTTGCCGACCCGGGCACCGGGCAGCAGCGTCGAACGGGTGCCGACCACCGCGCCGGAGCCGACCTTGACCTGGCCGACCTCCAGCCGGTCGCCGTCCAGCCAGTAGCCGCACAGGTCCACCTCGGCCTCGACCGCGCAGCCCCGGCCCAGCTTCAGCATGCCGGTGACCGGCGGCAGCGAGTGCAGGTCCACCTCGGGTGCGACCTTGGCACCCAGCGCGCGGGCGTAGCGGACCAGCCAGGCGCCGGACAGCGAGGTGGCGCCGCTGAGCTCGGCCAGCCGTTCGGCGGCCCAGAGCCGCAGGTGGGTGGCGCCGCCGCGGGGGTAGCTGCCGGGCGCCAGACCGCGCAGCAGCAGCCGGGCGCCGCCGGCCGCGACGGCCAGCCGGCCCGCCGGGGTGTACAGGACGAGGGCGCCGGCGCCGACCGCCCACCAGGAGGCGGTGGGCGCCCAGGGGTAGTCGCCGAGGTGGGAGAGCAGGTTGCCGAGGGCCAGCAGGGCGACCGTCCAGCGCAGACCCACCACGGTGAACAGCGGGATCAGCAGGAGCAGCTGGAGCAGCTTGGCCCGGGTCGGCACCAGGGTGACCGTCCTGGCCTCGGCGCCGTCGGCGGCCGTCCGCTCCAGGTGCCGGGCGAGCTTGCGCAGCGTCGGGTGCTGGTAGACGTCCAGCACGGCGGCGCTGGGGTAGCGGGTGCGCAGCAGGGTGGTGAGCCGGGCGGCGGCCAGGCTGCCGCCACCGACCGCGAAGAAGTCGTCCCGCGGGCCGCTCACCTGGACGCCCAGGATCTCCGCCCACTGCTCCGCCAGCCAGGCCTCGGTGCCGTACAGCTGCTCGGTGGGGCCGGCGCTCTCCAGCTCGGGCAGCGGCCACGGCAGGGCGTTGCGGTCGACCTTGCCGGACGTCCTGGTGGGCAGCGTGTCGACCGGCGCGAGCAGCGGCACCAGGGCGGCCGGCAGTTCGGCGCGCAGCCGCCGCACGGCCTCCTCCCGGTCGAAGCCGTCCTGGACGACCAGGTAGCCGACCAGCAGCTGGTTGCCGCCGCGCGCGGTGCGGACGGCGGCGGCCGCGCCCGCCACGCCGGGCAGCGCCTGGAGCGCCGCGTCGACCTCGCCGAGCTCGATCCGGCGGCCGCCGAGCTTGATCTGCTCGTCGGTGCGGCCGAGGAACAGCAGGCCGGCCGGGTCGGCCTGGACCAGGTCGCCGCTGCGGTAGGCACGCTGCCAGCCCAGCGAGGGCAGCGGCGCGTACTTCTCGGCGTCCTTCTCCGGATCGAGGTAGCGAGCAAGGCCGACCCCGCCGATCACCAGCTGGCCGGTGCCGCCGGGCTCGACCGGCTCGCCGGCCTCGTCCACCACGGCGAGGTCCCAGCCGTCCAGCGGCAGGCCGATCCGCACCGGGCCGTCGCCGGTCAGCAGGGCCGCGCAGGCGACCACGGTGGCCTCGGTGGGGCCGTAGGTGTTCCAGACCTCGCGGCCCTCGGTGACCAGCCGCTGCACCAGCTCGGGCGGGCAGGCCTCGCCGCCGAAGATCAACAGCCGGACCTCGTTCAGCGCCTCGGCCGGCCAGAGCGCGGCGAGCGTCGGCACGGTGGAGACCACGGTGATCTCCTGCTCGGCGAGCCACGGGCCGAGGTCGGCGCCGCTGCGCACCTGGGCGCGGGGGACCGGCACCAGGCAGGCGCCGTAGCGCCAGGCCAGCCACATCTCCTCGCAGGAGGCGTCGAAGGCGACGGAGAGCCCGGCCATCACGCGGTCGCCGGGGCCGATCGGCTCGTCCTGGAGGAAGAGCGCGGCCTCCGCGTCGACGAAGGCGGCGGCGTTGCGGTGGGTGACGGCCACGCCCTTGGGGCGGCCGGTGGATCCGGAGGTGAAGATGATCCAGGCGTCGTCGGCCGGGGCGGGGCGGCGGTCCGGGGCGGCCGGGCGCTCGCGGTGGACGGTCAGGGCGCGCCCGGCGCCGAGCACCGCGGCGACCTCGGCCTCCTCGAAGACCAGCTGGGCGCGCTCGTCCGGGTCCTCGGCGTCCACCGGGACGTAGGCGGCGCCGGCGGCGAGCACGGCGAGGATCGAGACGTACAGGTCGTTGGTGCCGGACGGGACCCGCACGCCCACCCGGTCGCCCGGACCGATCCCGGCGGCGGCCAGGCGGCGGCGCAGCTGCTCCACCTCGGTGGCGAGGGCGCGGTAGCTGAGGACGGTCCGCCCGTCGTCCAGGGCCGGTTCGTTGGGGTGGGCGTGCACGGTGGCGTCCAGGACGTCGACCAGGGTGCGCGGCGTAGCGGCCGGGCGGCCCGGGAAGAGGGCGCGCGGCGGGGTGGTGCTCTGCTCCGGCTGGCTCGGTTCGATCATGGTGGCCTGTGCGCTCCTCGTCCTCGCCCCGTTCAGACCCGTGCCCGGCCCTTGGGGGCGGTGGGAGCACTCGCCTGACCGGGTGACCCCACTCCGGGGCCGGAGCGGACAACCCGACCGATGGTAGCCCCGCGTGACGGGTGGCGTACGGGCCGACACTCGGCCCAACTGGGCTGGAAATGGCCGTATCTGACGATCCTTCAGACTGCAACTGAGCGGTCGTGAGCCTATTGTGACGACATGTCAGTCGAATTGACGGATCGTCAGATCGGATTTCCGCCCGTGATCCACGTCACGGCGATTCTTACTCCCTTCGGGTGGCGGGCCCGGTTCCGAGCCGAATTCGAGCCGGTTTCCGGCCGGATCCGGCCCGTTCCCGGGCCGCTCCTTGGGTCCGCCGCGGGTCGTGGTGGTCAGCGGAAGAGGTGCAGGTGCTCGCGGAGGAAGGCCTCCAGGGTGCGCGGAGGGCGTCCGGTCAGGCGGGTCGCGGTGTCGTCCGGCACCTCCCGACGGACCACCGCCAGCTGCTGGATCTCCACCACGTGCGCGGCCAGCCAGGCCGGCATCCCGCCCCGGTGGACCAGGTGGGCGTGCAGCTCGGCCGGGCTCAGGTCGACGTAGCGGACCGACCGGCCGAGCAGCTCGCCCAGCAGGCCGGTGAGCTCGGGATGGCTGTACGCCCGTCCGCCGGTGAGCGGGTAGGCCCCGCCGGCCAGCTCCGGGCGGGTGAGCACCTCGGCCGCGACGTCGCCGATGTCCCGGGCGTCCACGTAGTTGCACCGTGCCAGGCCCAGCGAGCCGTGCACCACACCGGCGGCGGCGATGCCGGGCGCCAGGAGCAGCAGTTTCTGCATGAACGCGTACGGCCGCAGCACGGTCGCGGTGATCCCGGACGCGCGCAGGTGCTCCTCGATCCGGTGGTGGCCGCGCGAGACGGCGACGGGAGAGTCCGGCTCGGCGGCGGGGGCCGAGATCTTGACGATGTGCTCCACTCCGCTCTCCGCCGCCACGTCGATCGCCGTCAGCTCGTGCTCGACCTGGCGGGGTCCGTTGGCCATGGTGAGGAAGAGCTGGTGGGCGCCGCGGAACGCCGCGCGCAGCGAGTCGGGGTCGGCGGCGTCGGCGGGCAGGGGCTCGGTCAGGGCGAGGGTCCGCTCGTCGAGTTCGGTGGCGAGGCGGGCGGGGTTGCGGCTGAGCGCACGGGTCGGCGCGCCGATCGCGGCGAGGCTGCGCAGGGTGGCGCTTCCGGTGGCGCCGCCGGCGCCCATGACGACGATCATGATGTCTGCCTTTCGGAGTTCAGGTGTGCGGGCTGCTGGTGCTCGGGGGCGGGACTCATGGGGATGGGACTCGCGGGGGTGGCGCTCGAGGGGACGGGGCTCTCGGGGTGCGGGTTGGCGAGGGGTGGGTTGGTGGGGCGCGGGTTTCGGGAGTGCTGGGGGAGTCGGCGCTGGGCGGGGTCGCGGGGGAGGCTGCCGCGCCAGCGCCAGGTGATGACGGTGGCGGCGATCGCCGAGGAGACCGGTAGGTCGCCGGGGAGTCGGCCGGGCCAGGGGCTGTCGGCGAGGGCCGGGAGCCGGGGCAGCCAGTGGGCGGCGGCGAGGCCGACGGCCAGAGCCGTCGCGGCGGCGGCTAGGCCGAGGGCGACGGTCACCAGGGCGCGCGGTGCCCGGGCCGACCAGGAGTGGCGGGGGCGGCGACGCAGCCGGGCGCCGGTCAGGGCCGCGACGAGGGCGGAGGTGCCCGCGATGGTGGTGGCCGCCGCGACCAGGAGTTGCGGTTGGCGGGTGACGGCCCCGCCGATGCCGGCCATGGCGGCGGGCATCGCGTAGGCCACCACGACCTCGCGCCACAGGACGAAGGGGGGTGGTGCCCCGGGTGCCTTCGTGCCCTTCTTGCCCATGAGGTGCCTCCTGAGGGGAGCGATCAGATGCTTAGGTGCCTAATTATTAGTGCTTAGGTGGCTAACAGGAGAGGAATTCGAGCTTCTTCGGGATGAGGAAGAGCAGGGTGGCGCCGGCGAGCGGGCCGCTGATGGTGCCCATGCCGCCGAGGATGACCGCGG
>NZ_JBEOSA010000052.1:0-63944 GCF_040302625.1 Kitasatospora sp. NPDC097643 | reverse complement strand
ACCCGCTTCTTCACCGGTGTGCTGATGATGGCGCTCAGCATGGTCCCAATCCTGTTCGTCGCCTCGTCCGTGCACGGCCTCAGCGGGCCCGGGCCCTCTCGGGTCACCCCGGTGGTCCCTGTCCGACCCCCGGGGTGAGGGGGGAGTGGTCAGGAAGTGGGTGTGGAGGCTGGTGAGCCGAGGTGGTCGGCTTAGTACCAGTGGTTGGCCTGCCAGAAGTTCCAGGCGGCGTTCGGGCTGCCGTAGCGGGAGTTCATGTAGTCCAGCGCCCACTTGATCTGGGTGGCCGGGTTGGTCTTCCAGTCCGAGCCGGCCGAGGCCATCTTCGAGCCCGGCAGCGCCTGCGCCAGCCCGTACGCGCCCGAGCTCGGGTTGGTCGCCTTCACGTTCCAGCTGGACTCGTGGGAAATGATCTGGCTGAACGAGGCCAGCTGGTTCGCGGGGACGATCTGCGCGGCGATGGCCTGCGGGGACGGGGTCGCAGCGTTCGCCGTGGCGGGCAGCACGCCGGCGCCCAGGGCGGTCAGACCGGCGGCGCCGGCAAGAATCGCGGCGGAGGTACGCATACGGAGCTTGAAAGCGGGCATGAAGAACAGGACCTCAATCAGGTTGGGCCGGGTCACACCCCGTCCAGGACCATGGCCGGACAGGGGCCGAACGGTCGCGGGGCGTGACTCGGCAGTAAGCAGCTACCCGGCGGGACAGGAGCCGGTGCGGCTGGCGACGAGAGCCATTGTTGCCAGACCGGATCTGCCGTCGCCAAGACCCCTTCGTTACGACTCCCGGTCGTACGGGGCACGGCCGCCGTGGATTCGAAGGGTCGACCGCGTGGACCGCGCCGACCAGTTCTGACCTGCGCGAACGTCCTCCCGGCCGGGCACCGCGGTGCGGCGTCGCCGGCACTCCTATCGCCCGTCGTGGACCGCAATCCTGTGTGAGCGCACTCACCGTTTGGGGCCCTGCGGCGGTCACCCGACGGTCCGGGACCGCCACGGTGGGTGCGGAGCGCGGGCCCCTCGATGAGACCGCCGCCACACGCGGGGGCAGCGTCTCACCTGGGCTGTTGGACTTCGGTCCAGCGGTCCCGCCGTCGAGCGGTCCCGCCATCCAGCGGTCCCGCCGTTCACCACCCCCGCAGGTCGCCGAGTCGCCGGTGCCGGGCGGCCCGGGCCGCGAGGCGGTCCGTCGCCGGGGCCGTCGCCAGGTCGTCCAGGGCCGCGCCGACCGCCTCCCCGAGCCGGGCGCAGAACGCGTCCGGCTCCTCGGCGGCGTCCGGCAGCTCCGGGACCACCGCGTCCACCAGGCCCACCTCGGCCAGGTCGTACGCGCCGATGCCCTGGGCGCGGGCCAGCTCGGCGGCGTGTTCGCCGTCCCGGTGGACGATCGCCGACGCGCCCTCGGGCGGCAGCGGCGCGAGCCAGGCGTGTCCGGCGGCGATCACCCGGTCGGCCGGGAGCAGTGCCAGTGCGCCGCCGCCCGACCCCTGGCCGAGCAGCACCGCCAGGACAGGCGTGCGCAGCGCGAGCAGGGTGGTCAGGCAGTGCGCGATCTCGATCGCGATCCCGTCCAGTTCGGCCTGGGCGGAGAGCTCGGCCCCGGCCGTGTCCACCACCGTGACCAGCGGCAGCCCCAGCTGCTCCGCGACCCGCGCGGTGCGTCGGACGGCCCGCAGGTCGGCGGCGGTGAAGGGGCGCTCGGGGTGGTCGGGGGTCTGCCGCTGCTGGCCGACGACCAGGACCGGTCGGCCGCCGAGCACGGCGAGTGCGCGGACCAGTGCGCCGTCCCGTCCGCCGGGCGCGTCCAGCAGCACCAGCTCCCCGGCGGTGTGGCGCAGCAGCTCGCGGGTGCCGGGGCGGTCGGGGCGCCGGGTGCGGCGGACGGAGTCCCACGCGTCGGGGCGCTGTGCGGCGGTCGGGGAGGAGGACGAGGGAGAAGAGGGGGAGGTGGAGGGGAGGGAGGAGGGGGAGGCGCCGAGCACGGTGAGGGTGCGGCGGAGCAGCTCGCGCAGCTCCTGCGGTGGCACGACCGCGTCGACCAGGCCCCGTCCGGCCAGCGTCTCCGCCCGCTGGACGTCCGGGGGCAGCTCCACGCCGCGCAGTTCCTCGTACACGCGCGGGCCGAGGAAGCCCAGCCGGGCACCCGGTTCGGCGAACACCAGCTGGCCGAGCGTGCCCCAGGAGGCGAAGACCCCGCCCATGGTCGGGTTCCGCAGATAGGTGAGGTAGGGGAGGCCCGCCGCGCGGTGCGCCTGGACGGCGGCGGTGATGCGCAGCATGCAGAGGAAGGCCGCCGACCCCTCCTGCATGCGGGTGCCGCCGGAGACCGGGAGGGCGAGCAGCGGCAGCCGCTCGGCGGTGGCGCGTTCGATCGCCCGGGTGATCCGCTCGGCGGTGGCGACGCCGATCGAGCCGCCGAGGAAGCCGAACTCGGACGCGACCAGGGCCACCGGCCGTCCGCCGATCAGGCCCGCGCCGGTGACGACCGCCTCGTCCAGGCCGGTGCGCGCCCGGGCCCGGTCGAGCGAGGCGCGGTAGCCGGGGTCGGGGGCCGGGGTAGCGGCGGGGTGACCGGGAGGGGAGGCCGGGGGTTCGTCCCAGCCCTGGAAGCTTCCGGGGTCGACCAGCAGCCCGATCAGCTGCCGCGCCGTCAGCGAAGTACCCGTACTCATGCCCACCCCGTCAGCGGTCGTCTCGGCCCGACATGATCGCCACTCTATGCGGCGCGGACGGGGCGGGGCGGGAGGGCCGGGAAGGTGTGAGGCGACCGACAGCATTCGACAGCGACCGACAGCGACCGACCGCGGGTGCGGCCGGCCGGCGGATCGGAGTACTGCTCAAGTCACTGATGGGACAGGTGAGTTACCCGTTGGTTAATAGTTGTCGCAGGCCTTCCGGACTTGTCGGTGGCCCGCCACACTGGTGCGCATGACCAGCACTCTACGCGCGTGGAAGAGCCGCGCCGCCGCCATCACCGCCGTCGCCCTGATGACCCTCGCACCCCTCACCGTCGCCACCGAGGCGCACGCCGCGGTGAGCGGAACGGTGTGTCTCTCCAACCTGCCGGCCGAGGCCACCGACACCCTCAACCTGATCGCCGACGACGGGCCGTTCCCGTACTCCCAGGACGGCGTCGTCTTCCAGAACAGAGAGCACGTCCTGCCGACCCGGACGTACGGCTACTACCACGAGTACACCGTCATCACCCCGGGCTCCCCGACCCGCGGCGCCCGCCGGATCGTCACCGGTGAGGGCGACCAGGAGGACTACTACACCGGCGACCACTACGCCTCGTTCTGGCTGATCAACCAGGGCTGCTGAGCTCCGCACCACCTCGCGTCCAGGCCCCGGCGTCCGCCGACGTCGGGGTCACCGGCGCACCCGGCGGGGTTGCTAGGGTCGGGGCATGGCACCGAGCAGCGCGAACCCCCCGGGACGGCTCCGGCGCGACGCCCAGCGCAACCGCGATCTGTTGCTCGCCGCCGCCCGCGACATGTTCTCCCGGCAGGGCCTGGACGTTCCGCTGGATCAGATCGCCAAGGAGGCCGGGGTCGGCAACGCCACCCTCTACCGCCACTTCCCGACCCGGGAGGCGCTGATCGGCGAGGTGTTCACCGGCGCCGCCGACGCCCTGGCCGAAGCCGGCGAACAGGCCCTCGCCGCCGAGGACGCCTGGACGGCCATCGAGCGCTACTTCGGGCGGATCTTCGAACTCGTCGCCGCCGACCGGGGCATCAACGACCTGGTCACCCAGGCCATCCCCGCCATCCCCGGCATGATCGAGATCAGCCGCCGGCACGCCGCCACCGTCGGCACCCTGATCGCCCGCGCCCAGGACCAGGGCACCATGCGCCGCGACGTGGTCACCATGGACCTGCTGTTCATGCTCGGCCCGCTCTGCCGCGCGCTGCCCGCCGCCACCGAACTCCGCCCCGACCTGTGGCGCCGTTACCTCGCCCTCGCCCTGGACGGCTTCCGCGCCCGGGCCACCCACCCGCTGCCCGTCCCGCCGATCGGCGAGGAGCACCTGGACCGGATGTTCGCGGACCTCTGGGAGGCCGAGGCGCCCGGCGGGGGCGCACCGGACGCCTGACGGCGTCGGCGTCGGTGTTGGCGTCGGTGTTGGCGTGTGGCGTCGGTGCTGGTCCCTTCGGAGCAGGCATCAGGGACGCGTACGGATCACCCGCCCGCGCGTCAGCACCGCGTCAACGGCTGCTGACCGCCCGCCGCCGCACCGCTTTGCTGGAGCCCCCGGCAGAGCCGGCAGACGGAGCGAAGGGCAGGGCGGCACATGGTGCACCAGGACACGGACCGGGCGGCGAGTCCGGACGGGCGATCGGCGGGCGTCCACCGCCCCGGCCGCCCCGGGCGGATCGTCGTCGGCGTCAGCGGCTCCCTCGGCAGCCTCGCCGCCCTGCACCGCGCCGTCGTCGAAGCCCGGCACAGCGATGCCGAGGTGCTCGCCGTCCTCTGCTGGAGCCCGCCCGGCGAGGAACTCGGCTATCGCCGCACCCCCTGCCCGCCGGCCCTCGCCGCGGGCCGCGACTCCGCCGTCGCCCGGCTCCGCCAGGCCCTCGACGAGGCCTTCGCCGGCCGCTTCGCCGGGGCCCGGCTGCGCTGCCAGGCCGTCCGCGGCGAGACCGGCCACACCCTGGTCCGGCTGGCCGATCACCCCGATGACCTGCTCGTCCTCGGCGCCGGCCGGGCCCGTGGCCGGCTCGCCCGCGCCCTGCGCCCGTCCGTCGCCGCCTACTGCGTACGGCACGCGACCTGCCCGGTGCTGACCGTTCCCCGGCCGCCCCTCCACCGGGACCTGGAGGTCCTCGAACGCGGCGGCGGGCTCCGGGCCCTCGTCCGTTAGCGGTCCGAGCCTTCAGGGCCGGCCAGCCCGGCGGCCTCGGCGAGGACGGCGGCGGTCCGGCGGCCGGCCCGCAGGGTGGCCTCGGCTGTCGCGGGCAGGCAGCGTGCGGCGGCCGCGTCGTAGACGGTCATGACCACACCGGCGTGGTCGGTGGCGGGTTCGTGCAGGCGAACCGTCGACATCTGCGTGGTCAGAGCAGCGCTCAACTGCCGGGTGTGCTCGGCCCCCACGACCTCGTCCGCCGTGCCGTGCACCAGCCAGACCGGCACGGGGGAGGGGCGCCCGGCCAGCAGGTCGAGCGGGGACTCGCCGGTGGTGACGGCCGGGCGGGCGTAGCTGGAGGCGATGCCGACGGCGGCGGAGGGGCGCAGGTCGGCCGGGGTGTCCGGGTGGGTGGCCAGGGCGACCGCCTCCCGCCCGCCCAGCGACCAGCCGGCCAGCACGAAGCGGTCCGGGTCCCCGCCGTACGACGGGAGGATGCGGCGGGCATGGGCGAGCGAGGTGAGCAACTCGGCGCGGCCGCCGTCCGGCAGGTCCGAGCGCCAGTCGGGGACCAGCACCAGCAACCCGAGCCGGGCGGCCTCCCGGGCGAGCGGCCGCAGCACCTCGCGCTCGTCGGGGCCCCGACCGTGCCACAGCAGTACGACGGGGGCCGGCCCGACGCCGCCGGCCGACGGGCGGTGGACGTCCATCAACCGTCCTTCGGTGTAGTGGACCGCCTCGGGTTGAGCGCTCGTCATGCGGGGTTCACCTTCGGTTCGATGCCTGGTCGCGGAGCTGGTACTGTACTTCCTGTCGCGAGGGAGACGATCTCTCGTCAGGCGTCAGCGGTGCTACCAGAGCACGTCCTACTTTCAGTAGGAAGAGTCCGTGCGATCCGGGCCTGGCGCTCCACAGTCGGACGAGGTCCGGTGCCTTTCGGGGTGCCGGGCCTCGTTCGCGTTCACGGGTTTCCCGTGGGCGATCGGCGGGGATGCTTCGGGATTCGGTGCAGGGGCGTTGAGCTGCTAGTATTCCTCTTGTCGCGAGGGAGATGATTCCTCGTCAGGCGTCAGCGGTGCTACCAGAGCACGTCCTACTTTCAGTAGGAAGAGTCCGTGCGATCCGGGCCTGGCGCTCCACAGTCGGACGAGGTCCGGTGCCCTTCGGGGTGCCGGGCCTCGTTCGCGTTCGTGCGGCGTGATGGCCGGCGGGTTCGCCGGGGTGTTCGCCGGGCCGGTCAGGCCGCGTCGAGGCGGGTGAGCTGTTCCGGGCTCAGCTGGAGGTCGGGGGCGGCGGCGGAGTCGCGGATGGTCTCGGGGCGGCTGGCGCCGGGGATCGGCACGGTCACCGGGGAGCCGGCCAGCAGCCAGGCGAGGGCGACGCGCTGCGGGCTGACTCCGAGTTCGGCCGCCACCTTGGCGAACTCCTCACCCGCGCCGCCCAGTTCGGCGGACCGGCCGATCCCGCCGAGCGGGCTCCAGGGCAGGAAGGCCAGGCCGAGCTCGGTGCAGAGGTCCAGCACCGGCTGGTGCGTGCGGACGGCCGGGGAGTACTCGTTCTGCACCGAGACCAGCGCCTCGCCGAGGATCTCCCGGGCGAGCCGGAGCTGCGTCACATCGACGTTGGAGATGCCGGCGGCCAGGATCTTGCCCTCCTCGTACAGCTCCCGGACGGCGCCGAGGGAGTCGGCGTAGGGGACGGTCCGGTCCGGGTGGTGCTGCTGGTAGAGGCCGATCGCCTCGACGCCGAGCCGGCGCAGCGAGCCCTCGCAGGCGCGCTTGAGGTGGGCCGGGTCGCCGGTGATGGTCCAGGAGCCGTCGCCGGGGCGGCCGCGTCCGCCCTTGGTGGCGACCAGGACGTGGTCCGCGCCGGGACCGTAGGAGGCCAGGGCCCGGGCGATCAGCTCCTCGTTGTGGCCGAGTTCGCCCGCGTGCCAGTGGTAGGAGTCGGCGGTGTCGATCAGGGTGATGCCGGCGTCCAGTGCAGCGTGGATGGTGGCGATGGCGCGGGCCTCGTCGGGGCGGCCCTCGACGGAGAGCGGCATCGCGCCGAGTCCGATGGCGCTGGTCTCGATGGTGCCGAGGCGGCGGGTGATCATGGTCAGGTGCTCCGGTCGGTGAAGGTGTCGGTGGGGGATCGGCGGGCGGGGGATCGGCGGGTGGGGGGTTTCAGCGGGTGGGAGCGATCAACGGGTGGCGGCGGCCGTGAGCAGGCCGGGCAGCCAGTCGCGGGTGTGGGCGAGCGGGTAACCGAGCTGCTGCGCACGGGAGTTGTCCATGCCGTAGTAGCGGTCGAAGGAGAACGGGGAGGCCTGCTCGCCGGGCGCGGGCGCCGCCGTCCGGTACGGCCGCCCGTCCGCGATCAGCTCGCAGAGGTCGGTGGCGGTGAGTTCGCCGTGCGAGGCGAGGTTGACCGGGCCGGTGAAGTCCTGGCCCACCGCCCAGTGCAGGAAGGCGGCGGCCTCCTGTTCGTTCGTGTAGGAGGACGGTTGGTCCTCCCGGTGGACCAGGACGGGGCGGCCGGCGTCGATCCGCTCCGCGTAGTGCGCCAGCCGGCCGGTGAAGTCGGCGGTGCCGAGGACGTGGCCGAGCCGGACGGCGGCGAACGGGAAGGCCCCGGCGCGGGTGAACACCGCTTCGGCCTGGCGCTTGCCCTCGCCGTACGCACCCTCGACGAACTCGGCGTCGTGCCAGGGGAGTTCCGGCCGCACCGGCCACTGGGCCGGGTCGACGGCGGACTCCGCCAGCGGCACGCCCGCCGGGTGCGGCACGCCGGTGTCGTAGACCTCGATGGTGGAGGTCATCAGGTAGCGCCCGGTCCGCCCGGCGAAGGCGTGGACGGCGAGTTCGGCCTGCGGCGGCGTGTAGCAGACCTGGTCGACCACCACGTCGAAGTCGCGGCCGGCCAGCGCGGCGGTCAGTGCCGCCTCGTCCCCGCGGTCGGCGACCAGCTGGGTGATGCCGGGCGGCGGGGGCGTCGAGCCCCGGTTGAGCACGCTGACCTGCGCACCCGTGTCCCGCAGCAGGGTGGTCAAGTGCCGTCCGAAGTAGCGGTTTCCGCCGATGACGAGGATCTTTTCCATGCCCACAAGTGTTATGGTGCGGCGCGGTTCGATGAAGGGGAGATCGTGGGAGTTCAGGCGCTGCGACCGAAAGACCAACGGCAGTTCGGCGGTGCGGCCGAGGATTCCTCGGCGGGCCTGAAAACGGCCCTGGACGCGGTCGACATCAGGCTGCTGGAGCTGGTGCAGTCCGAGGGGCGGATCACGCTCAGCGAGCTCGGCCGGCGGGTCAACCTCAGCCCGGCCGCAGTCGGCGAGCGGGTCCGCCGGCTGGAGGCCAACGGCACCATCACCGGTTACGCGGCCCAGGTCGCGCCCGAGCGGCTGGGGTACGGCATCCGGGCGTTCGTCCGGGTCTCGCCGCACGCCCGGGTGACGGTGAAGTACCTGCGCAGCCAGGACCTGCTGAGCCGCCCGGAGATCCTGGAGGTGCACCACGTGATCGGCGAGGACTGCTGGGTCTTCAAGATCGCGGCACGGGACACCGCGCACCTGGAGGACCTGATCGAGACGATCTCGGTCCTCGGGCGGACCACGACCTCGGTGATCCTCTCCTCCCCGGTGGAGCAGCGGGTGCTGCTGCCGTCGGAGGAGCGGGCGTAGCACACCCCGGGCCCGGGTGGTCGCCGGTCGGCTACCGGTGGACGAACGTGTAGGCCTCGCGGGCGAGTTCGCCCCAGGGGAGGCGGGAGGCCGGGTCGAGCGCGAGCCATTCGCGCATCGGCCTGCCCTTGCCCCCGTCGTAGTGCACGCCCGCGCCGGCGGACACCAGCTCGTCCACCCGGGCGCGCGGCAGCTTGACGACCAGGCGGCCGGACGAGGCCAGCATCGCGAAGATGTGACCGTCCGTTTTGAGGGCGTCGGACCCGAAGCGGCGGGCGGTGCCGTCCGAACCGGGTGCGGTGACACCGGGGAGTTCGGCCAACTCCTCGACGAGGGCAGCGAATCGCTGCTCGGATTGCTGGGTTCCGTCGGTCATCTCAGGCCGCCTCCGCGGACTCGTCGGGTGGGACGGCGATCAGGGCGAACGCCGCGCCGCTGTCGTCCCGGACCAGTGCCGAGCGGCCGAACGGCGTCGGGTCGGGCCCGGTCAGTACGGTACCGCCGAGCGTGCGCACGTGGGCTGCGGCGCGGTCGGCGTCCGCCGTCGCGAACTGGGTGAGCCAGTCGGTGGCGGGCCGGTCGGTGCTGTCGGGGCCGGGTCCGGGACCGGGACCGGGGCCGGGTTCGGGGCTGTTGGGGCCGGGGCCGCCCGGGCCGATGCCGCCGGCCGGGAAGCCGTCGGCCCGGAAGACCGTGTAGCCGCCGTCCGGCCGGTCGTAGGTGTAGCCGAACACCTGCCGGTAGAAGGTGCGGGCGGCGTCCGGGTCGGCGGAGAGGTGCTCGTTCCAGGTGAAGGTGCCGGGTTCGTTGACCAGCCCGGCCCCGGCCACCGCGGCGCCCTGCCAGAGGCCGAACGTCACGCCGAGCGGGTCCACGGCGAGCGCCGCCCGGCCCAGGTCGGGCACCTCGTACGGTTCGCGGGCGAGCCGCCCGCCCGAGACCCGCACCAGTGCGGCGGTGTGGGCGGCGTCGGCGACGGCGAGGTAGGTGGTCCAGCCCGCCGGCCGCCCCTCGGGCGCCGCGGCGACCCCGGCGACCTGCGCCCCGTACAGCGTGGCGACCCACTCGGCCGGCCCGGTCGGGACGAACTCCCAGCCGAACAGCTCCCGGTAGAAACGCTGCGCCCGCTGGACGTCCGGCACCGTGAGCGCGACCCAGCACGGGACGCCCTCGTGGTACCTGCCCGCCTTCGGCATGCCGTTCTCCTACCGCCTTCCGTCTACCGCCCGCTGCCCGCCGCTGCTTCGTGGGCCCTCCCGGCCAGCCTCCGCGCCGGTCGTGCGGACGGCAACCGCGCCCCGCTCAGGCGACGCCGCGCGGCCGGAACTGGATGCTGATCCGCGGGCCCACCGGCCGGGCCGTCTTCGGGATGGCGTGCTCCCAGGTGCGCTGGCAGGAGCCGCCCATGACCACCAGGTCTCCGTGCCCCACCGGCTGCCGCACCACCGGCCCGCCGCCGTACCGGGGCCGCAGCAGCAGCGGCCGGGGCTCCCCGACGGACAGGATCGCCACCATGGTGTCCTCGCGGGCGCCGCGCCCGATCCGGTCCCCGTGCCAGGCCACGCTGTCCCGGCCGTCCCGGTAGTAGCAGAGCCCCAGCGTCCGGAACGGCTCGCCCAGCTCCGGCGCGTAGTGCCTGCTCAGCGCCGTCCGGGCGACCCCGAGTACGGGGTGCGGCGGTTCGGCGTGCTCGGGGTAGGAGGCCAGCAGCCGTGGCACGTCCACGACCCGCTCGTACATCTCCCGCCGCTCGGCCCGCCACGGCACGGTCGCCACCAGCTCCTCGAACACCTGGTCCGCCCCGCTCAGCCACCCCGGCAGCACGTCCAGCCACGCTCCGTCACCCAGCACGACCCGCCGGAGCCCGTCGAGCTCCCCGAGCCGCACTTCGCCGCCCCCGGTGTCGTCGAACAGCGAGGGCTGGAGGTGGACGGTGGTGTGGTGCATGGCTCCAGCCTACGCCCAAATTCGAACAGGTGAGCGAACGGGGGTTGGCGTGAGCTTTGGTGGCGCGGACGCTCTCCGACAAAGGGAAAGAAGGACGGCGCCGAGCACATCTGGATGAGCGCCCCGGCCCGGCAGCTGGTGGACGAGGCGCTCATGGGGGTTGCCGGGTTGCCGGGCGGGCACCCGGGGGCGCGTGCCCAGGGTGCTTCAGGAGACCGGGTCGGGTGCGGTGGCGTCAGGGGTCCGGCCGTCCTGGGCCTGCTGGGAGCGTTCGGCGAGCAGGCGGGCGAAGGCGGTCACGAGGGGGGTTGCGATGGTGGTGGAGCCGGGGCCCGTGGCGCGCAGGTAGAGGAGCGTGGTGCCGACCCGGACGAGCGCCTCCGTGCCCCCGTTGCCCTGCTTGCGGGCGGCGCTCTGGTCGCCGATCCGCGGAATGGAGATCGAATCGGTCGCGCTCGGCCCACCGGTGCGGTTCAGCGTGAAGTCGAAGGCCCGGCCCGCGGTCTCGGCGGTGGCGAAGGTGAGCACGGTGAACTGCACGCTGTGGCCGGATGCGGAGCGGAACTTCGCGGTGGCATAGGTCAGTTGCTCCGCGCAGTCGTCCGGGAGGATGCACGGGGCGTCGCTGCTCGTGGCCGTCCCCGACGTCGGCTCGGTCTGTATCTTCCAGCCGCCCGGCAGAGCCCGCAGGTCGGGCAGGATGCCCTGCGCCTGGCCGGGGTCGCGCAGCACCGTGGCGGCGTGCGCCAGGCCGGGCCGGCCAGGCTGGAGGAGAGGGCGCGACCCGAGGTTGATGCCGACCGCGACCAGCGCGGCCACCGTGACGAGCGCCAGGGCCGCGATGATGCCCGCGCTGCCGCGCCGGGCGGACGCGGCGGACGCGCCGGCCTGGGCGCCGACGGCCGTGGCGTCGAGGGTGGTTGGGGAGAAGACGGACGAGCCGTCGGGGTGCCCGGTCTCGCCCGTCGTGGCCTGGCCGGACTTGGCTGCGGCGGCTTTGGCGGCCGCGGCCGGGGTCAGCCGGAGGTGGACGGTCGGAGGCCCCGTGGGGCGGCCGAGTTCGGTGGTGGTCAGGTACTGGGCGAACGCCGGGTCGGTGGCGAGGAGTTCGGTGACGGCGGCGGTGAGCTCGGCCCGTGCCCGGGTGTCGCCCGGGTCCGCTTCGATCGCCTCCACTGCCCGGATGCCGGTCGGTGTCGCCCGCAGCCGGGCCCGGACGAGCTCCGCCACCGCCCGACCCGGGCCACCGGCCACACCGCCGGCCACCCGTACCAGCGCCCCCACCACGACGGGGACCAGGTCTTGGCCATCGCTCATGGCAACTCCCCCTGCCGTACGAGCCGTTGACACCACGATCCCGGACCGGGCGGTGCTTCGTACCCCGGTCGGACGGAACGGAGACGGAACTGCAACGAGCCCGGCACCGCGCCGGGGCGGGTGGGGCGACCGTGGCTGGTGGGGCGGACCGGACCGGGCCGGACCGGGCCGGGCCGGGCCGGGGGCGGGCGGCGGAGTGGCTGGTGCCGCGGGAGTCCGACGACCGCCCTACGGGATGAGGGCGACCATGGCGGCCGGTGGCAGCGCCGGGTTGGCGGCGGCGGCCTCGGACACCCGGGGGTCGGCGGAGGCCAGGCAGACCGCGAGGGCGGCCGGGGTGGCGTGCGGGTGCCGGGCGATCGCGCGCAGCGCCCGGACCGCCGGGGCCTGAGCGGTGGCGAGGCGTTCCAGCAGGTCGGCGGGCGCACCGGGGTTGGCGGCCACGCCGACGGCCACCTGAGCGCCGAACCGCTCGACCATGGTGGCCAGTTGGGTGGGGGAGAGGCCGGGGTGCGGGGCGATCGATCTGACCACCTTGGCGTCCGGGTCGGCGGCCAGCCGGTCGCGGACGGGGGCGGGCAAGCCGCGGTGCTGGGCGACGAGCATCCGGACGCGGGGCCGCAACGAGCTGGCGAGATCGGCGAGTTCGGCCGGGGTGGCGGTGGCGATACGGGGGAGCAGGGTAGGGCCGATCCGGACGGTGGTGGCGATCCGGGACAGCAGGTCGAGCGGGACGTGCGGATGGTGGGCGATCCGGCGCCGGATGTCGTGGCCGTCGTCCAGGGCGAGCCGGTGCAGCAGCGGAGTGCCGACCGCCGGGTTCTCGGCGAGGTTGCCGCGCACCCAGGGGGCGGGGTCCTCGGCGAGGTACCGGTAGGCCTCGTCGGGCAGGCCGGGGTGGGTGGCGAGGCGCTCGCGCAGGGGCAGTTCGGGGTCGCCGACGAACCGGGCGGCCGCCTCGCCCGGGGTGGCGGGGTTGCCCAGGGCCAGCTGGCGGACCTCCACCGCGTCGTCGAGCAGCGCCGCCAGGACCTCCGGTGGTGTGGCCTCGTTCCCCGCGACGGCTCTGCGCACCTCCGGGTCGGGGTGGGCGGCGAGGCGCCGCAGCAGGTCCGTCCGCTCGGTGTGGAAGGCGAGTTCGGCGGCGACCTCGCCGATCCGGTCGGCGGCGAGCAGGTCCGCCACGTCGGCGGGCAGCGCGGGGCAGGAGGCGAGCCGCACCCGCACCTCTGCCGTGTCGCCCGGCTCGTCCGGGACGAACAGCCGTGCCCAGGCCGGATCCCCGCGACCCTCCTCCAGCAGGGCGAGGGCGACCAGCGGCCGCGCGACGGGGTCGACGTCCGCGGCCCGCAGCCCGCCGCTGTAGGCGAGCCAGATGGCGGCCGAATCGAAGCGGTCGGCCAGCGCCCGGACCTGGGCCCGGGTGAGGTCGGTCCGCTCCGCGAGCGCGTCGGCCAGGTCTTCCGGGCTCACGCCGACGCCGGCCGCCACGGCTGCGTCCTGGTCGGTGTCGGCCCGGTCGGTCCGGTCGGCATGGTCCTCGGGGCCGGCACGGTCCTCGCGGGCGTCGCGGGCCCGTGCCGGGGCGACGTCGGCGAGGGTGAGCAGGCGGTCGACGAGCGCGGGCGGCAGGGCGGGATTGCCGGCGAGGGCGAGCAGCAGCGAAGGCACGCGGGCATTCTGCCCGGCACCCGGTCGAGGCGCTGCCGAGTTGCGCTCGGGCCGGAGTCGGGCCGGTCGGGTGGACGACTCGTCGTGATCCCCGCGTCGGCCCGGGCGCCGCACCGAGCCGCCGCTCAGTCCACGGGCATCGACATGTAGACCGCCCGCTTCCCGTAGCAGGCCGGCACCGTCACCTCGCGGTGGGAGCGGTAGCCGAGCAGCCGTAGCAGGATGTCCGTGCCGCGCACCGCGACCATGGATATCCGCTCGAAGCCCTGCCCGCGCGCCTGCTCGCGGAAGTGCCCCATGAACCGCAGTGCGACGTCCCGGCCGCGCAACTCCTCGGCGATCACGAGGTCGTGCACGTGCAGGTTGGCGGAGTCGTACACCGTCTGCTCCGGTCGGGCCAGGTCGGGGCAGTGCAGGGGCGGGTACGGGAGGCTCAGCAGGTAGCCGCGGACCCGGCCGTGCTCCTCCAGCACGAAGCAGGTGGCGGGCGAGCCGCGGCCCCGGGACTGCAGTGCCTCCCGGCCCTCGGACAGCCCGTCGGCCGTGTAGGCGGCCTGTTCGAGCGCCACCACCGTGTCCCAGTCCCGCTCGGCCAGCGGGCGGAACCGGATGTCGTCACTCACCTGACCGGCACCTCCGCGGGGAGGGGCCGTTCGGCGCGGGCGGCGGCGATCAGGTCGGCCCAGACGCCGATCAGCAGGGCGAAGCGTTCGGCGTCCGACTGCGCCTCGTCGAGCAGCCGTGCCCGCCGGGGGGCCAGGTGGTCGGCGAACTCGGCGTACTTGCCGCCCAGGTGCCGGTAGCAGCGGTCGAGGACGTCCAGCCGGCGGACGTTCTCCGTGCGGTCCCAGGCGGCGCTGCGCCGGACGGAGTCGAGGACCGGGGCGGTGCGTACGTGGTGCCGTTCGTCGAGCAGGTCTCCTCCGAGGGCCGTCATCTCGCCGTAGACGGGGTGCAGGTACAGCATCGAGAGCAGGAACTTGACGAACCGCAGCTGGTAGGCGGTGAACCCGGGGCCGGTGCGGCGTTCGGGGGTGTAGTAGTTGACGATGTGCCGGTTGTGGACGACCCCGGGCAGGCCGGAGTCGAGGACCACGTGCAGCAGGAAGTAGTCGCTGCCGATGGTCTCGGTCGCGGGCGGCAGCGGCAGCTGCTCGTAGACGCGGCGGTCCAGCCCGATGTTGCACATGTCCACCCGCCAGATGTCGGGCGTGCCGAGGACCGACTCGTCGGCGCGGAACGGTTCGGTGCCGCCGCCGGTGAAGGAGGCCTCGACGAGCTCCCGCTTCTCCTCCTCCGACCAGACCGGCGGTGCCCACAGGCCGACCACGTCGTGGTAGGTGGCCGGGTCCAGTTCGCGGATCTCGCCTATGTCCACCGAGAGCTCGCCGACGAAGGATCCGCCGACCAGGACGACGGGCTTCTCGGCGTCCTGCGGTTGGAGTTCGCTGCGGGTGACGTCGGCCGCCGCCTCGGCCGCCCGCCGGCCGAGGGACAGCAGTTCGTGGTGGACGGGGAAGACCTTGCGGCCGTCCAGGACCTGGTACGCGCTGTCGGAGTCCCGCCGGTGCACGGAGTCGCAGCCGAGCGCGGCCGCGACCAGGAAGACCCGGTTGGTGCAGGCGCCGTAGGAGACGGCGTCCGGGAGCATCAGGTCGAGCAGCAGCTCCGGATCGGGTGCGGCGCCGGCGCGCCGGATCACCCGCCGGAGGAAGTCCCGCTGCCGGGGTTCGTCGAGGTGGTGCACGTGGACCCGGGGAGTGGTGGGCAGTGCGGCGACGGCCGCGGCGTTCTCCGCGAACGCGGGGCCCGGTGAGGTGTCGAGGACCAGCAGGTGCACCTCGACCTCGAAGTGCGCAGCGGCGTGGGCCGCCTCCTCGGCGACGGCCGCGATGGTGGCGGCGCAGCCCCGGTCGGTGGGCAGGGCGAGGCAGACGCGTCTCACGGCGGGTCCTCCCGTTGGCTCGTCGGAATCGTTCGAAGGGTGAACTCGCCCTTCCAGAGGGCGAGTTCGCGGAGCGCCCCGAGTGTCCGCCGCCGGGGCTCGCCTGTCGACAACCGTGGACTAGACCATTTTGCTTGTCAACGATTGACAGACCGGGTCCGGCCGGGGTGGGATGTGCCGCCGCCGCCGCCGCCGCCGCCGGGAGCGCGGGCCCGCTCGGACCACCGACCGCGCGCGGGCGTGCGCGCCCGGGTGTGCCGCGAGGGCGCCCGCTTCGCACGCGAGGCCGAATACCCCTCGACAACCCGAACGGCCGCTCGGGTGAGGGCGGTTCGTTGCCACACATTCCGCCGTTGGGGTCAATCCGGGGCACGAACCTGCCGATACCGGCAGCGACGTTCGTACGCCGTCCGGAGGAGACCGCATGCCCGATCTGTGGCTGCCCGGTGCCGAGATCCATGACCTCGGCGACCACGCGCCGACCGACCAGCAGTACCCGCCGAAGGCCATCGCCCACATCACCTGGGACCGCAACGCCACCGCCGCCGCCCCGCAGGACTGGTGCACCTTCGACGACCTGGTCGGGTACTTCACCGGCAGCGGCGCCGGCAACGCGCCGCACCTCGTCTGGGACCCGTTCAGCGGGCGGACGGCGCAGCTGTTCCCCGCCGACTCCCGCTCGAAGAGCCTGCTCAGCCCGCCGGAGAGCCCCACCCGCACCAACCGGGCCGGGCGGGTGGTCATCCAGATCGAGGCGGTGTTCTTCCCGTACTGCCGCTACGGGGGCGCCGTGTACCCGAGGCTCGTCGACACGCCCTGTCTCGGCTGGGACCGGCTGCACGCCTGGATCGCGTCCTGGGGCGTCCCCGACCTCTGGCCGATGGGCCGGCCCACCGACTTCTCCGACCACCGCGACGAGGGGGTGTGGGAGACCCGCGGCGGCTGGTACGCGCACGCCCACGTCCCGTTCAACGACCACAGCGACCCGGGCTCCTGGCCCGACTTCACGACCGTCCCGACGATCCCGCCGCCGCACCAGCACCCCGTGCCCCCGCCGGAGCCGGCCCCGGCTCGGTACCAGGTCACCATCAACGGCCTGCCGTACGGCTACGACGCCCGCGGCTACCAGGTCACCGCCGTCGGGCGGGGGCTGGTGTCCCAGGGCTTCGGCGGCCACTACCACTCCGGCCCGGGTCCGACCTGGACCGACGCGGACACCGAGAACTACGCGGACTACCAGCGGAGCCTGGGCTACGCCGGCCAGGACGCGGACGGGGTCCCGGGCGAGGGCTCGCTGCGCCGGCTGCTCGGCTACGTGCCGGGACCGCGGACGGTCTCGACGGCGCACGTCGTCGCGGCCGCCCGAACCGACCCGGGTGCCGAGCAGGGGCACCGCACCTACGGCTCGGAGGCGGCGATCGTCGAGCAGGCCCTGGCGGACGAGGGGCTGCTCGAACAGCGCTGGGTGGACGGCTCGTTCGGCAGCCGGACGGTGGCCGCGTACGCCGCGTGGCAGCGCCGCTGCGGCTACTCCGACTCGGACGCCGACGGTATCCCCGGGCCGGAGTCGCTCCACCGCCTGGGGGCGGCGCGGGGCTTCACCGTCACCGACTGACCGCGGACCGCGCGGGAGCGGGAGCGGGAGTGCGTGAGGGTCGCGGTCCGTCCGATCCCGGGTCGTCCCGGATCGTCGAGGATCGTCCCGGCCGTCGCGCTCCCGCTCTGCCCGTTCACCGCCACCCGGGGGGAATGCCCGCGCCGAGGGCGGGCGTTCTCCCCGGACGTGACCACCGAAGCACCAGTGACCAGGCTCTCCGTACTCGACCGCTCCCGGACGAGACAGGGCGAGGAGCCGGCGCAGGCGCTGCGGAACACGGTGGCCCTCGCACGCGAGGCCGAACGGCTGGGCTACCACCGGTTCTGGGTCTCCGAGCACCACGGTGTGCCGGGGGTGGCGGGATCGGCGCCCACCGTGCTGGCCGCGGCGGTGGCGGCGGCGACCACGCGGATCCGGGTCGGCACCGGTGGGGTGATGTTGCCCAACCACCGACCCATGGTGGTGGCCGAGCAGTTCGGAGTGCTCGCCGCCCTCTTTCCGGGCCGGATCGACATGGGGCTCGGCCGGTCGGTGGGCTTCACCGACGGCGTCCGGCGGGCGCTCGGCCGGGAGAAGGAGGCCGCGGACGACTTCGGTGCGCAGCTGGCCGAACTGCTCGGCTACTTCGACGGCTCGCAGCGGACCCACCGCGACGTCCACGCCCGCCCGGCCGAGGGCCTGCGGGTGCCGGCCTTCGTCCTGGCAACCGGCGCCGGCGCCGACCTGGCCGCCGAGGCCGGACTGCCGCTGGTCATCGCCGCCGCGCGAGGGGAGGAGCGGATGCTGGCCGCGATCGACCGCTACCGCGACCGGTTCCGCCCCTCCGTGCAGGCCGCCGAGCCGTACGTCGTCGTCTCGGGCACGGTCGCGGTCGCCGGGACCGCCGACCGGGCGCGGGAGCTGCTCGTCCCGGAGGCCTGGTCCAGCGCCTACTCCCGCACCCACGGCGAGTTCCCGCCGCTCGCCCCCGCCGCCGAGGTCCGGGCCCGGCCGATGTCCGAACGCGAACGCGCCGCCTACGAGCAGTCGCTGAAGGGCCACATCGCCGGCACCCCGGAGCAGGCCGTCGCCGAGCTCGCCGCCCTGGTGGCGCGCAGCGGCGCGGACGAGTTCCTGGTCACCACCAGCACCTACGACCGTACCGCGCTCCTCGACTCCTACCGACTGCTCGCCGAGGCGGTCGGCCAGGCCTGATCCGGGTCCCGGCCCCGGTCCCCGGCCCTCCTGCTGCCCGGGGCGCTGTCGCCCGTCCCTCCGGTTTCTGAACAGGCCTGATGACCTGCTAATGTTCTTCCCGTCGAGAGGAAATGATCTCTCGAACAGGCGTCAGCGGTGCTACCAGAGCACGTCCTACTTTCAGTAGGAAGAGTCCGTGCAACCCGGGCCTGGCGCTCCACTCGAAGGGGCTCGTTCCGTCCAACGGAACGGGCCCCTTCGTCGTTGTCGGACGCGTTCTCCCGCCGTCGTCGCGGCACGCGTCGCCCGACCCTTCCGGGCGCGGTCCCCTCTATCGCATTTCGTGGCCGAAACCCTTCTGCGCAGCCGAGTATCGGCCAAGGTCGCGTTCCAGGTGGCCGACGGAGGATGTGCGGGCGCAACGCTCGGGCCAGCGGGTTCGTCGGTTACCGGGCGTTGATGCTCCGTCACACCTTGGCCGGAATGAACTGCTTCTGGTGTGAATATGCCATTGGAATGTTCGTCATACGGAATCCGGTCAGTAGCCTTCCGTGTCGAACCCGCCACTGATGGTGGCGGTTCCGGCCGGTGCCGTGCTGCGCCCGGCCGCCCCCATTCCGCGAAGGAGCCGGTGTGCCGGGTATCGACGAATGCCTCTCCGGAGCGATGGCGATCCCCGGCGCCCGCTCCGCGAGCCTGGTCGACTGGAGCAGCGGGCTGGCGCTCGGCAGCCTCGGGCAGAGCCCGACCGGCGAGCACGAGACCGCGGCCGCCGAGACAACCGACCTGGTACGGGCAGCCGTTGAGGGCCAGACCTTCACCGGGGCGGAGGACCGACGGTCACCGTTGCAGGACATCATCCTCACTGCGAGCCGGAGTTACCACCTGATCTGCTTCATCGACACCGTTTTCGACAGCCGGCTCGTCCTCCACCTCTGGCTGGACCGCGACGAGGGCAACCTCGCCGGCGCCCGCTACCGCCTCCAGTCCCTCGCCGAGGAACTGGTGCTCGGGTGAGCGGGACACCTGCGGTGGCGGTCGGGTTTCGGCCAGCGCGCGACCCGGGCCACCTGCGCGAGTTGCGCGCGGTCCGCCACCCGGGCCACCCCGGCCACCCGTGCAGCGCCGGGCGGTGGGTGGCATGACCCTCTCCCCAACCGCCGTCCTGCCGTCCGTCGTTCCCCGGACTCCTGGCGAGGCGGTCGACCTGCTCGCCGCCCGCCGGTCCACCGGCGCCCTGCACGGCCCGCTCGGCAGCCTCTACTTCATCGACGGACAGGTGACCAACGCCGACTCGCCCCGCGCCCCCGGCCTGGCCGACCTGCTCACCGGCTGCGGCCGGATCACGTCGGAGGACTGGGCGCAGCTGGTCGAAGCCCACGGCCCGCACGCCGGGGTCGGGGAGGCGCTCGTCGAGTACGGCCGGCTCACCCGGGGCGAACTCGAACTCGGCCACCTGGGCACGCTCTTCGACGCCGCGTTCTTCGTCCTCGCGGACCTGGCGGGCGGGGTCTGGCGCTTCGAACCCGACATCCGGCACTGGCTCGGACCGGTGACGGCGGTCGACGCCGGCCGGGTGCAGCGCGAGGTCGAGCGCCGACAGCTGCTGCTGGACCGGATCTGGCCGTGGCCGCAGCTCGACACCGCACCCGTCCGTCCGGCCGAACGGCCCCGGCAGCTCACGCAACCGGCGCAGCCCGCGCGTCGCGTGGTGGGGCGGCGCCAGCGCGAGCTGCTCGACCACGCCGATGGCCGAAGAACCCCGGCCGACCTGGCGCGCCTGCTCGGCCGGTCCGGGTTCGGGGTGACGGCGGACGTCCGGCGCCTGGCCGCCGCCGGACTGCTCGACGCCCCGCGCGTCGAGGGCCCCGACCACGGCCTCCCGGGTCAGGAGACCCCGCACCACGAAACCTCGCACGAAGCCCCGCACGAGCCTCCGCGCCGCACCCACCCGCGCCACGCGGGCCCGCCCGCCGCCGCACCGGCCGGTCCCCCCGGAGCGCCGGCGGCTCCCGTACCACCCGTAACCCCCGGCGCGCCGGCACCACCCAGAGCACCCACCGCCCAGACCGCACCCACAGCACGCGCCACCTCCGCAACCTCCGCAGCCGCGGCACCGAGTCCCGCCCGCGGCCTGCACCGTCGGGTCCCCGGCGCCACCCTCACCGGCGCCGGGGCCGCCGGCCTCACCCACTCGGCCCGCCCGCCGACACCGGCAGCGGCCCACCCGCTGACCGTCCCCGACCCGGACATCGCGCTCCTGACCCGGGTCCGAACCCTTCTGGAGGCCCGACTTTGAACCACTCTCCGCCCGCGACCCCGCCGTCCCGGCCATGAGGCGGGCGCTCAAGCAGCGTGTCGGAAGGAGACAACTGATCGCCTTGGAGACCGAGCTGCTCGCCGAACTCCGCGCCGTCAAGCACCGGGTCCCGCACCTCGCGGGCGGCCTGGTGGCCAGCGTGGACGGCCTGCTGGTCGCGCACGACACCCATGGGACCGAACCCTCGGGCCTGGCCGCGATGACCGCGGCCTCGCTCTCACTGGCCCAGCGGCTCGCCGACACCACCGGTCAGGGGGAGTTCCGCGAGTCGCTGGTGCGCGGTGAGCACGGCTACGTCGCCACCTACGCGGCCGGCGGCAGCTGCGTGCTGACCCTGCTGGCGCACCCGGACGTCAACGTCGGCCGACTGCACCTGGAGGCCCGCCGCTCCGCCCAGCGGATCACGGGGCTGCTCAACGAGGCCCTCATGCCCAGGGATCCGCGCGACGTGGGCTGACCGGCCCGCTCCCGACGGGCCGCCCGCCCGGCCCGCCCGGCCGCCCGACCGACCCGCCCCCACAGACCGACCTGTCGACCAACCGACCAACCGACCAACCGACCAACCGACCGACCGACCTATCCATCCCCCAACGAACGAACGGAAGTTACCGACATGAGCGACGCAGCCGGCGCACTCAAGCAGGCCATGACCAGCATCGAGGGCGCCATCGGGGCCGCACTCGTGGACTACAACAGCGGCATGGCCCTCGCCACCCTGGACGGCCCCGGCGGCCTGGACCTCAACGTGGCCGCCGCCGGGAACACCGACGTGGTCCGCGCCAAGATGCGCACCATGGACATGCTCGGCCTGGGGGACGGGATCGAGGACATCCTGATCACCCTCAGCACCCAGTACCACCTGATCCGCCCGCTCACCAGCCGCAGCGGCAAGGGCCTGTTCCTCTACCTCGCGCTGGACAAGGCGCGCGCCAACCTGGCGATGGCCCGCCACCAGCTCCTCAAGATCGAGGCCGACCTGGAGGTCTGAGCCGAAGGGGCCGCACCAGGCCGTGCGGCGCCGTACGCAAGGACGCACGACGCCGCACCAGGCCGATCCAGGACGCACGGGCCCTGACCGGCCGTGCGGCTCCCGGCAGTGCCCGGCGGTGGCCTCAGGCCCCGCCGGGCACCGTCCAGCCGACTTCGCCGCCCGGCAGCCCGGCGCACACCGCACCCTCGGCGGTCTCGACGCTCCACGGCGCGAGCAGTGCGTGCGGCGGTACGGACAGTGCGCCGCCCTCGGCGAAGCCCAGCTCCAGCCCGCCGGCCAGGGTGATCCGGGCGGTGTCGACGGTCCGGCCGACGAGGGCGAGCAGGGGTGCGGTCGGACGGATGGTCAGCGCGGGGAAGAAGTGCTCCACCTCGGCGGGGGCGTCGAAGGACGGTGCCGCGAACCGGAACTCGTGCGCCACCCGGACGGTCACCGGCCCCTCCAGTCTGAGGTCGAGCCGACCGCCGCCGCTGACCGCCTCCACCCGCCGGCCGGTCAGCACCTCCGTGATCCCGTTGGCGATTCCAGGCGTGATCCCGTTCTGCATGTCCCCAGTGTGCCCACCGGCCGCTCGTCGAGCCAGGCCGAACCACGATCCGGCCACCGCCCCCGCGCGGCCCACCGGACCCGGCCCGCGCCGCCTACCGGACGATCCACCCGCCTACCCGACGGCCTGCCCCCGGACCAGCTCGACCGGCCCACCGGCCGCCTCCCGGGCGGCGAGCGCGGCGGCCGTCCGGGCCCAGGACGGCGCGGTCAGCAGTTCCTGCGCCTCCTCCGGCGTGCAGAGCCGCCACTCCACCAGCTCGTCCTCCGGCAACGTGATCGTGTCGAGCATGCGGTCCGTCACCGTGCCCCCGTCGAACAGGTAGACCAGGACGGCGGTGTCCCGGCCCGTCGCGGGGTCGGCGTCCGGCTCGGCGGCCGCGCCGGGCTGCCAGTCCAGCGCCAGCAGCCGCCCCGGTTCGACCTCCCACCCGAGCTCCTCGCGGACCTCCCGCCGGGTGGCCGCCCGGGGCAGTTCCCGGTCCGCCTCGATGCCGCCGCCGGGCAGCGTCCAGTACGGCACCTGCCCGCGCGGCCCGTCCCACGGCCGCAGCCGGACGAGCAGCACCCGCCCGGCCGCGTCGGTGAACACGGCCCGCGCCTTGGCCCGGATCCGCGGCCGGGTGGCGAGGTAGGTGGCCCGGTCGAGCGGCGGCTCCAGCCGTCCCGCCGCGCCCTCCGGCAGGTCCGTCCCGGCCATCGCAACCGTCCCAGCCATCCCAGCCGTCCCAGTCACCCCGGCGAGCCCGGTGTACTCGGGCGGCGGCCCGACGGTGAGGTGGTCGAGCGTGTGCCCGGCGGGCAGGCTGTCCTCCAGCTCCAGCGGACCGGCCGTCCGCGGCGCCCGCAGGCAGGACGTGACCCGCCGGGAGAGCCGGGGCGGCAGCGCGTGAGCGGCTTGGTCCGGGGTCAGCCAGGCCCAGCCGCCGACCTCCGCCAGGTCCGGCCGGAACGCCGCCGCCTGCTCGGGCGTGAGCGGTTCCGCCCAGTACAGGTACGCGGCGATCGGCGGCCGGTGGTGGTCGAGCGTCCAGTCGACGCAGGCCAGCGGCCCGAGCCGGGGCGTGAACCCGAGCTCCTCGGCCACCTCGCGCAGGGCGGTGTCCCGGGGCGAGCGGTCCTGCGGCTCCCAGCCGCCGCCCGGGATCGCCACCGGGTGCTTCCGGTCGTACGGCAGGCGCACCACCAGCACCCGCCCCTGGTCGTCCGGGAACAACACCCCGGCCGCCGCCAACAGTTCCCGCCCGGACAGCTCCCGCTCGACCAGTTCCGGTCCACCCGTGGGTGACGCCTCCACCGCTACTCCCTCCGCCGGGCCCGATCCGTCGGCCCCGGGCTTCGGCAGGCCACGCGCTTCAGCGGGCCTCCTGCTGCCGACGACACCCACGGATACCCGCACGGTTCCCCTCGCACGCCATGTCTGATCATCAGTCAACCCGCCGAGGGTCCCGCCGGGCCGGCCCGCCTCACCCCAACGAGGCCAGCGCCTGCGCTGCCGCCCGGGCCATCTGCTCGTCGTGACGACCGGTCGCGCCGCGCACCCGGGCCGCCCCCTCGGACGCCGCCAGGGCCAGCAGGCCGGGCAGCAGGTCCGTGCTGCGGGCGGCGACCCAGCGGGTGCCCTGGGTGGCCATCCACCACAGGTCGGCGGCCCGGCCGGGCGGGGGCTCGGCGGGCTCGGCGACCGGTGGCGGGCCGAGGCGGTGACCGGCGCCGAGCGGCCGGTCCGTACCGGCGAGCAGCTCGTGGAACCGGCGGGCGATCAGGTGGTGGCCCTCGGCGCTGGGGTGCAGTCGGTCCACGCTCAGCAGTCGCCGCTCCTGGCACCAGGGCAGGTCGGCGATGTGCAGGTGGAGGGCCCGGTGGCGGGCGGTGAGCGCGTGGACGACGGTGTTGACCGCACGCATCCGCCGGGCGAGCGGTCGGGCGAGCGGCGCGGGCAGCCGGAGCAGGGTGCCGGGATCGGGCAGGCAGGCGGTCAGCAACCTGGCGCCGTGGCCGGACAGTTCACCGAGCGTGGCGTCCAACTCCAGGGTGGCGGCCCGGATGTCGAATCCGGACCGCAGGGTGTCGTTGCCGCCGACCACCACGGCCGCCAGCCGGGGGCGCAGCGCCAGCGCCGCCGGTAGCTGACGTACCGTCAACTCGCTCGCCAGGGCGCCGCTGAACGCCAGGTTGGTGAACTCGACGCCCGCCCCCTCGGGCGCCAGCGAATGGGCGAGGACGGCGGCCCAGCCGCGCCACCCGTCGCCGACCGGGTCGCCGACCCCCTCCGTGAGCGAGTCCCCGAGCGCCACGAAGCGGACCGGCTCACCCGGCGCGGGGCGTCTCTCCGTCGCTCGCGCGGGCCCGGCGCCGAGCATGCTCATCTCCGAGCCCCCTTCTCCTCGGCGGGCCCTGCCGATGCCGACGTCTCCACCGACGCCCGCACGTCCGCCTGGGGAGCGTCCCGCACCCCGTGTGCCGCCAGGAACGCCGCCACCGCCGCCGGCCAGCCGTACCGTTCGGCCTGCGCCCGGGTCGCGGCGCGGCGCGCCTCCTCCGGCCGGGCCAGCAACTCCCGTACGGCTGCGGCGAATCCGGCCCCGGTGTCGGCGGCGGCCACCCCGGCGAGCCCGATCAGTCCGGGCAGCGCCGAGGAGCGGCTGACCGCCACCGGGGTCCCGCAGGCCAGCGCCTCCATCGCGGCCAGCCCGAAGGTCTCCACCGGCCCGGGCGCCAGCACCACGTCCGCGCAGCCGAGCAGCCGGGCCAGGGCGTCGCGTCGACTCAGGTGCCCGAGGAAGCGCACCGGCAGCCGCAGCCGTTCGGCCCGCGCCGCCAACCGGTCGCGCAGCGGGCCGGTGCCGGCGACCACCAGGACGGCGGGCAGCCGCCTCGCCCGCAGGTCGGCCAGTGCCTCGATCGCCCGCTCGGGCCGCTTCTCCGCCGAGAGACGGGAGCAGAGCACCAGCAGCAGCTCACCCGGTTCGGCGTAGCGCGCCCGTTCGTACGCCCGCGCGGGCTCCGGCAGCGGGCGCATGGCGTCCAGGTCCACGCCGAGCGGTGCCCGCGCCAGGTTCGGTACGCCGAGCCGCCGGAACTCCGCCGCCGCCCAGTCGGTCGTGCAGACCACGGAGTCGTAGGCGCGGGCCGTCGCGGTGTTGAGCCGGTCGGCGGCCGCGCGGGCGAGCGGGCCGGGCAGGCCCCAGGTGCGCAGCACTCCGGCGGCGCTCTCGTGCGACACCATCACCGAACGGACGCCGTGCCGCCGTGCCCATGCGCCGGTCCAGCGCAGCGTGGTGCGGTCGGACACCTCCAGCCGGTCGGGGGAGAGCCGGGTCAGCTCGGCCGCCACCGCGCGCCGGTCGGTGAGCAGCCGGTACCCGCCGGAGCCCGGCAGCACGGGCCCGGGCAGGGTGATCACCAGGCCCTGCCCGGTCTCCTGCTCGCCGCGCCGCTCCCCGGGCACGATCAGCACCGGCCGGTGTCCGGCGGCCAGGTATCCGGCGCCCAGGTGCCGCAGCGCGGTGCGCAGGCCGCCCGAGACCGGGGTGACGAAGTTGGCGAGCCGGACGATCCGCAGCGGCTCGCGGGAGGACGTGGCCGTCATACCGGCAGCTCCTCCGAAACGGTCGCCGACTCCGCGACCCCCACCGCCTCCGGCCCGACCCCCACCGCCTCCGGCCCGACGGCCACCGAACGAGGTGCCGCACCGTCCACCGACACCGCCCCCCGGTGCTCGGCCAGCACCTCCTCGTAGTGCCGCAGCAGCATGTCCCCGACCGCCTCCCAGGTCCGCGCGGTCACCTCCGCCCGCCCGGCGCGCCCGTAGGCGGCCCGCAGCCCGGGGTCGGCGGCCAGCGCCGCGACCGCCCGGGCCACCGCCGCTCCGTCCCGGGGCGGCACCAGCAGGCCGGTCCGGTGGTGTCCGACGAGGTCCAACGGTCCACCGGCGGCCGGGCCGATCACCGGCACGCCGCTGGCCATGGCCTCCTGGATGGTCTGACAGAAGGTCTCCAGCGGGCCGGTGTGCACGAACATGTCCAGGGTCGCGAAGCAGCGGGCCAGCTCCTCGCCCGTCCGGCGGCCGAGGAACACCGCGCCGGGCATCGAGGCCTTCAGCCCAGGTGCCGACGGTCCGTCGCCGATCACCACCACCCGGACCCCGGGCAGCGCCGAGGCCGCGGCCAGCAGGTCGACCCGCTTCTCGGGCGCCAGCCGGCCCACGTACCCGACCAGCACCTCCCCGCCGGGGGCGAGCGCCCGGTGCAGGGCCTCGTCCCGGTGCCGGGGGTGGAACCGCGCCGAGTCGACGCCGCGCGGCCACAGCTGCACCCGGGGCACCCCGTGCGCGGTGAGGTCCTGTGCGGCCGGGGTGGACGGCGCCAGCGTGCGGGCGGCCGCCCGGTGGACCGTCCGGATCCGGCGCCAGGCGGCGGCCTCGCCGAGCCCCCGCCCGGCGCGGTAGGCGTGCGCGTAGCCGGCGAGGTCGGTCTGGTAGACGGCGACGGCCGGCACGCCCAGCCGGGCGGCCACCTGCATCCCGCGCGCGCCGAGCACGAACGGGCTGGCCAGGTGCACGAGGTCGGGCCGGTGCCCGGCGACGGCGGCCGCCAGCTGCCGGCTCGGCAGCGCGATCCGCACCTGCGGGTACCCGGGCAGCGGGACGGACGGGATGCGGACCACCGGCAGCTCCGCCGCGTCGGCCCCGGCGCCGAAGGTCTGCGGCGGGCACTCGGCGCCGCGTGCCGGCGTGGGGGTGACGACCAGCGGCTGGTGGCCCCGGCGGACCAGGTGCTCGGCCGTCCGCAGCACGCTGTGGGCGACTCCGTTGACCTCGGGCGGAAAGGATTCGGTGACGATGACGACGCGCATGCCAGTGTTCTGTCCGCGTCCGGCATGCACCCGGCCAAAGGGATCTGTCGTACAAGCGAACGCGGGTCGGCGATTTGCACCACCGACCCGCGCCCCGCACCGCGCCGCCTCAGGCCGGCCCGGCCGCCTCCTTGAGCTCCGCGTACGGAGCGAGCTTGCGGATCGACTCGATGCTCCTGATGCAGTCGTCCCGGCTCTCCTGCGGGTCGCCGGTCACCACGATCGATCCGTTGCTCGCCTTGAGGTGGAACCGGTGCATCCCGGTCTCATCCATGTACAGCTCGAACTTCCCAGCCATGCCAGTCGCAGCCTCTCGCTCGGTCAGCCCCCTCGCTCCGCAACCTAGGGCCCGCCCCGGCGACCCGCCCGCCGACCGGACCCGTTCGGGTCAGGTGCCGCTCGCGGGCCCGGTCGGGCCAGGGCTTCGGGGGCGGCGGCCGCCGGTCACAGGAAGTAGAGCCGGCTGAGTGCGACCTCCTGGGCGGGCTCGGAGTGCAGCGGGGTGCCGTCGAGGGTCACCAGGCCGCTCCGGGCGTCCACCGCGACGCTGCCCAGACGGCTGTTGCGGATCATGTCGCCGGGTCCGATGCCGCGCGTGTTCCGGACGGCGACGCGGCGACGGCGGGTCGTCATGGTGTCGTGCGGGCGGTCCCGGCTGCCGGATTCGGCGGCGGCGCGGCTGACGAAGGCCACCGACAGGTCGGCGGGGGTGGCGCCGTGGGCGCCGAACAGCGGTCCCAGGACCAGGGGTTGGCAGGTCTCGGTGGCGCCGTTGGGGTCGCCCGTCACCCCGTAGGCGGGGAAGCCGGCCTTGAGCACGAGCTGTGGCTTGGCGCCGAAGGAGGCGGGCCGCCAGAGCACGATGTCGGCGAGCTTGCCGACCTCGATCGAGCCGACCTCGTGCGAAAGCCCGTGTGCGATGGCCGGGTTGATCGTCAGCTTGGCGACGTAGCGCAGCACCCGCTCGTTGTCGTCCTGCGGCCCGTCGCCCTCCAGCGGCCCGAGTTCGGCCTTCATCTTCCCCGCCATGGCGAAGGTACGGCGCACGGTCTCGCCGGCCCGGCCCATGCCCTGGGCGTCGGAGGAGGTGATGCCGATGGCCCCCAGGTCGTGCAGCACGTCCTCGGCGCCCATGGTGCCGGCCCGGATGCGGTCGCGGGCCATGGCGGCGTCGCCGGGCAGGTCGGTCTTGAGGCCGTGGACGGAGACGATCATCCCGTAGTGCTCGGCGACCGCGTCGCGGCCGAACGGCAGGGTGGGGTTGGTGGAGGAGCCGATGACGTTCGGCACGCCGGCCATCTTGAGGACGTTGGGGACGTGTCCGCCGCCGCAGCCCTCGATGTGGAAGGCGTGGATGGTCCGGCCCTCCAGCACCTTGAGGGTGTCCTCGACCGACAGGCACTCGTTCAACCCGTCGGTGTGCAGGGCGACTTGGACGTCATGCGCCTCGGCCACCGACAGCGCGGTGTCCAGGGCGCGGGTGTGCGCGCCCATGTCCTCGTGCACCTTGAACCCGCAGGCGCCGCCCTCGGCCAGCGCCTCCACCAGCGGAGCCGGGTGCGAGGAGGAACCACGGCCCAGGAAGCCGATGTTGACCGGCCAGGCGTCGAAGGAATTGAAGGCGTGCCGCAGCGCCCAGGGCGAGTTGACGCCGACGCCCCAGACCGGGCCGAACTCCTGGCCGATGATCGTGGTGACGCCGGAGGCCAGCGAGGCCTCCATGATCCGCGGGGACATCAGGTGGACGTGGGTGTCGATGGCGCCGGCGGTGGCGATCAGCCCCTCGCCGGAGACGATCGCCGTCCCGGTGCCCACCACGACGTCCACACCGTCGAGCGTGTCCGGGTTGCCGGCCCGGCCGATCGAGGCGATCCGGCCCTCCCAGATGCCGATCGAGGTCTTCCGGATGCCCTGGATCGCGTCGATCACCAGCACATTGCTGATCACCACGTCGCAGGTGTCCCGGACGGCGGCCGCCTTCAGGTGCAGGCCGTCCCGGGCGGTCTTGCCGAAGCCGACCAGGAACTCGTCGCCCGGCGCCTGGGAGTCGGACTCGACCCGGACGACCAGCCCGCTGTCCCCGAGCCGGACCCGGTCCCCGGTGCGCGGGCCGTGCACGGCCGCGTACTCGTGCGCCTCGATGGTGCTGCTCACCGCTCGTTCTCCGCTCCGTCGTGGTTGCCGTTCACTCCGGGGCAATCCCGTCCGTCGTCGTCGCCGTTCACCCCGAGGTATCCCTGTTCGGCGGCCCGCCGCAGCGCCTCCCGCCGGACCCGGGGCGAGTCCAGCGGCCCGTCCACCAGCCCGGCGAAGCCGATCGCGACCCGCTCGCCGCCGATCGGCACCAGCCCGACCTCGACGGTGGCGCCCGGGTCGAAGCGGACCGAGGAGCCGGCCGGGACGGCCAGGTGCATGCCGTACGCGGCGGCGCGCTCGAAGTCCAGGCGCGGGTTGGCCTCGAAGAAGTGGAAGTGCGAGGTGACCGAGACCGGCACCTCGGCGGTGTTGCGGACCGCCAGCGTGCGGACCGGCCGCGGTACGGGGGCGGAGCCCTCGCCGAGGAGGACGGCGCCGGGGGCCGCCTCGCCGAGGCCGCCGCCGCCGAACGGGTCGGCGATGACGGCGAGCCGGGTGCCGTCCTGGAACACGGCCTCGACCTGGATCTCGGTGACCAGGTCCGGCACGCCGGGCAGTACGTCGTCGGCGGTGAGGACGGCGCGGCCGAGCGCCACGGCCTCGGCCAGCCGCAGCCCGTCGCGGGCGGCCTCGCAGACGGTGTCCGAGATCAGCGCGGTGGCCTCGGGGATGTTGAGGCGCAGGCCGCGGGCCCGGCGGGCACGGGCGAGTTCGGCGGCGGTGAAGATCAGCAGCCGGTCGCGTTCGGTGGGGGTCAGCTGCACGGGGGTGGGTTCTCCCTCGGGGTACGGGGTGCGGGGTGCGGGGTGGTCGGCGTCAGCCGGCGGGCTGGTCGTGGGTGGAGCAGTGGATGCCGCCGCCGCCGGAGGCGATGGTGTCGATCTGCAGCGGCACGATCTCGCGGCCCGGGAAGTGGTCCCGGAACACCTCCTGCGCGTGGTCGTCGGCTCGGGGGTCGCCGAACAGCGGCAGGTAGACGGCCTTGTTGCCGATGTAGAAGTTCATGTACGAGGAGACGAAGGCGTCGCCGCGGCCGGTGGTCTTGTCCGGGTCGGGCTGGCTGATCTCGACGACCGTCAGCTTCTTGCCGGTGGCGTCGGTCGCGTCCGCCAGCACGGCCCGGGCCTGGTCGGCCGAGCGGGACCAGACGTCCGCCGGGGTGCCGGGGAAGGCGCGGTCCAGGAAGACCACGCCGGGTGCGGCGAACCGGGCCAGGCAGTCGACGTGGGCGTCGGTGATGTCCTTGCCCTTGACGCCAGCCAGCCAGATCACCTTGGTGACACCCAGGGCCTGCTTGAGCTCCGCCTCGACCTGGTCGCGGTTGCGCCCGGGGTTGCGGTTGTCGTTGACCACGGAGCTCTCGGTGACCAGCAGGGTGCCCAGACCGTCGGTCTCGAAGGAGCCGCCCTCGGCGGTGAGCGGGGTCTCGACCCGCTCGATCCCGTACGTGTCCAGCACCGCCCGGGCGATCCGGGCGTCGTTGGTGTGCTCCTGCTTGCCGCCCCAGCCGCTGAAGTTGAAGTCGACGCCCTTGACCTTGCCGCCCTCCTCGACGAACACCGGCACGGTGTCGCGGGCCCACAGGTCGTCCACCGGGACGGACAGCAGCTCGACGTCCTTGCCACAGGCGTTGCGGGCCGAGGTCTCCTGGCCGGGGCGGACGAGCAGGACCAGCGGTTCGCGTTCGCCGATGGCCCGGGCCACCTCGGCGATGTCCTTCCGTACTGCCCCGAGGTGCTCGCCCCAGACGTTCTCGGAGGCCGGCCAGGCCATGAACGTCCGCTCGTGCTTCTCCCACTCGCCGCCCAGCCTGCGTCCGCGCGCCGGGGCGGAGGCCGGAGTGGCGGCCGTGGCAGCCCCGGTCGGCTGCTCGGCGGCAGCGGAGGACGGGGCTGCCGGGTCGGCGGGGTCCGCACCGGAGGCGCAGGCGGTCGCGCCGAGGGCGAGCACCGAGGCACCGGCGAGGGAGCGCAGCACCGTGCGGCGGGCAAGGAACGACTGGGTCACGGTGAACTCCCGTGGGGCTGAGGGTGGATCGGTAGGCGCCGGGACTGCACTGTTCCATTGACTGAAAAATCAGTCAAGCTCTATGGTGAAGCCACCCAAACCATCCCGAGACGACCCGGGCCGCCGCGCGGGCGGCTCCGGTCACGACGAAGAAAGGCCTGGTGAGGCGGCGATGCTGCGCAATGGTCTGGAGCCCTGGCACCTCCTGGTGGTGCTGGCTGTGGTGGTGCTGCTCTTCGGCTCCAAGAAGCTGCCCGACATGGCGCGCGGACTGGGGAAGTCGATGCGCATCCTCAAGGCCGAGACGGCGGCCATGCGGGAGGACGACCCGCCCGCCGGCGCGAGCCCGTCAGCCGCGGCGAGCCCGTCCCCCGGGGCGACCCCGTCCGTCGGTGCGGTACCGCCCGCTGACCCGACCCCGACCCCGACCCCGACCCCGGCCGCGAGACCGACGGCCGAGCCGGACCGGCGGTCGTCCCGACCGTGATCACCGACGACATCAGCGCACCCCCCGCGGCCCCGCGCCGACGCTCCCGCTCCCGCTCCCGCCCCCGCCGCCGTTGGCGGTTCGCCGCCGTCCTGGCGGTGGTCGTCGCGCTGTGCGGCAGCGGCATCGGGCTCTACCTCAACGAACGCAACACCCGCGAGCAGACCCGCGAGCTGGCGCTCCCGTCGGTACCGGACTGGATCGAACTCGACGTCACCGCACAGGACGTGGATCCGGCGGCCCAGCAGTTGACGCTCTACGTCACCCCGGTCCCGCACGGCCGGTTCGC
Source organism: Kitasatospora sp. NPDC097643 (assembly GCF_040302625.1). Taxonomy (NCBI): domain Bacteria; kingdom Bacillati; phylum Actinomycetota; class Actinomycetes; order Kitasatosporales; family Streptomycetaceae; genus Kitasatospora; species Kitasatospora sp. NPDC097643. The sequence goes on along the minus strand of NZ_JBEOSA010000052.1, from coordinate 32,155 downwards.
CGCCGGACCGGACTCCCAGACGTTCAGCCGCCCGGTCGAGATCTCCGTCACCGGTACCCCCAAGGTGACCATCAAGGCAGCCGAGGGCGAGACCGCGGCATCGCAGCTCGTCCAGGTGGGGATGTACGACGGCACCAAGACCGACTACCCCTTCGACCGCTACCGGATGGAGGTCGGCTTCGCTGCCACCAGCGGGGCCTCGGCCGTGCCGGTCGGCCTGGTCTTCACCGACACCGACCCGTTCTTCGTCCTGCGCCCGCAGGCCGCGGCCGCGAGCACCGGCGCCGTGACCCTGGACGCGAAGGTCACCCGCTCCCGCAGCACCTTCATCCTCTCCTGGTTCATGATCGCGGCGATGTGGGCCCTGGCCCTCGCCGTGCTCGGCGCGGCCGAGGTGCTCTACCGCAAGCGGGAGGGCCTGGTCTGGCCCTCGCTGGGCTGGATGGCGGCGAGCCTGTTCGCCCTGATCGGCATGCGCAACGCGGCCCCCGGCTCGCCGCCGATCGGATCGCTGATGGACTACGTCGCGTTCTTCTGGGCCGAGGGGATCATCGCCGCCAGCCTGACCTGGACCGCCTGGTGCGGCATCCGCACCGAGCACCGGCTGCGCCGCGAGCAGGAGGCCGCTGCGGACGGGGCGTGAAGCGGCCGCCCGCGCCCGGCCCGGGCGGTGGGTCGCCCTGACCCGGACCCGCCCCCGGCCCGGGCGGTGGGTCGCCCTGACCCGCACCCGCCGCCGGCCGGGCGGACGTCCGCGCCCCCGCCCCGGTCACCCGGTGGACGACAGCGCGGCCATCAGCGTCCGCAGCACCTGCCCGGCGTCCACCGTCCCGTCGAGCGATCCGATGGCGGCCAGCCCGTCCACCGCGGCGGCGAAGGCCTCGCCGAGCGGGCGGGGGTCGGAGCCGTCACCGCGCTCGTCCGCCAGGGTCCGGAACAGGCGGACGAAGCAGGACCGCCACCGCCCGTACTCCGCCTCCAGGCTGGCCCGGACCCGCTCGTCGTTGAGGGCGAGCCAGTGCAGGGCCGCGTGCAGGCGCGCCAGGTCGGGGCTCTCGGGCCGGGTGAGCAGGGCCAGCACCCGCTCGGCCCGCTCGGCGAAGCCGCCCGGACCGTCCACCGCCTCCTCCAGCGGGGTGATCCACTCCGGCCGGATGTCGACCACCACCGCGACGATCAGTTCGGTGCGGTCCGCGAAGTGGTAGTGGCACATGCCGTGCGAAACGCCGGACAGCGCGGCCACATTGCGGGTGGTGAACCGGCCGGCGTCGCCGCCCGCGAGCAGCGTCCGGGCCGCCGCGATCAGCCTGGTCCGGGTCTGCTCGCCCTTGCTGGACGCCCGCGTCCGACCGGTGCCGCCCGGCGCGGAGGACGCTTGCCGCTCTGTGCCTGTCGCCCGTGTCGCCATGGCCGCCACTGTAACGACCGGGAGGCGCGGGGGAGGGGCGGGCCGGAATCCGGTCCGGGCGGATTCCTGCGCGGGATATTGACCGAGCGCTTGGCCAGTTCTACGTTCTGGGTCAACTCCACGGCACATCACCGGAATTGACACGGAGGTAGGAGTGGACGATCGCGATCACCCCAGCACCGACCCGACGCCCGGCGACGGGAACGGGAGCCTCGGCAGGCGCGGGTTCCTGACGGCCGCCGGACTGACCGTCGCCGGTGCCGCGCTGGGCGCGGCGACCGCCGGCCGGGCGGCGGCCGACCCGCGCCGCACGCCCCGCACCGCCACGGCGTCCGCCGCCGGCTACGCCGTCCCGCTGGACACCGTCCCGCACACCCGGACGTGGATGGCCTGGCCGGACAACAGCACCATCTGGAAGGGCAAGCTCGGCGGCGCCCAGTCGAACATCGCCCTGATCGCCAGGACCATCGCCAAGTACGAGCCGGTGACGATGTGCGCGAACCCGGCCAGCGTCGCCAGGGCGCAGTCGATGTGCGGCTCACGCGTCACCGTCATCGGCTCCGTCCCGGTCGACGACTGCTGGATGCGCGACACCGGCCCGGTCTTCCGCACCAACGGCGCGGGCGGCCTCGACGCGATCGGCCTCAACTTCAACGGCTGGGGCAACAAGCAGAACCCGCACGGCAACGACGCCCTGGTGGCCCAGCGCGTCGCGGCCTACCTCGGCATCCCGTTCACGGCCGCCGGGCTCGTCACCGAAGGCGGCGCCGTCGAGACCGATGCCGCCGGCACCCTGATGGCGACCCGCAGCAGCATCGTCAACTCCAACCGCAACCCCGGGATGTCCCAGGCCCAGATCGAGACCGCCCTGTGCGCGGCCTACGGCGCGTCCAAGGTGATCTGGTTCCCCGGGATCCAGGGCCAGGACATCACCGACGACCACGTCGACGCCACCTCGAGGTTCCTCGGCGCCGCCTCGGCGGTGGTCCAGCTGCCGCTGCCCACCGACACCGACGTCTGGTCCAACGACGAGCGCCAGCAGTACCAGATCCTGTCGACCTCGACCGGCGCGCTGGGCACCCCGGTCACGGTCGCCCGGATCCAGGGCCCCGACTACAACCTGATCCGCTCGACCAACCCCGACTTCGTCGGCTCCTACGCCAACTACTACCTCTGCAACAACGCGGTGATCTCCGCCCAGTTCGGCGACACCGCGGCCGACGCCGCCGCGCGGAGCGCGCTCGCGCGGCTCTTCCCCGGCCGGACCGTCGAGCAGCTCAACATCGACTACATCGGCGCGGGCGGTGGCGGGATCCACTGCGTCACCCAGCAGCAGCCCGCGGTGTGAGTCACCGGGGACGCACGAGCGGTGCGGCCGCTCCGACGATCGGACCGGCCGCACCGCTTCGCCCCGGCCGGGAGGTCCGCGCCGATCGGCCCGGACCCTCCCGGCCCGGTCAGCCGGCGGCGGGGATGTCGTGGGTGGCGCAGTGGATGCCGCCCCCGCCGGCCGCGATCGCGTCGATCTTCACCGGGACGATCTCCCGGTCCGGGAAGTGCTGCTTGAGGATCTGCTGGGCGCGGTCGTCGGCCCGGCCGTCCCCGAACCTGGGCAGGTAGACGCCCTTCGAACCGACGTAGAAGTTCATGTAGGAGGAGACGAAGGCGTCGCCGCGCCCGGTGATCTTGTCGGGGTCGGGCTGCTGGAGCTCGATGACCTGCAACTGCTTGCCGCGCGCGTCGGTGGCGCTCTTCAGGACGCCGCGCGCCTGGTCGGCGGAGCGCGACCAGACGTCGGCGGGCGTGCCCGGGAAGGCCTGGTCGAGCAGCACGACGCCGGGCGCGACGAAGCGGGTCAGGCAGTCGACGTGGGCGTCGGTGATGTCCTTGCCCTTGACGCCGGCCAGCCAGATCACCTTGGTGACGCCGAGCACCTTCTTCAGCTCGGCCTCGACCTCGTCCCGGCTCATGCCGGGGTTGCGGTTGTCGTTGACCACGGAGCTCTCGGTGACCAGCAGGGTGCCCAGGCCGTCGGTCTCGAAGGAGCCGCCCTCGGCGACCAGCCTGGTCTCGACCCGCTCGACGCCGTACTTGGCCAGGACGGCCCGGGCGATCCTGGAGTCGTTGCCGTGCTGCTGCTTGTTGCCCCAGCCGTTGAAGTTGAAGTCGACGCCCTTGACCTTGCCGCCCTCCTCGACGAACACCGGCAGGGTGTCCCGGGCCCACAGGTCGTCCACCGCCACCGGTACCACCTCGACGGCCGAGCCGCAGGCCTTCTGCGCGGCCTCCTGCTGCTCGGGCCGGGCCATCAGGACGACCGGTTCGCGGGCGGCGATGGCCTGGGCGAGGCCCGCGATGTCCCGGCGGACGTCGCCGAGCTGCTCGCCCCAGACGTTCTCGGAGGTGGGCCAGGACATCACCGTACGCAGGTGCTTCTCCCACTCCGCGCCGAACCGGCGGGCCCCGGCCGCGGCCGAGCCGCCGGGCTGCGGGGTCGAGGCGGCGTCCTCGGCGGCGAGGTCGTCGAGGTCGGAGCAGGCGGTCAGGCCGAGGGCCAGCACGCCGGCGCCGGCCAGGGAGCGCAGCACGGTGCGGCGGGACAGGTCAGTGGTCATACGAGGTCTCCGGGCGGGGATTTCGAGGGTGGGCCGGGGGTGCGGGGGTTACGGCAGCGGTTCGTGCATGGTCGAGCAGTGGATGCCGCCGCCGCCGGCCATCAGCCGGTCGACGTCGAGCTGGACGACCCGGCGGCCGGGGAAGGCCGCGGCGAGGGTGTCCCGCGCGGCGGCGTCCTTGTACGGGTCGCCGAACTGGGCGGTGATGACGCCGCCGTTGACGAGGTGGAAGTTGAGGTAGGAGTCGACGAACTTGGAGCTGCGGGAGCGGACGGTGTCCGGGCCGTGCACCGGGATCACCTGGAGCCGGCGGCCCCGGGCGTCGGTGGCGGCGGACAGGATCGCGAACTGCTCGCGGGCGTCCCGCGCCCAGGCGTCGTTGCGGTCGGTCGGCGGCAGCTGGACCATCACCACGCCGGGCCGGATGAACCGGGAGGTGACGTCGACATGGTCGTCGGTGATGTCCTGGCCCTTGATCCCGGGCAGCCAGATCATCTTGTCCGCGCCGTAGGCGTCCAGGACGGCGTCCTCGATCTCGTCCCGGCTCATGCCGCGGTTGCGGTTCTTGTTGACCAGGCTGCTCTCGGTGGCCATCACCGTGCCGTCGCCGTCGGTCTCGATGGCGCCGCCCTCGCCGACGAAGTCCGCGTAGGAGTGGCGCAGGCCCCGGCGGGCGGCGACGAGCTCGGCGACCCGGGCGTCGTCGTGGTGGACCTGCTTGTTACCCCAGCCGTTGAAGTTGAGGACCACGGCGTCCAGGCCGCCGTAGCCGTCCCGGCGGAAGACCGGGGCGATGTCGCGCATCCACAGGTCGTCGGTGGGGATCGTGGTGATCACCTCCACGGTGGGGCCGCACCACGAGCGGGCCTTGTCCGCGGTGTAGTCGTCGGGGGCGCACATGACCACCGGCTCGAACTCGGCGATCGTGCGGGCGATCAGGGCGATGTCCTCCTGGACGCCGCCCAGGCGCAGCCCCCACACGCCCCGGCGGGAGGGCCAGGACATCCAGGTCCGGGCGTGCGGGACGTCGTCCGCCGGCACCCAGGGGCCCGACTCGCTGGAGTGGTCTTCGTGGTAGTAGCTCACGGGGGTCTCCTGATCGTGCGGTGGTGCGCAGGTGCGTCTCCACTCTCCGCACTGTGGCGCGCCGGGGCGCAGTGGGACGGGCGGGACCGGCAGCGCCTGCTGTCACCAGCAGCGTCGCACTGACTGAATAGTCAGTCAAGTTGGGAGCCGTGACATCACCCCTGTCGCAGGGATCGTCACGGAGTGCGGTGCCGCCTCCGCTGCGCTGCCGCGGGGGCCTCGGCGCGCGCCGGCTCAGCGCTCCAGTTCCGCCTCGACGGCCCCGTGCAGGAGCCGGCGGGCATGGTCGAGGCTCAGCGAGCCGCTGAGCCAGCGCACGCTGAGGCCCTCGATCAGGGCGGTGAGCCGTTCGGCGGCGGCCGCGTGCGCGGGGGCGGTGCCGGTGGGGTCGGCGCGGGCGAGGAGTTCGGCGATGTCGTGCACCCAGGTGTGGGTGCTCCTCGCCAGCTCCTCGCGCAGCTCCGGTTCGAAGACGGCGGTGGCCCGCAACTCGCCCCAGGCGGTGCTGTTCTCGCGCACCTCGGCAGTGTCCTGGAGTTCGCGCAGCAGGACCCGCTCCAGGTCGCTGCGCGGGTCCCCGGTCCGGGGCGGGGGCTCCTGGTCGGCGGTGTAGTGGTCGGCGCGGTCGCTGATGAACTCCAGCGTCCGGCGCAGGGTGCCGGCCCGGTCGGTGAAGTGGTAGTAGATCAGCGCGGTCGAGACACCGGCCTCCGCGGCCAGCTCGCCCATGCGCAGTCCGCGTACGCCGCGCCGGGCGATGACGCGGGTGGCGGCTTTGAGTATTCCTGTCCGGCGGTCCGACATGATCACGAACTCTACCGGGCTCCGGGGCCGCTCGTTGCACAATCCTGACGAAACTTTCAGAACTAGCGGGTAACTGCACTCCAGGGGCTTGACTGAATTTTCAGTGCGGTGAAGGATGCGGGGCAACCCCCACACCTCCCACCTCATCCAGGGAGCGTTCCTTGAACACCCACACCCCCTCACGACGGAGCCTGCTCCGGTTCGGCGCCGCGGCCGTACCGCTGGCCGCGCTCGGAGCGGCCTTCCCGGCCATGGCCCGGGCCGACGAGGCACCGCAAGTCCAGGCCGGCGAGGCGGCCACCGCCACACCGAGGCTGCGGATGCCGGCCGAGAGCGACCGGCACGACCGCACGTTCATGGCTTGGCCCGCCCTGTCGTCGATCTGGGGCCGCAAGCTGTCGGCGGTCCGCGACGACATCGCCCGGGTCGCCTACGAGATCTCCCGCTACGAGCCGGTCGTCCTGGTTGCCCGCCCCGGGCAGGCCGCCGGCGCCAGGTACTGGTGCGGTCGCGGCAGTACCTACGGCATCACCGTCGTCGAGATCCCCAACGACGACCTGTGGATCCGCGACTTCGGCCCGACCTTCACGGTCGCGCCGGGCGCCGTCGCCGGGGTGGACACCAACTTCAACGGCTGGGGCAAGACCGGCACCTCCTACTACCAGCCCTTCGCCAAGGACGCCGCGGTCGCCGCGACCCTCCTCGCCGAGTACGGCGTCAGCCGCGTCAGCGCCCCCTTCGTCGGCGAGGGCGGTGCCCTGGAGACCGACGGCCAGGGCACTCTGCTGGCCACCGTCAGCTCGCTGGTCAACCCCAACCGCAACCCGGGCATGACCCAGGATCAGGTCGAACAGGCCCTGAAGAGCTCGCTCGGGATGGACAAGGTGATCTGGCTCGCCGGCCTGGCCGGCCAGGACATCACCGACGACCACATCGACTGCCTGGCCCGTTTCACCGCGCCCGGCCGGGTCGTCCTCGACCAGCCCGGCCCCGGCACCGACCAGCTCTGGATCGACGTCTACCAGCAGGCCAAGCAGGTCCTGCGGAACGCGACCGACGCCCAGGGCCGCGCCCTGACCGTGGTGGAGCTCCCCGGCCCGGACCGCGCCCTGATCCGCGGCCGCGGCAAGGACTTCCTGTCCAGCTACACCAACTTCTACGTCGCCAACGGGGCCGTGTTCGTGCCCCAGTTCGGCGACGGCTACGCCGACGGCATCGCCTACGCCGTCCTGCAAGCCGAGTTCCCGGACCGCGACATCGTCCAGATCAACATCGACAACATCGCCTCCGGCGGTGGCGGCATCCACTGCGCCACCCAGTCCCAGCCCGCCGTACCGGCGGCCCGGTGACGTCCGGCGGCCCGCCCGGAACCCCCACGGCGGCGGGCCGCCGGGTCTCGGCCCCGACCCCGACCCTGCCCAACGGCACCCGATCAGCTCCAACCGGAAGAGGAATCCCGTGACGTTCCGAATGCCCGCAGAGTGGACCGACCACGAGAGCTGCCTGATGGCCTGGCCCGTACGGCCGGAGCTGTGGGGCGACACCTTGGACGAGGTGAAGCGCGAGTACGCGGCGGTCGCCCGCGCCATCGCGGAGTTCGAGCCGGTCACCATGGTGGCGCCGCCCGGCCACGGCGACGACGCCCGCTCGATCTGCGGCGAGGGCATCGCCGTCGTCGAACTCCCGCTGGACGACTCCTGGTTCCGCGACAGCGCGCCGATCTTCGTCCTGGACGGGAACGGCGGGCGCGCCGGCGTCGACTTCCGCTTCAACGCCTGGGGCGGCAAGCACCACCCCTGGGACGCCGACGACCGGATCAGCGCCCTGCTGCTGGACCACCTCGACGTCCCGGCGATCCGCTCCGAGATGATCCTCGAAGGCGGGGCGATCACCGTGGACGGCGAGGGCACGCTGATCACCACCGAGCAGTGCCTGCTCCACCCGAACCGCAACCCGGACCTGAGCCGGGAGGAGATCGAGGCGGAGCTCAAGGCCCGCCTCGGCGTCGTCAAGGTGATCTGGCTCCCCTACGGCGGCCTGCTGGACACCGAGACCGACGGACACGTCGACGGGGTCTGCGCCTTCGTCGCCCCCGGCAAGGTGATCGTGCAGCTGCCCGCCGATCCCGAGCACCCGGACTACGTGCGGATGCGGGCCAACCGCGCCGTCCTGGAGCACTCCACCGACGCCCAGGGCCGGCCCTTCGAGATCATCGAGGTCCCGCAGGCCGCATTCGTCGAGGTCGACGGCAGCCGCGTCGAGGTCGGCTACCTGAACTTCTACCTGGCCAACGGCGGTGTCGTCGTCCCGGTCGCCGACCACCCCGAGGACGAGGGCGCGCTGGCCGTGCTCGCCGCCGCCTACCCCGACCGCAAGGTGGTCGGCGTGCGCGCCCGCGTGATCGCCTACGGCGGCGGCGGCGTCCACTGCATCACCCAGCAGGTCCCGGCCGCCCGCGCCACCGCCTGAACTCCCAGGGCCTCCACCCGACTCCACCGAACGGAAGACCCACCCTCATGCCCCCCACCGCACCCCGCAGACGCCTCCCCCTCGCCGCCGCGCTGCTCTCCGCGGTCGCCCTGGTGGCCGCCTGCTCCGGCCCGCCGCACGGCGAGGCGTCCGGAGACTCCGCCGTCAAGCTCTCGGCCTCCACCCCGCCGGCCGCGGGCGAGATCGACTCCTTCACCTGGGCCACCTACGCCGAACCGCCCACCCTGGACTACATCCAGGCCTTCGACTACCCGCAGAACACCGTCCTCGCGAACGTCTGCGAGAGCCTGATGCGCTGGACGCCCCAGCTCACCCTGGCCCCCGGCCTCGCGGAGAAGGCGAGCAACCCCGACCCGACCACCTGGGTCTACGACCTGCGCGCGGGCGTGCACTTCCACGACGGCTCGGTGATGACCGCCGACGACGTGGTCTACAGCCTCGGCCGCCAGCTGAACCCGGACAACGCGGCCGCCTGGAACCAGGTGTTCCAGAACGTCGACTCGCTCACCAGGACCGGTCCGCTCCAGGTCACCGTCAAGCTCAAGCAGCCCGACTCCCAGTTCCCCCAGTACATGGCCACCGCCGCCGGCGTCGTCGCCGCCAAGGCGGGCGTCGAGGCGGCCGGCAAGGACTACGGCACCACCGGCAGCTTGGACTGCACCGGCCCCTTCAAGCTCGGCGCCTGGGCCAAGGGCCAGTCGATCGAGCTCCAGCGCTTCGACGGCTACTGGGGCACCAAGGCCAAGGCCAAGAAGGCCGTGTTCAGCTTCCTCACCGACGCGTCCGCCCGCACCAACGCGATGCTCACCGGCGACGTCGACGGCGGCTACCTGATCCCCACCGAGAGCTACGACCGGCTGCGGAAGAACGGGCCGGGCACGCTCTACTTCGGCGAGGGCCTGAGCACCGTCAACGTCAACGTCACCAACCTGCACGGCCCGCTCGGCGACGTGCGCGTCCGCCAGGCGCTCTCCCTCGCCCTGGACCGCTCCGGCTTCGTGAGGACCGGCCTCGGCGGCGCCGGCACCGTCACCGGCTCGCTCACCACCAGGGCCGTCTGGGCCGGCGCCCCCGAGGACGTCCGCAAGGCGGCCTTCGACGGCCTCACCCCGACGGCACAGGACATCGACAAGGCCAAGGCCCTCGTCAAGGAGGCCGGCGCGAACGGCAAGCCGCTCGTCATGGCCACCAGCACCATCGGCCAGGACGTCTCGCTGCTCGCCACCGCCGTCCAGGCCGCCGGGTCGAAGATCGGTCTCGACGTCCAGCTGAAGACGATCGCCCCGAACGCCTTCACCGCGCTGTTCACCGATCCCAAGGCGCGCGAGGGCATCGACATGTTCCCGGAGACGTACTACGACTCCGTCACCGACCCGCTCGACCTGCTCGTCAACTTCCGCACCGGCGCCTACCAGAACTTCGGCGGCTACAGCGACAAGGCCTACGACGACCTGGTCGAGCAGGCCACCGCCGAGTACGACCCGGCCAAGCGCGGCGCGATCGAGGCCAAGCTCCAGCAGGCCGCCTCCCAGCAGTTGCTCTGGATCCCGGTCGCCGAGTGGCCGACCGCCGTCTTCCTCAACAAGCGGATCACCGGAGCCCCGACCACCATCTCGTACATGTACTACCCGTGGGCCGCCGACGTGGGGGCCGCGCGGTGAGCTTCCTCCGATTCGCCGCCCGGCGGCTGGTCGAGATGGCGGTCACCCTGCTCGGCGCCTCCTTCGTGGTCTTCGGCGCGATGTACCTGGCGCCGGGCAGCCCCGCGAGCTTCCTCCTGTCGGGCCGGTCGGCCTCGCCGGCCGCCCTGGCGGCGATCAACGAGCAGTACCACCTGGACGACCCCTTCCTGGTCCGGTACTTCCGCTGGCTCGGCCAGGTGCTCCAGGGCGACTTCGGGCGCTCCATCACCTACCGCACCGACGTGTCCAAGCTGCTCGCCGACCGGCTGCCGGCGACCCTGCTGCTGGTGGGCATGGCCCTGGCGGTCGTGGTCGTCGTCGGCCTGGCGCTCGGCCGGCTCGGCGCGGTGCGCGGCGGCGCGACCGACTCCACGATTCTGGTCTCCACCACGATCGCGCTGGGCACGCCGTCCTTCGTCGCGGCCGTCCTGCTCCAGGGCCTGTTCGCGGTCAAGCTGGGCTGGTTCCCGACCGGCGGCGCCGGCGAGGGGTTCGGCGACATGCTCCGGCACCTCACCCTGCCGGCGGTCGCCCTGGCGCTGTACCTGATCGGCATGCTCGCCCGGGTCACCCGCTCGGCGATGCTGGACGCCCTGGAGGGCGAGCACGTCACGGTGGCCCGCAGCCGGGGCGTCCCGGAGCGCGAGGTGATCCGCCGGCACGTGTTCCGCAACTCGCTGGGCACCGTGCTGACCACCGGCGGCCTGATCGTCTCCACCCTGCTGGTCTGCACCATCCTGGTGGAGTCGGCGTTCAGCATCGGCGGCATCGGCCAGCTGCTCGAACTGTCCACCACCACCAAGGACTTCCCGACCGTCCAGGCCATCTCCCTGATCATCGTCGCCCTGTTCATGATCGTGAACCTGGTCGTCGACCTGCTCCACCCGCTCGTCGACCCCCGGGTCACCCTCGGCTCCAGGAGGTCCGACGCATGAGTGTCGCCCTCACCCGAAGGCCCGGCCTCGGCCGCCTCAAGGCCGCCCGCGCCCCGCTCCACCTGACCTGCCTCGGCTTCGCCGCCCTGCTGGTGCTCGCCGCGCTGCTCGCGTCCTGGCTCGCGCCGTACGACCCGAACGCCGTCGACCTCGGCAACGCCCTCGCCGGGCCCTCGCCGGACCACCTGCTCGGCGTCGACGCGGCCGGCCGCGACACCCTCTCCCGGCTGCTGCTCGGCGCCCGCACCTCGCTGCTCGGGCCGCTCGGCGTGGTCGCCTTCTCCACGGTCGCCGGGGTGCTCGTCGGCCTCGCGGCGGGCTGGCGGGGCGGCTGGCTGGACTCCGTCCTGTCCCGCAGCACCGAACTGGTCTTCGCCTTCCCCGGCATGCTGCTCGCCATCCTGATCGTCTCGGTGTACGGGGAGGGCCTGCTCGCCCCGGTCATCGCGCTCGCGATCGCCTACCTGCCCTACGTCTCCCGGCTCACCCGCTCGCTGGTGCTGGCCGAACGGACCAGGCCCTACGTCGCCGCCTACCAGGTCCAGGGCCACTCCGCGGTACAGATCTGCCTGCGGCACGTCCTGCCCAACATCGCCCCGGTCGTCCTCGCCCAGTCCGCCGTCAACTTCGGCTACGCCCTGATGGACCTCGCCGGTCTCTCCTTCCTCGGCCTCGGTGTCCCGGCCCTCACCCCCGACTGGGGCCGGATGGTCTTCGACGGCCAGACCGCGATCCAGCACGGCTACCCGCTCTCCGCGATCCTGCCCTGCGTCCTCATCGTGCTCACCGTCGTCGCCTTCAACGTCGTCGGCGAACGCTGGGCCGACCAGGTCGCCCGGAGGACGCCATGAACGGAGGACGCCTCAACGAAGGACGCCTCAACGGTGGACGTCGTGAACCGGAGGACGCCATGAATCGGAGGACCGCGTGACCGCCCTCGACATCCAGGGCCTCCGGCTCCAACTGCCCGGCACCGCCCGCCCCGTCCTCGACGGCGTCGACCTCACCGTCGCCGCCGGCGAGACCGTCGCCCTGGTCGGCGAGTCCGGCTCCGGCAAGACCCTCACCTCCCGCACCGCCCTCGGCCTGCTGCCGCCGGGCGCCCGGACCGAGGGCCGGGTCCTGGTCGACGGCCAGGACGTCCTGACCATGGGCCCCGACCGGCTGCGCGCCCTGCGCACCGGCCAGGCCGCGATGATCTTCCAGGACCCCCGGGCCGCCATCAACCCGCTGCGCCGCATCGGCGACTTCCTCACCGAGAGCGTGCGGCTCACCGGCGCCATGAGCGCCGCGGACGCCGACCGGCGCGCCGAGGAACTCCTCGACGCCGTCGGCCTCGGACCGGAACTGCTGCGCCGCTACCCGGGGCAGCTGTCCGGCGGCATGCTCCAACGCGTCATGATCGCCGCCGCCCTGATGGGCGACCCGATCCTGCTGCTCGCCGACGAACCCACCACCGCGCTCGACGTCACCAGCCAGGCCGAGGTGGTCGCCCTGCTCGACCGGCTGCGCGCACGCTTCGGCACCGGGCTGCTGTTCGTCACCCACGACCTCGGCCTCGCCGCCGCGATCAGCGACCGGGTCTACGTCATGTACGCCGGGCGGATCGCCGAAACCGGTCCGGCCGAGGCGCTCTTCGACCGGCCCCGCCACCCCTACACGGCGGCCCTGCTCGCCTCCACCCCCCGGCTGGACGCACCGGCCGGCCGGCTCGCCGCCATCGACGGTCAACCACCGGACCTGCGGCAGGAGTTGACCGGTTGTGCGTTCGCCGCCCGGTGCCGCCATGCGACCGCGTTGTGCCGGGAGCAGGCACCCGCGCTCCGGGGGGCGCACCCGGCCGCCTGCCACCACCCGCTCGAAGGGGGCCACGCCGATGTCTGAGCCCGTTCTGCAGGTCACCGGGCTGTGCCGGACCTTCGGCGCCGTCCGGGCGGTGGACGACGTCTCCTTCACGCTCGGTGCCGGCGGGTCACTCGGCATCGTCGGTGAGTCCGGCTCCGGCAAGACCACTACCGCGCGCATCGTCGTCGGTCTCGAACAGGCCGACGAGGGGCAGGTCACCGTCCAGGGCCGGGCCCGCGCCGGCCGTGCCCGGGGGAGGGCCGAGCGGCTGGCCCGCGCCCGCGAGGTGCAGATGGTCTTCCAGGACCCGTACCTCTCCCTGGACCCGCGCACCAGCGTCGAGGGGGTCCTGCGGGAGACGCTGCGCCTGCACTTCCCCGGCACCGACCACCAGGCCCGGATCAGGGAACTCCTGGACCAGGTCGGACTCGGCACCAGGGCCGCCGATGCGCTGCCCCGCCGACTCTCCGGTGGTCAGCGCCAACGCGTCGCCATCGCAAGGGCGTTGGCCGTCCAGCCGGCCGTCCTGGTGCTGGACGAGGCGGTCGCGGCGCTGGACGTGTCGGTCCAGGCGCAGGTCCTCAACCTGCTCGCCGGCATCCGCGAACAGACCGGCATCGGCTACCTGTTCATCACCCACGACCTCGGCGTGGTCCGGTGCGTCACCGACGAGGTCATCGTGATGCGGCACGGGCGGATCGTCGAATCCGGCCCGACCGCCCGGGTCCTCGACGCGCCCGAGCACCCGTACACCCGGCTCCTGCTGGAGTCCGTCCCCCGGCCCGGCTGGGACCCGGACGGGATCGCCGCCGCCCGCCGGGCTCTGTAGAGCGCGCCGAAACAGCCTGATAAGGACACAATGATGGACCAGCCCGCAATCTCCCGGCGCCGACTCCTCCGCGCCGGCGCCGTGACCGCCCCCCTGGTGGCGTTCGGCCCGCTCCTCACCGGCACCGCCCGTGCCACGACCCCCGCGCCGGCGCTGCGCATGCCCGCCGAGACCGACCCGCACACCCGGACCTTCATGGCCTGGCCCGAGCCGACCGCCGCCTGGGGCGCCCAACTCCCCGCCGTACAGCGGGACATCGCGAACCTCGCCAAGGTGATCTCGCGCTTCGAGCCGGTCGTGATGGTGATCAACCCGGAGTCGGTGGCCGGCGCCACCCCGCTCTGCGACACCGGCTCGATCCCCTCCTCCCACGGCATCACGTTCCTGCCGATCTCCAACGACGACCTGTGGATCCGGGACTTCGGCCCGACCTTCCTGGTCGGCCCGGGCGCCATCGCCGGCCTGGACACCAACTTCAACGGCTGGGGCAAGACCGGCACCTCCTACGAGCAGTCCTTCGCCAACGACGCCAAGGCGGCCGCCGCGCTGCTCGCCCAGTACCGGATCAGCCGCGTCCAGGCCCCGTTCACCGGTGAGGGCGGCTCACTGGAGACCGACGGGCAGGGCACCCTGCTCGCCACCGTCAGCTCGCTGGTGAACCCCAACCGCAACCCCGGGCTGAGCCAGGCCGACATCGAGCAGCGGCTCAAGTCCTCGCTCGGCGTGGAGAAGGTGATCTGGCTGGCCGGCCTGGCGGGCCAGGACATCACGGACAGCCACATCGACTGCGTGGCCCGGTTCAGCGCGCCCGGGCGGGTCATCCTGGACAAGCCCGGGCCGGGCGCCGCCCCGCTCTGGGCCAACGTCTACCAGCAGGCCAAGCAGGTGCTCCAGACCGCCACCGACGCCAAGGGTCGCCCGCTGACGATCGTGGAGCTGCCCGGCCCGGACCACGCCAGGATGCCGCCGACCGGCGCCGCCTTCCTGTCGAGCTACACCAACCACTACACCGCCAACGGCGCCGTCCTGATGCCGCAGTTCGGGGACGCGGCCGCCGACGAGGCGGCCCGCGCCATCCTGGCGGCCGAGTACCCGGGCCGGGTGGTCGTCCCGGTGAACATCAACGCCATCGCCGCCGGTGGTGGCGGCATCCACTGCGCCACCCAGTCCCAGCCGGTCGTCCCCCCGGCGGTCTGACCCGCGGCCCGGCCCGACCGTCCGGCGCAAGCCGTCCGGTCGGGCCGGGCCGGTGCCTGTCTCGTGTGCGTCCGACCGGTGGCCGTTCTAGGCTGTCGTCCGTGTCCAGTACCGAGGTCGAGCGGATCAACGGGTTCCTGGCCGGGTTCGCGCGCCGGCAGGCCGAGCGGACGGCCGAACTCCCCTGCGGGTTCGCGGTGTACGACGACCGGTACGCCGAGTCGTGGTCGAACAACCAGGTGTTCGTCGACCGCGCCGGGGCCGAGCCGGCCGCGGTGCCCGGCCTGGTGGACGAGGCGATGGGGGAGCGGCCGTTCCGTCTGGTCTCCGTGCTCGACGGTTCCTTCGGGGACGCGTGCGTGGAGCCGTTCCTCAGGGCCGGGTACGAGCACCACGACTACCTGCTGATGCTGCACACCGGCCCGGCCCCCGCGGTCGCGCCGTCCAGCCGGGAGCCGGCCGCCGCGTTCACCGCGGAACCCGCCGGGCGCACCGCCGAGGACGTCGACCTGGAGGCGATCCGGGCGCCGCTCTCCGCGCGCTGGCGCGCCCTGCTGCCGGAGGCCGGCGAGGAGGTGGTCCGCCGACTGGTCGACCGCCGCGAGACCCGCACCCGCGGGGCTGCGATCGTGCGCACCCTCGGCTCGCGGGCCGAGAACGGCGAGGTGGCCGCCT
The DNA here is from genome assembly GCF_040302625.1 of Kitasatospora sp. NPDC097643. Lineage (NCBI taxonomy): Bacteria > Bacillati > Actinomycetota > Actinomycetes > Kitasatosporales > Streptomycetaceae > Kitasatospora > Kitasatospora sp. NPDC097643. The sequence goes on along the minus strand of NZ_JBEOSA010000052.1, from coordinate 16,589 downwards.
GGGGCGACCTCTACCTCGAACCCGCCCTCGGCATCGCCCAGATCGAGGACCTGATGACCGCCGAGACCCAGCTCCGCCGCGGCCACGCCGACGCGGTCCTGGCGACCGCGCTGCGCCGGGCGGTGAACGCCGGCTGCGGCACCCGCTTCCTGATCGCCGACGCCGAGGACTGGCCGCGCCACTGGTACGAGCGCCGCGGCTTCGCCGTGATCGGCCGCTCCCACGGCTTCCAGCGGACCTGAACCACCCGCCCGCCGGCCGGTCCGGCCGGGTCGGGGTCAGGTGGTGTGTAACAGATCGTCAGTTCCAGCTGCTCCTACTCGTGACGGACGTGGTGATCGTCCGAGGACGAGAAGCGAGGAGCCGAACGATGAAGCGGATACCGGGCCGAGCGGCCGCCCTGCTGGTGGCGACGGTGACGGCGGTGGCCGCGCCGCAAGCCGTCGCCGCGCACGCGACGCAGGCCGGGTTCACCCCCGCCAAACTGCCGGTCTCCGGCGCGGTGCTGAGCAGCGGGGTCCAGCTCGACCGGCACACCACCTGGGCGGCCGGCTTCCGGATCACCGGCTCGGACCAGCGCCTGCGCTTCGCGCCGGTGGTCCTGAGCCACGACGACCGCTCCGAGCAGTGGACCGAACTGCCCGCCCCCGCACCGGACTACGACGGCAGGGCGACCGCCGTCGCGGGGAGTTCGACGAACGACGCCTGGCTCTTCGGCGACCGGGAGCCGAACACCGGCCGGATCCTCGCCCAGCACTGGGACGGCAAGGGGTGGACGGCCACCCGGATCGAGCCGCCGGAGGGTGAGCTCAACGGTGCCTACCTGCTGGGTGCTTCGGCCCCGCGCCGGAACAGTGCCTGGGCGGTCGGCGGCGCGACGGTCGTCACCAAGCGCACCCCCGACCCCGACCACGGCGGTACCGTGATCGAGACCCGGACCACCGGGCTGATCGAGCACTGGGACGGCACCGCCTGGCACCGGCAGAGCGTGGCGGGGATCGACGGCGACTGGTGGCTCAGCTCCGTCACCGAGATCTCCGGGAACGACGTCTGGGCGGTCGGCAACACCGCCGCCCCTGAGGACAAGCCCGTGCTGCTGCACTACGACGGCCGCACCTGGACCCGGGTCGCCGCGCCCGCCTTCACCGGCCTGTACGGCGAGTACCAGGGCGTCGCGGCGGCCGGTCCCGACGACGTCTGGGTGGTCGGCCGTGCCGTCCTCGCGGACAAGGACCGCGGCCACCCGCTGGTCGCGCACTACGACGGCCGCTCCTGGAGCACCGTCCCGGCACCCGACGGCGTGGCCGGCAAACTCTGGTCGGTCACCGCCGTCCCCGGCGGCATGGCCGCGGTCGGCTGGGACCCGAGCGGCGCGGACGACCGCCCGCTCGGCCTGCGCTACACCAACGGCCGCTGGCAGAGCCTCGACCTGTCCGTGGACGGCTACCAGAACACCAGTTACCAGTCCGTCGTCGCCGCCCGCGGCGGCCGCCTGACGGCCATCGGCGCCGGCGGCACCTCCAAGTCCCCGGACTACCAGCCGCTGATCGTCACCGGTCACTGACCCGACGGTTCCCCCGAACGAGGGAGATCGGTCACCCGGTTGTCGCACCGCGGTTGCGGCGCGCGCCGACTTGTGGGGGTTCGTGTGCAAACCTGAGCGCGGCGCTTCCTTGGTGGGGGTGCCGTTGCGTCTGTCGAGCGGTCGAACCGGCCGGTCGTGGGCGCGGGTTGAGGACCAGAGACGAACCAGAGGACATCAGATGTCGCTTCGTGGAAAGATCCGCAAGCTCGCCGTGATCGTGACCGTGACCGGTGCCGCCGTGATGGCCGCGCCGACCGCGGCCATGGCGTACAGCCACACCCCGTCGGTGCCGTCGGAGTCGCAGAGCCTGGAGTCCGGCTCCGCCGGTGTCGGCCTGTTCGGCCCGCACGCCAACTGGTTCAACTTCCACGAGCACAGCGAGGGCTGATCCGCCCTAGCCCGGAGCCCGGGGGCCGCGTACGGCTCCCGGGCTCACGGCTGTCTGCTCAGCTCGGCCTCCACCGGCGAGGCGCGGCGGGAGAGCCGACCGGGCCACCACATGTGCCGGTCGAGGTCCATGGTGAGCGCGGTGACCAGGACGGACCGGACGACCAGGGTGTCCAGCAGGACGCCGAGGGCCACCGCGAAGCCGATCTCGGCGAATCCGACGATGGGCAGGGTGCCGAGCACGGCGAAGGTGCTGGCGAGGATCAGACCGGCCGAGGTGATCACCCCGCCGGTCGCGGAGAGGCCGGCCACCGCGCCCTGCCGGGTGCCGTGCTGGGCCGACTCCTCCCGGACCCGGGTCATCAGGAAGATGTTGTAGTCGATCCCCAGCGCGACCAGGAAGACGAAGACGAACAGCGGGAACGCGTTGTCCTCGCCCTGGAACTGGAACACGTGGGTGAAGAAGAACGCGCTGATGCCGAGGGCGGCCGCGAACGACAGCACCACGGTCGCGATGAGCACCAGCGGCGCGGTGACGGCCCGCAGCAGGACCGCCAGGATCAGCAGCACCACGCCGAGCACCAGCGGGATGATCGCCCGGTTGTCGCCGGCGGCGGCGCGCCCGGCGTCGAGGATCACCGCGGTGTTGCCGCCCACCTTGGCGTCGGCGTTCGGGACGGCGTGGACGGCGTCGCGGACCCGGTCGACGGTGTCCTTGGCGGCCTGGCTGTCCGGCGGGTCGGTGAGGGTGGCCCGGAACAGGGCCTGCCCGCCGTGCGTGACGGGGGCGTCGGTGCCGGCGACGCCCGGGGTGGCCTGGGCCGCCGCACGGACGGCCGCGGCCCCGCCCTCGGTGGAGATGACGGTCAACGGCGCGCCGGTGCCGCCGGGGAAGTGCTGTTCCAGCACCTGCTGGCCGACCACCGAGTCCGGGGTGCCGGTGAAGGTGCCCGCCGTGCTGAGGCCGTTGGCGTTCAGCGAGACCAGTCCGAGGCAGCAGACCGCGAGGGCCAGCGCGGTGCCGATCCACACCTTGCGGGGGCGTTGGCCGATCCACGCCCCGATGTGGGCCCAGCGGCCGGTCCGGGTCGGCTCCGGCGTGCCGTACCCGGGCTTGACCGGCCAGAACACCCACCGGCCCACGATCACCAGCAGGGCCGGCAGCAGGGTGAGCATGGCGGCCAGCGCCACCAGGACGCCGATCGCGCAGACCGGCCCGAGGCCGCTGGTGGAGTTCATCTCGGCGATGAGCAGGCAGAGCATCGAGGCGACGACGGTCGCCGAGGAGGCGAGGATGGCCGGTCCGGCCCGGTGCAGGGCGAAGGCCATCGCCTCGTGCCGGTCCTGGTGCCGGCGTAGTTCCTCCCGGTAGCGGGCGGTGAGCAGCAGCGCGTAGTCGGTGCCCGCACCGAGGACGAGGACGATCAGGATGCCGGCGCTCTGCGCGTTGACGGTCAGCCCGGCGTGCTCGGCGAGCAGGTAGATCAGGGCCTGGGAGACGATCAGCGCGCCGGCGGCGGAGATCAGCGGCAGGGTCCACAGCACGGGGCTGCGGTAGGTGAGCAGCAGCAGGACGACCACGACGCCGACGGTGGCGGCGAGCAGCGAGCTGTCGATGCCCGCGAAGGCCTTGGCCTGGTCGGCGCCGACCCCGGCCGGGCCGGTGACGTGGGTGGCCATGCCCTGGCTGTTGTCGGCGGCGGTCTGCCGCAGGCTGTCGACGGCCGGTTTGAGGTCCTTCCAGCCGTTGGTGCCGATGTCGATCGGCACGATGGTCTGCATCGCCCGGCCGTCCGCGGAGACCACCGGGCCGATCACCCGCCCGACGACGTGCGGGGCGGCAGCGAAGGCGGCCGCGTCGCGGGCGGCCTCGACCCGGTCGGCGGGGGTGATCCCGCCGGGCCGCTCGTACACCACGACGGCCTGCGCGGTGTCCACCGGCTGGAAGGCCCGCTGTTCGGTGAGGACCTGGGTGGACTCGGCGCTGCCGGGCAGCCAGCTGGACGCCTGGTTGTCCTCGGCGCCCATGAGCTTGCCGGCGAGCGGGCCGGTCACCATCAGCAGGATCACCCAGACGGCGAGCACCACCCACTTGCCGCGTCGGCCGCACGGCAGCGCGGCGAGTTTCCGGGTCGGGCTCATCACGGACCCCCAGGGCCTGAGGCAGTACTCGTCCCAGCCTGCCACCGCCGCTGCGGCCCGGCAGCCCGGCGGCGCCCGGCAGGGCCCGGCCACCCCCTGGCGACCCCTTATATGCGGACGGCGGCCCGCTCGCGCAGCTCCTTCAGCACCGCGATGTCCATCGCGTGGCCGGTGCCGTCCCCGCCGTGCTTGCGGTCCGGCGTCTCGACGACCAGCGGGACGCCGGCCGTCTCCGGGTGCTCGAACAGCTCGCGGAACGGTTCGGCGCCGATCATCCCGGCGCCGATGTTGGCGTGCCGGTCCTTGCGCGCGCCGACCACGTCCTCGGAGTCGTTGGCGTGGATCAGCCGCAGTCGGCCCGGTCCGGCGGCGGCCGCCAGGGCGTCCAGCGCGGCGGTCACCCCGCCCGGTTCGGCGAGGTCGTGCCCGGCGGCGAAGGCATGGCAGGTGTCCAAGCAAACTCCCACCTTCGGGTGACCGTCCAGCGCCGCCACGTACTCGGCGAGCTCCTCCAGCCGCGAACAGAGCGAGCTGCCCTGCCCGGCGGTGGGCTCCAGCAGCAGCCAGGGCGCGTCCTCACCGAGCGCGTCCAGCTCGTCCAGCAGCGGCCGGACGTCGGCGCGCACCTGGGCCATCGCCTCGGCCCGCCGCGAGCCGCCGCCGGGCGCGGTGCCGACGGCCGACCCGGTGTGCAGCACCACGCCCAGCGCGCCGATCGCGTGCCCGCGCCGCAGCGAGTGCCGCAGCGAGGCGGCCGAGCGCTCCCGGGTCGCAGGGTTGTCCGAGCCGAAGTTGATCAGGTACGGCGCGTGCACCCAGGCCGGGAGGCCCTGCTCGGCGCAGGCCGCGCGGAACTCCTCGTCCTGTGCCGGGTTGCCCGGGGGAGTGGCCCAGCCGCGCGGGTTCGCCACGAAGACCTGCACCGACTCGGCGCCGACCCGCCGCGCGTACGCCAGACCGGTCCCGGCCAGCCCCCGCGCGGCCACCGGGACGTGCGCGCCGACCGGGTTGCGGAGGGCGGCGGCGGACGGGTCGGGCAGAACGGGTGCGGCAGGTGCGGTGGTCATGGCCCCGAGGATGTCACGCGGCCGTGGCCCGGCGGCGGGCAGCCCGGGTCGCGAGACCGGACGGACGCGCCCCGCAAACCGGCCCGCCCTGCCCGATCGAGTGAACCCCCGGGCCGATCGCCGGCCCGACCCCCGGACCGGGCAGCGGAGGCCCGCCCGCCTCCGACGCCTGACCGACCGTCACCTCCGGCGCGCCCGAGCGCCCCCGCGACCCGCGCCGACGCGCCACGCCGACCCGTACCGCGACCGGCCGACGCCCCGTCAGCCCCACAGCCCAGCCCTGGTGGCGGGCCCGGTGGGGCGACCTTAGCGTCGACTCGGCCGTACCCACCGGCCGCCACCACCCGGACAAGGACAGGTCACCCACTGATGCCCACGCGACGGATCCACCACCTCGCCGCGGCCACCGCCGCCGCGACCGCCCTGACCACCGCCGTCACCACCCTGGCCGCCGCCCCGGCGGCCCACGCCGCCTCGGGCCGGCTGCACCTCGTGCTGCCCGGCGAATCGATTCAGCAGGCCGTCGACGCCGCCCGCTCCGGCGACACCGTCCAGCTGTTCCCCGGCACCTACCGCGGCAGCGTCCGCATCACCACCCCCGGCCTCACCCTGCGCGGCGCCGGCCCGGCCAGCGTGATCACCCCCGGGGACGGCAAGGAGAACGCCTGCGCCACCGCCGGGCACGGCCTCTGCGTGGTCGGCACCGAGGCCGCCCCGCTGCCGGACGTCACGGTCGAGGCCCTGGCCGTCACCGGCTTCCGCAAGAACGGCATCGACGCCAGCGGGACGTCCGGCCTGACCGTGCGCGCCACCTACGTCCACGACAACGCCCAGCAGGGCATCAGCCAGGAGATGTCCACCCGGGCCGTCATCGCCGGCAACCGCTCCGTCGACAACGGCCAGTCCGGCGTCTTCCTCGCCAACTACGCCAACCGCGAGGGCGGCGCGCCCGACACCGGGGGCACGGTCGTCGAGGGCAACCTCCTGACCGGCAACCGGGTCGGTGTCACCGTCCGCCGGCTGCGCGGGCTGGCCGTCCAGGGCAACGAGATCCGCGAGAACTGCGGCGGCGTCTTCGTGGTCGGCGACGAGGGCGTGCCCCGGGCCGGGGACCTCGACATCCGGAAGAACCGGGTGGTGGCCAACAACCGGTTCTGCCCGGCCAACCCGCGCCTCGGCGCCATCCAGGGCGCGGGCATCGTGCTGACCGGTACCGAGGACGCCCGGGTCACCGACAACGAGGTCCACGACAACGTCGGCACCTCCGACTTCTCCGGCGGCATCGTGCTCTTCAAGAGCGTCGTCGGCGTCGCCAACGCCCGGAACACCATCACCGGCAACCACCTGAGCGGCAACAGCCCGGCGGACATCGCCGACCGCGACACCGGGGGCGACAACTCCTTCGCCCGCAACACCTGTTCGCGCTCCGAGCCGTCCGGCCACTGCTGACGCACGCCGCCCCGGCCGCACCACCACCCCCGCCCCCCGACCGGAGAGACCACCCATGACCACCGCACCCACCACCAGCCCCCAGGCCGCGATGCGCCTGCGCGAGCTCGTCTTCGGCGCCGCCTGCGCCGCCGCCGTCCGCGCGGCCGCCCGGCTCGGCGTGGCCGACGCGCTCGGCGACACGCCGACCGGCGTCACCGAGCTCGCCGCCGAGCTGAAGACCGAGCCCCGCCCGCTGCGCCGCCTGCTGCGCGCCCTGACCTGCTACGGCATCTTCAGCGAGACCGCCGACGGCCGTTTCGAGCACACCGAGATGTCCCGCCTGCTGCGCGAGGACGCCCCCAACTCGCTGCGCTACATCTCCCTCTGGTGCACCGAGCCGTGGACCTGGGAGGCCTGGCCCAAGCTGGACGAGGCGGTGCGCTCGGGCCGCAACGTCTTCCCCGAGCTGTTCGGCAAGGAGTTCTTCGACTACCTGCACAGCGACGCGGGCGACTCGGCGCGGGTCTTCGACAAGGCGATGACCACCTCCAGCCGGCAGTCGGCCCGGGACTTCGCCGAGTACCTGGACCTCACCGGCGTCGACTCGGTGGTGGACATCGGCGGCGGCCAGGGCCACGTGCTGGCCAGCCTGCTGGAGAAGCACCCGGCGCTGCACGGCACCCTGCTCGACCTGCCCAAGGTGGTCGCGGGCGCCGACCCCCGGCTCCGCGACGGCGGCGCCTTCTCCGCCCGCGCCCGGCTGGTGCCCGGCGACTGCCGGGTGGACATCCCGGTCCGCGCCGACCTCTACATCATCAAGAACATCCTGGAGTGGGACGACGAGTCCACCCGTCGCACCCTCGCCAACGTGGTCGCCGCGGCCCGGCCGGGCGCCCGTGTCGTGGTGGTCGAGAACCTGGTCGACGACAGTCCGTCGATGCGCTTCACCACGGCGATGGACCTGATGCTGATGCTCAACGTCGGCGGCGCCAAGCACTCCGAGGAGAGCATGGTGCGGCTGATGGAGGAGGCGGGGCTGAAGGTCTCCGAGGTCCGCCCGGTCAACCCCTACCTGCACGCCTTCGAGGCCGTCGTGCTCGACTGAGCCCGACCGCACGGCGACGACCGTGCCGACCGGACGAACGACCGCCGGTCCCCGAGGAGTCGGGGACCGGCGGTCGTCCGGTTGCGGGTCAGGCCTGCGGGTCAGGCCTTCCTGGAGGACTCCAGGTGCGCGAACACCACCACGTTGTCCAGGTAGTCGCGCCGCTTCTTGTCGTACGTGCCGCCGCAGGTGATCAGCCGCAGCTGGGCGTCGGGCGTCTTCCCGTAGACCTTCTGGTCCGGGAAGGCGTTCTTGGCGAAGGTCTCCACCGAGTCCACCGAGAACACCGCGACCGTGCCGTCGGCGCGGCTGACCTCGACCTTGTTGCCCGGCAGCAGCAGGCTCAGCAGCAGGAACACCGCGGGGCCCTTGGTGGTGTCGACGTGCCCGGCGATCACGGAGCTGCCGCGCTCGCCCGGGGTCACGCCGTCCCGGTACCAGCCGACCAGGTTCTTGTCGTCCGGCGGCGGGGCGTTGAGCTGCCCCGCCGGATTGAGCGTCAGCTCGGTGAACGGCGCGTCCACGGCGATCTGCGGGATCCGCAGCCGGGTCGGCTTGGAGGGCTTCAGCACCGGCGCCCCGGGGGCGGCCGGCGGGCTCGGCTTCGCGGTCGCCGTCGGGGTGGGGGAGGCCGCCGCCGAGGGCCCGGGGACGGCCGCCGCCGTCGCGGCCGGGGGAGCGGCCTGACCGGGGGCCGCGTCGTCGCTCGGCGCCGTGTCCACCGAGTTGTACATCAGAAGCACCCCGACCGCCGCCGCGGCCATGCCGGCGCGCAGCACCCGGGACGTGCCAGGGACCGGACCGCCCATCGCTCCTCTTCCTTCCGGGTCTCCGAAAACCCGCCGCCCCCGTGCGCCCCCACCCCGACGGGGGAGGCGCCCAGGGGTGGCAGGGGTCAGACAGCGGCGCCGGCCGTGCGGCGGCCGCGGCGCAGCGCGTAGGCGCCGGCGCCGAGGCCGCCGAGCAGCAGGACCGCGCCGGAGGCCAGCCCGCCGCCGGACAGGGACAGCCCGCCGCCACCGGTGTGCACGCCGCCGTGCGGGGCCTTGTGCTCCTCGCCCTTGCCCTCGGAGCCCTTGTGCTCCTCGCTCTTGCCGTCGGGGGCCTTGCCCTCGGAGCCCTTGCTGTCGGAGGCCTTGTGCTCCTCGGTGGCGGCGCCGCCGGCCTTCTTGTCCTCCCAGGCCTTCCCGTCGGAGGCGGTGCTGCTCTTGTCGGACTTCTCCGGCTTCTCCTGCCAGGTGAGGTTCTTGCCCTGGTCCGTCGACCCGTCGGCGAAGGCCATGGGGGCGCCCGCGGTCAGGACGGCGGCGACGGCCGCCGCGGCGAGCAGTGTGCGTGCAGAACGCATGAGGATGATCCTTCCGGCGCGGACCGCGACCGCCGGCACGGTGCCGGACAAGGGGACTCGCGGGTGGTGCGCCTGATCCACCGTCAACCACCGTGCGGCCGCCTGCCACCGGAGCGTCGCAGGTCAGGCACGGGCTGTGCGCCCTTCGGGTGGACTCCCGGGAGTGTTCACCCGAGTGCCCGGGCGATCCGGGTGAACCCGGTCCGGCCGGCGCTGCGCCGGGGAACAGCGGCCGGGGCGCACGGGAGCGGCCGCACACGCGTGGGCCCGCCCCCGGCGGTGGTGCCGGGGGCGGGCCCAGGGGGGTGCCGGGATCAGCGTTCCCAGCGGTAGAACTCGCGCGCCATCGCGTCCTTCGGCTCCCGCCAGGTGGCCGGGTCGTAGGCCTGGACGAAGGCGGTGAGCCGGTCGCTGACGGCCCGGAACTCCGGGTGGCCGACGACCTTGGCGACGGCCGGGCCCGGCGGGCGGTCGGCCTCGATCAGGTGCAGGTAGACGTCGCCGAACTGGAACAGGCTGCGGCCGGTGACGCCGATCAGGTGCGGCAGTTCGCCCTGGTCGGAGCGGGCGAAGACGTCGGCGATGTCCGGGCCGGCCTCCGGCTTCATCCGGGCGACGATCAGCGCGCGGTGGGTCCCGGTCACTTCTCCTCCGCCCGCTTCTCGACCTTCTCGCGGATCAGCTGCAACTGGATCCGCGAGTTGCGGTTGATGTGGTTGACCATGCCCTCGTCGTCGACCGGGGCGGTGGGCTTCATCGCGAAGTCCTGGATCCAGCGCATCCTCGTCCCGGCCGGGACCTCCGCGTACTCCCAGCGGATGTCCATGAACTCGAACGGGCCGGGCTCGACCCGCCGGGCGCGCACCGCGAGCGAGGCCTTGTCGGTGGTGCGCTCGGAGACCCAGCTCCACACCTGGCCGTTCTCGTCCGGGTGCATGGTGAGCCGGAAGCGCACGCTGTCGCCGTCGCGCTCCAGCACCTCCACCGAGGCGTACTCGCTGAACAGGTCCGGCCAGTTCTCCAGGTCGTTGGTGATCTCCCAGACCAGGTCGAGCGGCGCGGCGATGACGATCTCGTTGTCGGTGTGTCCGGGCATGTCAGGCACCGGCCTTCGCGGCGAGGGAGCGGTTGACCAGCTCCATGAACTCGGCCGGGGTCTTGGCGGACTCGGCGCCCGGGGTGACCTTGAGGCCGTGCCGGTTCTCCAGCTCGCCGACGACCCCGAGCAGGCCGAGCGAGTCGACGCCGAAGTCGTCGAAGTGCGCGCCGGGGCTTTCCAGTTCGAGGGGGTCGACGGCGACGCCGGCCCGGGCCTGGATCAGCGCGGCCAGTTCGGAGTAGCTGAGGGTGTTGCTCACGGGGTGTCCCTTCAGGACGGATACGGGTCAGGACGGTTGCGGGCGGGACGGTTGCGGGTGGGTCAGGCCCGGTCGCCGCGCCGGAGCACCAGCGCGGAGTTGGAACCCATCAGCCCGCGGCTGAGCACCAGCGCGGTGCGCAGTTCGGCCGGTCGGGCGCGGCCGGTCACCAGGGCGAGGTCGTGGCAGACCTCGGTGACGTTGGGGGTGGGCGGCAGGACGTCGTCCTCCATGGCCAGCACGGCGGCGGCGACGTCCAGCAGGGGCGCGCCGCAGTAGGCCCGGCCGGTGCCGGTCTTGGGCGCGGTGACCGGCACGTCCTCGGCGGAGGGGCCGAGCGCGTCGGCCAGGGCGAGCGCCTCGGCCCGGTCGGCGGCCGGGACGCCGAGCGCGTCGGCGAAGACCACGTCGATCTCCTCGGGCGCGGTCCGGGCCTCGTCCAGCGCGATGCGGATCGCGGCGGCCAGCCCCTCGCGGGACTCCTCCCAGCGGGAGGCCCCGGTGAAGGTGGCGCCGTGCCCGGCCAGGTACGCGCGGACGGTGGCACCGCGCCGCCGGGCCGCCTGCTCGTCCTCCAGCAGCAGCATCGCGCCGCCCTCGGCGGGGGCGAAGCCGCAGGCCCGCGCGGTGAACGGCAGATAGGCCCGGTCGGGCCGCTCGGCGAGGCTCAGCTCGGGGTAGCCGAGCTGGCAGACCATCGAGTACGGCGCCAGCGGGGCCTCGGCGGCGCCGGCCACCACCGCGTCGGTGCCGCGCTCGATCGAGCGGGCGGCGTGCGCGAGGGCGTCCAGCCCGCCGGCCTCGTCGCTGGCGACCACGCCGCAGGGGCCCTTGTAGCCGCCGCGGATCGAGATCTGGCCGGTGCTGGCCGCGTAGAACCAGGCGATCGACTGGTACGGCCCGACGAACTTTGGCCCCTGGCCCCAGAGTTGCTGGAGCTCGCGCTGGCCGAACTCGCCGCCGCCGGAGCCCGCCGCGGTCACCACGCCGACGGCGAACGGCTGTTCGGCGTCGGCCCGGTACCCGGCGTCCGCCACCGCCAGGTCGGCGGCGGCCATCGCGTAGTGCGTGAAGCGGTCGGTCTGCACCAGGTAGCGGCTGTCGATGACGGCGTGCGGGTCGAAGTCCCGGACCTGGCCGGCGATGCGCAGTGGCAGCTCGGTGCAGCCCTCACGGGATATCCGGTCCAGGACGCTCACGCCCTGCCTGGTGGCCTTCCAGAAGGCGTCGGCCCCCACGCCGTTCGGCGCCACCACGCCGAGGCCGGTGACCACCGCCCGGCGGCCCTGCTGACGTGACGTCATGGATCTCACCCCGTTCTGTTGAGCACGACGGCGGACTGGAATCCGCCGAATCCGCTGCCGACCGAGAGGATGTGGCTCAGCGGCAGCTCGCGCGCGGTGCGCGGCACGTAGTCGAGGTCGCACTCCGGGTCCGGAGTCTCGTAGTTGGCGGTCGGCGGCACGACGCCGTGGGCGAGTGCCAGGGTGCAGGCGACCACCTCGATCGCGCCGATCGCGCCGAGCGAGTGGCCGACCATCGACTTGATCGAGCTCATCGGCGTGCGCCGGGCGTGCTCGCCGAGCGAGCGCTTGACGGCGGCCGTCTCGTGCCGGTCGTTCTGCTTGGTGCCCGAGCCGTGCGCGTTGACGTAGTCGACGTCGGTGCGGTCGACCCGGGCGTGCGCGAGCGCGTCGTCGATCGCCCGGGACATCTCCAGCCCCTCCTGGGTGAGGCCGGTCATGTGGTACGCGTTGCCGAAGGTGGCGAAGCCGCCGACCTCGCCGTAGATCCGGGCGCCCCGGCGGCGCGCGTGCTCCAACTCCTCCAGCACCAGGACGGCGCCGCCCTCGCCGAGGACGAAGCCGTCCCGGTGGGCGTCGAAGGGGCGGGAGGCGTGCGCCGGGTCGTCGTTGCGCTCGCTGGTGGCCTTGATGGCGTCGAAGCAGGCGACGGTGATCGGCGAGATCGGGGAGTCGGAGGCGCCGGCGACGCAGATGTCGGCGCGCCCCTCCTCGACCGCCTGGAAGCCGTAGCCGATCGCGTCCAGGCCGGAGGTGCAGCCGGTGGAGACGGTCTGCACCGGGCCGTGCGCGCCGGTGCGTTCGGCGACCGCGGAGGCCAGCGTGCTGGGCGCGAACGCCCGGTGCAGCTGCGGTTCGGCCCGCTGGTGGTCGACGTCCCAGCGGGCGCCGGCCGAGCTGACCAGGGCGTAGTCGTGTTCCAGCCGGGTGGTGCCGCCGACGGCGGTGCCGAGCGAGACGGCGATCCGCCACGGGTCCTCGGCGGCCAGGTCCAGGCCCGCGTCGGCGATCGCCTCGTCCGCCGCGACCATCGCGAACTGCACGTAGCGGTCGGCCCGTTGGACTTCCTCGGGGGAGAGGCCGTGGGCCGCCGGGTCGAAGTCGCACTCGGCGGCGATCCGGGAGCGGAAGCCGGTGGGATCGAAGAGCGTGATGCCCCGGGTGGCGGTGCGGCCGGCGGTGAGGAGGTCCCAGAACGCCGGGACCCCGACACCGCCGGGTGCGACCACACCGATCCCGGTGATCGCGACGCGCCGGGTCACGAGGCCACCTTGGCGGGTTCCGGCGGGCCGGAGGCGGCGGTCTCCTCGGTGTCGACGTGGCCGAGTTCGGGGCGCGGGGCGAGCGGTCCGAGGTGGAAGACCATCCGGGCCTCGGTGTCGCCGACGTTGCGGAAGCGGTGGCGCATGTTGACCGGGATCATCAAGCCCTGGTTGGGCCGGATCGGGCGGGTCTCCCCGTCCAGGTCCACCTCCAGGTCGCCGCAGACCACGAAGACGAACTCCTCGGAGTACGGGTGGTAGTGCTCGCCGATCCGCTCGCCGGGCTGGACGATCGCCAGGCCCATGAACCCGCTGGTCGCCCCGCAGCTGGTGGGGGTGAGCATGGCGCGCAGGTCGCCGCCGCGCCGACGGTTCTCCGGTGCCTCGTCGACGTGCACGATCCGTGGGTACTGCGTGGTCATGATGCTTCCTCCGAGTGGTGTGACTGTCAATCAGTTGTTCGTCGAGCTGCGGTCGGTGACCGGGTTCATGGCGCGGGCGGCGAGGATTGCGCTGAGCCCGGCGACGGTGCGCAGGTCGCCCTTCGGGCCGAGGTCGAGCAGCCGGCCGAGCGCGGCCGCCTCCGGCTCGCCCGCGACGCCGAGCGCCGCCGCCGGGTCGGCCTCGGCCGGCACCCGCAGGTCGATCAGCCGCACCACCACGTCCTCCCGCTGGAAGACGGTGCTCGCCGCGACCGGGCCGGTCGGGTCGGCGGTGGCGAGGTTGTCGTAGTCGGCCAACAGCTCCGCGACGGCCTGCCCCTTGCCCGGCTTGACCGGGTACAGCACGGCGTGCCGGTGCAGCCGCGCGGAGGCGGGGGCGCTGGCGATCGCCTGGTGCTTGGCGGGCAGCGCGGCCCGGGCGAAGAAGGCCCGCGCGGCCTGCGGGTCGCCCAGCTCGCGGTGCTCCTCCAGGTGCGGGTTGATGGCCTCCTCGACGGCCCGCACCTCGGGCTGCATGGCGACGTGGCGCAGCGCGTCGCCCAGGTTGCCGACCACCTCGACCGCCCGGACCACCCGGTTGCCGTGCATGAACAGCGAGGTACGGCGCAGCCGGGTGTGCTCGTCCACCTCGGCCTTGGGGGAGGCGTAGCCGGACAGGATCCGGGCCACCTCCTGCTCGCTGCCGGGCTTGACGGTGAAGGTGAGGGCGTGCCGGACGACGCCGTCCGGGCCCGGCGCGGCCTTCGGCGGGCCGACGTGCCCGGCGGGCTCGCTGCGCGGTAGGCCGGGCGGGACCTCCATCGGCGCCCGGGTGCCGCGGTGGCCGGCCGCCGAGGTCTCGCGCAGGATCGCGTAGCGCAGCGAACGGAAGTTGTCGCTGACGCAGCCGTGCATCGGCTTGACCATCTCGCGGTGGGCCGGGCTGTCCACCCACTCCAGGAAGGTCTCCTGGTCCTCCCACTCGCTGGTGATCAGCCACTGCCGGGGGTCGTTGATGGACTGGCACAGCTGGTCGCTGACATGGCCGGGCACCGCGGCCACCTGGTGGCGCAGCGTCTCGTAGACGTCGAGGAAGCGCTGCTGGGCGCCGTCCTGGATCTCCAGCATCAGCACCACCCTCAGCCGGGTGTCGGACTCGGCGTGTTGCTTCGGCTGCGGTTCGGACAGAGTCGTCATGATCCACTTTCTGCTCTGGGCCGCACGCTGCGGGCCGTGGCGGGCCGCGTCCGGCGGGTGCTCCCGGCCTGGGGAGGGGGGTGCGACGGTGGTCGGCCCGGGCGATCGGCGCCAGGCCTGAGGTCGATCGTGCGCGGCGGGCCCGGGGGGCGCGAGATTTGCGGGCCATCCGGGCGAAGGGGCGGCACAAGGGGCACCCGGCGGGGGATGGAAGAGCGGGGCCACCGCCGGTGCGGGCCCCGTCGAGGGCGGCCCCGAGCCCATTCGCCGGGCCGCGGAATCCCCGTACAGGGCGGAGCAATTGATGAATCCGAAGGTTGACGACCGGGTGCCGGTCCTGATCGTGGGCGGCTCGCTGGTCGGGCTGTCGGCCTCGCTCTTCCTCGGCCGACTGGGTGTCAGACACCTGCTGGTCGAGAAGCACGCCGACACCTCGCACCACCCGCGTGGCCGAGGCAACAACGTCCGCACGATGGAGCTGTACCGGGTGGCCGGGATCGAGCCGGCGATCCGGGAGGCGGCTTCCGTCCTGGCCCCGAACCACGGCATCCTCCAGGCGCCCTCCCTGACCGGCGAGGAGCAGGAGTGGCTGTTCCGGGAGATCGACCCGGGCGGCCGGCTGGCCCGGTTCAGCCCCACCTCGTGGTGCCTGTGCAGCCAGAACGACCTGGAGCCGGTGCTGCTGCGCTCGGCCCGGGAACTCGGCGGCGACCTGCGGTTCAGCACCGAGCTGCTCTCCTTCGAGGAGGACGAGGGCGGTGTGACCTCGGTGCTGCGCAGCCGGGAGACCGGTGAGGAGCGCGTGGTGCGCTCGGCCTACCTGGTCGCGGCGGACGGGCCGCGCAGCCCGGTCCGCGAGCGGCTCGGCATCGGCCAGAGCGGCAAGGGCGAGCTGTTCCACAACGTCAGCATCACCTTTCGGGCCAAGCGGCTGGCCGAGGTGGTCGGCGACCGGCACTTCATCGCCTGCTACCTCACCAACCCGGAGGCCGACGGCGCGCTGCTGCCGGTCGACAACCAGGAGGAGTGGGTCTTCCACGCGCCCTGGCACCCGGAGCACGGCGAGCCGCTGGAGGCGTTCACCGACGAGCGCTGCGAGCGGCACATCCGCACCGCCGTCGGTATGCCGGGCCTCGAGGTGGAGGTCACCGGCAAGGCGCCCTGGCACGCGGCCGAGCGGGTCGCCGACCGCTACGGCACCGGCCGGGTCTTCCTCGCCGGGGACTCGGCGCACGAGATGTCGCCGACCGGCGCCTTCGGCTCCAACACCGGCATCCAGGACGCCCACAACCTGGCCTGGAAGCTGGCCGCGGTGCTGTGCGGCTGGGCCGGGCCGCGGCTGCTGGAGACGTACGGGCAGGAGCGCCGCCCGGTCGCCCGGGTGACCGGCGAGCGCGCCTCCGCCCGCTCGGCCGAGCACAGCCACCCCGGCTACGCGGTGGTCCCGGGCGTCGGCCGCCAGGCCGGGGTGCTCGCGGTGGCCCTCGGCTACCGCTACCCCGTCGGCGCCGTCCTCGGGACCGACCCGGCGGGCCCGGTCGTCCCCGAGGCCTTCGAGTCGGCGGGCGAGCCCGGCAGCCGCGCCCCGCACCAGTGGCTGCTGCGCTCCGGCGTCCGGCTCTCCACGCTCGACCTGTACGAGCAGGCGATGGTGCTGCTCACCGGGCCGGAGGGCACGGCCTGGCACACCGGCGCCCGCCGGGCCGCCGACCGCCTGGCCGTCCCGCTGGACGCCTACCGGATCGGCACCGGCGCCGAGGACGACCTCGCGCCCGAACCCGGTGGCGACTTCGCCGCCCTGCACGGCGTCGGCCCGGCCGGCGCCGTGCTGGTCCGCCCGGACGGCTTCGTCGCCTGGCGCTCCCCGGAGGCCGCGGAGGATCCGGAGGCCGAGATGACCGCCGTGCTGCGGGCGGTGCTCGGTCTGTAGCAGGCATGCGGAAAGGGGCGGGCTGTTGGCGTGGAAGCTGGCAGATCGGAC